>QVQE01000153.1 GCA_003584865.1 Methylococcales bacterium
GAAGTCATTATTTATCAAAAAGTTATATTATGAATTTTGGTAGCCATGCCATTTAAAAATAAATAATTAAATTTACAAAGGCTGTAAGCCACATAAACCATTGGCTTACGAAGAAACGTCAATTTTATGCTTGTATATTACTAAATTTATACATTTCCATCTTATTGTTTTTATTTGAATTTCAAATTGGGAATTGCTGCATTCAATCGACCGTTAAAGTATAAAAACTACCTAAAGAAATTGAGATCAAACAAGCCTACCCGGACTACATTAATCTCGCAGGATTTTATCTTGTGCAAATTAACAAAATGTACTCACGCTAATTTTCTTAATGGTAGTCCAAGGTAATCGGGTTATCATAATCACTGCAATAACGGTCGAATTGCGAAAAGGCTGTTCAATAAAAATTAACGACCGATAGTGTTTAACTATAAATTGATAAGGAGTTAATGGTGGAACTTGAGAACAAATTTACGGCCTTACAACTGGCTATTATCAATAATCAGGCAGCACTTTATAATTGCGCATGTCCGGTTCATATCAGTATGCAAATTACCAATTTGCGTAAGTTATTTGATTATCAAAAAACGTGTGTTGATTTGCCTTCAGAAAGTGATGTACATATACAGGTTCATCAGCGCATCGCTGAGGTGACAAAACAAGCCCATCAATTAATGGAGCAATGTTTGGATGAGATTTTAGATATGGAAGGGTGGCATAGAGCTAAATTAGAAATGCCTCCAGGCCTCAGGACAAGGATAGAGCATTGATATAATATGCCGTTGTATAACATCAGATAATAATTCAGATAACCAGTAGGTTGGAGATTGAAATGATTGAGCTTAAAAAAAGCGTGAATTATGCTGGGCCAAAAGGTCCGGTGGTATTGGTAATTATGGATGGCGTCGGCATTGGTAAGAATCCGGCAAGTGATTTTGTAAAGCAGGCCAATACTCCAAATCTGAATTGGCTTCATGAAAATGCACTTTATACAGAGTTACGTGCGCATGGGGTGTCAGTGGGATTACCAGACGATGGTGATATGGGTAATTCAGAGGTGGGTCATAATGCGATTGGTTGTGGTCGTGTATTTGCTCAGGGCGCTTCCCTGGTTGGAAAAGCTATTGAATCAGGTCTGATGTATGCAGCCGGTTCTGTGTGGCAAGAACTCATAACCAATGTAAATAGCAAAGCATCAACTCTGCATTTTATTGGGTTATTTTCAGATGGAAATGTACACTCAAATATTAATCATCTGGAGTCAATGTTACTCAAGGCTAAAGAGCAGGGTGTTAAGAAGGTACGTATACATGCCTTGATTGATGGTCGGGATGTACCACCCACGTCAGCGCTAGAGTATGTGGAGCGTTTCGACAATTTCCTGAAAGAAATTAATGCGGATGGTTCGGTTGATTATTGTGTAGCATCGGGTGGTGGACGTATGAACATCACTATGGATCGTTACAATGCCAATTGGGATATGGTCAAACGAGGCTGGGATACGCATGTGAAAGCAGAAGGTCGAACATTTGCCTCAACCAAAGAAGCGATAGAGACTTTCCGTTCTGAAATTCCGGGTGTCTTAGATCAGGATTTGCCTGCGTTTGTCATTGAAAGGGATGGCAATCCTGTGGGGCCAATTGTGAATGGCGATAGCGTGATTTTATTCAACTTCCGTGGTGATAGAGCATTAGAAATTACCAAAGCATTTGAAGCGGATGAGTTATCAGAGTTTGATCGAGGCCAAAAGCCAGATGTGTTGTTTGCCGGCATAATGCAATATGACGGTGATTTAGGCGTTCCCAAACGTTACCTGGTTACACCGCCTGCGATTGACCGCACCATGAGTGAATATCTCTCAAATTCAGGTGTAAAGCAGTTCGCTATTTCAGAAACCCAAAAGTTTGGACATGTAACCTATTTCTTTAATGGTAATAATTCAGGTAAATTTGCAACTGAGACTTGGACAGAGATTACTTCCGACGTTTGTCCATTCGAAGATGCGCCACGGATGAAAGCCGATGAAATTACTGATGCAGTGGTTAAAGCTATTGAGAGTGGCGAATACCAGTTTATTCGTCTGAATTATCCGAATGGTGATATGGTCGGACATACTGGTGTAGTGAGTGCGGTTAAACTCGCTGTTGAAGCAGTGGATGAGGGCGTCGGCAGAATTATGGACGCACTAAAGAAGGCCAACGGAATTCTGGTATGCACAGCAGATCATGGTAATGCAGATGATATGTGCGAACTGGATGCCAAAACAGGTGAGCTGAAATTAGATAAGCAGGGGCGTAGTCTGCCGAAAACCGCCCATTCCTTGAATCCGGTTCCTGGTATTGTATACGATCCTTCTGGGATAGCTAACGCGCGGTTAGTTGATGTGCCGGGTGCGGGTATTGCGAATCTGGCGGCAACGTGTATCACGCTGTTGGGCTTTGAACCACCAGAAGATTATGTGTCCAGTATAGTGAAAGTAGGATAGACGTTTGTCCTTCTAGTACATTAACTGAAAATGAGCGATTACAATCATACTGTTAGATTATCGATTTAAAATCTCCTGGGACAAAATTATGCCAAGTAACAAGTTTATTATTAGTAAACCTAAGTTATCCATTATTAAGCTTCCCGAGCAGGGAATGAAAGAAAATGATTTTGTTGATGATTTTAAACAATATTATGTACATCTGTTAGGTAGAGATGAACACTGTAGATCCCCTTATTATGCTAGCGAAGCTTTATCACAAGCGATACGTGATCGATTGATGGAACGTTGGAAAGATACACGTCAACAGTATAAAAATAGTGATTGTCGACGACTTTATTATTTATCCATGGAATTTTTGATGGGTAGGAGCTTAAGTAATGCGATGCTTAATTTAGGCATTACCGATACTGTAACTCGTGCCATGTATGATTTAGGCATCGAAATTGAGGAGTTGATCAGTGCGGAACAAGATGCCGGATTAGGTAATGGTGGGTTGGGTCGTTTGGCCGCTTGCTTTATTGATAGTTGTGCAACATTGCAACTCCCCGTCATTGGCTATGGGCTAAGATACGAATACGGTATGTTTACCCAGACTATTGTGAATGGAGAGCAGGTAGAAAAACCAGATCATTGGCTGCGCTTTGGCAATGTCTGGGAAATTGAGCGAATAGAATATTCGCACTGTATTAAATTTGGGGGACATACTGAAGTTCATACCGATGAAGAGGGTCATCAATACTACCATTGGGTATCGTCTAATAATGTATTGGCTGTGCCTTTTGATACGCCGATTCCTGGCTATCAGAATGGTACGGTCAACTCTTTGAGACTGTGGAAAGCGGTTGCTACTGAGGAGTTTAATTTAGATGAGTTTAATGCAGGGGATTATGCAGAGGCGGTTGCCTCGAAAATTACCGCAGAAAATATTACGATGGTGTTATATCCCAATGATGCCAATGAAAATGGGAAAGAGCTACGTTTACGACAACAGTATTTTCTGGCCTCTGCCAGTTTACAGGATGTGGTTGCGCATTGGATTGCTGGGCATGGTAAAAACTTTAATGACTTTGCTGATAAAAACTGTTTTCAGCTTAATGATACCCATCCCAGTATTGCTATTGCAGAGTTAATGCGTTTACTGATGGATAACCATTGCTTAACTTGGGATGCCGCTTGGGCTATTACAAAAAATACGATGGCCTACACTAATCATACTTTGCTACCCGAAGCCTTGGAAAAGTGGCCGGTTAGATTGATGCAGCGTTTATTGCCACGATTGATGGACATTATTTTTGAAATTAATGCCCGCTTCCTGGCAGAAGTGTCTATGCATTGGCCTGGCGATGGCGACCGTTTAAAAAGAATGTCCATTATAGAAGAAGGTTCAGAGAAACATGTCAGAATGGCTTATTTGGCAATAGTCGGTAGCTTTTCTGTGAATGGCGTTGCCCAGTTACATTCACAATTATTGCAACAAGGCTTATTTAAAGACTTTTATGAGTTATGGCCCCATAAGTTTAATAATAAAACTAATGGCGTGACGCCCCGGCGCTGGTTGGCAGCCTGTAACCCTGAACTGGCGAGTTTAATTACAGAAACGATCGGTGATCAGTGGATAACTGATTTATCACAGTTAAAAAAATTGGAGCCTTATGCGGAAGATGCTACGTTTCGAAAACGTTGGCGGGACATTAAGCAACTCGCTAAGCAGCGCCTGATAGATTATAAAAAACGTAAGCATCCCATGGCACTACATCTGGATGTTAATGCCATTTTTGATGTGCAGGTTAAGCGTATACACGAGTATAAGCGTCAATTACTCAATGTATTGCATGTGATTCATTTATATAACGATATTAAAAAGCATAGCGTAACTCATCATGTACCTAGATGTGTCCTGATTGGTGGTAAAGCAGCTCCGGGTTATCGGATGGCTAAAAAGATTATTAAATTAATTAGTAATGTTGCCAATGTCATAAATTCAGATCCTGATATGGCTAACCAGTTAGCGCTACTTTTTTTACCGGACTATCGGGTTTCAGCCATGGAGAAAATATGTCCGGGTGCGGATTTATCCGAGCAAATTTCTACAGCGGGTAAAGAGGCATCGGGTACGGGTAATATGAAGCTGATGATGAATGGTGCGATTACCATCGGAACATTAGATGGGGCTAATATTGAAATTCGTGAAGAGGTCGGTGATGCAAACTTTTTTCTATTTGGTTTGACGGAGGAGCAAATCGAAGAAAGACGAAGTCATTACAATCCATTGGGCATTATTTCTCAAGATGAAGACTTACAGTCAGTCATGCATCTTTTGGAGTCAGGGCATTTTAATCAATTTGAACCAGGGCTTTTTGATGATGTCATTAATTCTATAAAGAGTCCTCATGATCCCTGGATGACTATTGCTGATTTTAGAAGTTATATTGATGCTCAACAACGGGTAGAAGAGGCTTATCGAGACCAAGATCATTGGACTAAAATGAGTATCATCAATTGTGCAAACAGTGGGAAGTTTTCTACTGATAGAACGATTAACGAATATAACCGGGATATTTGGAAACTAACGCCTCAGCCAGTTAAACATCATCAGTAACAGCCTGTTCACACTCTCTCGATGATTCGATCCCCCCTCCTTTGAAAAAGAGGGAGGGGCAAGGCGAGGGAGCTGAATACTTACATTCAATTCATCATTTAAAGCGGTTGTGTTTAAATTGCTCCAGTCGTTTATTGAAGCCTTTTCTGTCAAATACGTAGTATATGAATATGAATAGAAAAGGCCATAATACCAACGCTAATAGTTTAAATACCGTTCCAATATCCATGCTGATATTATTCTTAAGTGCTTAGTGAGTAGGCGTTAATTCAAAAATAATTAATTCAGCGGTATCTTTGCCAATATTTTCTACTGACATTAAACTGCCTGTTTCCCAAAATACATCACCGCTTGAGTAAGTATTGGTTTTACCGTCTTCAACGACTTGTAATTTACCTTTAACCACATAGCGAGGGCCTGACCCTTCATGAGTATGCCAAGGTGTTTTAAAGCCGACTGGAAAGTTAACGCGGATTGTTTTGGTATTAACGGTGCTGCTGGTCAATTCTACAGCTTGTTCTAATAACAATGTTTTACTTAATGTTTTGTTAACCGTTGTGTTATTTTGAGCTGAAACTAAGGGTGCATTAATCAAGAGTGGTATCGCTAGCACAACTAAAATAACGCTTACGGATTTTAATGTTTTAAACATAGGTTGACCTTTTGAGTAGTAATTAATCTAACAGATTTATAACAAATTATAGTCTGACGTTATTTATTGTCTCAAGTCTTTAACAACTCGAACAACCTCATGATCATCCGCTATAGGTTCTATACTGAAACCGAGTTTTTTGACCAGTGATAACATAGGTTTGTTAACAGCCAGCACTTCGCCTTCAAAAAAGGACATCCCCTTCGATTTTGCAGTATGCATGAGGGTGGTCATGAGCCGGGTTCCTATGCCTAGGCAGTGACTATCATCGGCAACCACTAAAGCAAATTCGACAGAGTTACCATCGGGGTTCATCACATAACGACCGACAGCCAGTTCAATCGGTAAATTTTGATCTTCAGTAACGGCGACAAAGGCCATTTCACGGTCATAGTCGATTTGTGTAAAGCGGACAATCATTTCGGGGGTCAGTTCATGTAACGCTTGCATGAAACGAAAATACTTAGTGCGATCCGAGAGACGGCTGTGAAAGTTCGTTTCCAGGTTAGCATCTTCAGGCCGGATGGGACGGATAATGATATTAACGCCGTTTGTTAATTGATAATGTTGTATTAATTCATGTGGATACGGATGTATCGCCATGTGTGAATAGCGAGTGAGTTGATGAGATAGTTCCGCTTTAATACGGGCATCCACTGCCATTGCCCCGTGTTCATCGACGATGAGAGGATTAATGTCCAGTTCGAGAATTTCTGGCAGTTCACTGACCATGATGGATACGTTCAGTAAGGTATCAATAAGCGCCTTACTATTGGCAGGCGGTAATTGACGGAAAGCTTTTAGATATTTAGCCGCTTTGGTTTTTGCAATCATTTGCTCAACCATATAGGCATTCAGTGGCGGTATCGCAACGGCATTATCCTGCAATATTTCCACCATGGTGCCACCTAAGCCGAAGCTAATCGCAGGACCAAATACAGGATCTCTCACCACACCAATCATAAGTTCACGACCACTGGTACTTTTATACATGGGTTCAACGGTCATGCCCACTTCGGTTATTTCGGGGTGAGCCTGCTTTATGGCAGCTTCCATTTCTGCATAGTGGCGAGAGATATCCTGAACGCTGTTTATGTTAAGTCTAACGCCACCGATATCAGACTTGTGACTAAACTCAGCCATGTTAACTTTTAATACCACTGGAAATCGTAACGTTTCGGCAGCAATCATAGCGTCCTTAGCGCTGTTAACGGTAATGGTTTGGGTGACTGGAATGTGAAACGCGGCCAGTATCGCTTTTGACTCTTGCGCTGTCAGAACTTGACGGCCTTCTGATAAAATGCGTTCAATAATTAAACGCGCGCCTTCTACATCCGGTTTGGCGAGTTCTTTAGCGGTAGAAGGAATTTGTTTTAGCAGGATTTGATTTTCAGCATAGTTTGCTAAAAAGGCAAAGGCATCGACTGCGGTTTCAGGCGTATTAAAGTGTGCAACTTTACTGTTCGCAAAAAGGTTGCGACCTTCCTGTACTTTCGCACCACCTGTCCATGATGCTAATACAGGTTTATTACTGTTTTTTGCACCGTCAATAATGCACTGAGCTACCTGGGTTGGTTCAGTCATTGCTTGAGGCGTTAGAATGACCAATATGCCGTCTATGCTATTATCATCAAGGCATACTTCTAAGGCTTTTTGGTAACGTTCTGAAGTGGCATCACCTAAGATATCAATGGGATTAGCATGAGACCAGTGTACCGGTAAAACAGCGTTTAAGGCTTCTAGGCTGACAGTATTCAGTTCAGCCATTTGTATGCCCACATCTTCAGCGCGGTCTGTACTCATCACACCCGGCCCCCCCGCGTTGGTAATAATCGCTAAACGATCCTTTTTAACGACATAATTATTGGCTAACACGCGTGCAGCCGAGAATAACTCAGTGATGCTATACGCTCTAACGACACCCGCACGGGCAATGGCGGCATCAAAGACATTATCGCCACCAACCATGGCACCCGTATGAGACATGGCGGCTTTACAGCCTGCTTCGTGACGGCCTGATTTAATGAGAATAACAGGCTTTAAACGAGCCGCTGCTTTCAGACCACTTAAAAATCGACGGGCATCTCGAATACCTTCTACATACATCAATATACCGGTGGTTTTGCTATCGGTGGCTAAATAGTCTAGGACTTCACCAAAATCAATATCTGCTGCTGCGCCCATCGAGACTACCGTAGAAAAGCCAATGTCCTGTATTTTAGCCCAGTCTAAAATTGCTGTGCAGACTGCACCGGATTGCGAGAGCAAAGCCAGACTACCCTCTTTAACTATACCATCACCAAAGGTTGCATTCAGTTGTCCGCTAGGGCGAATAACGCCTAGGCAGTTCGGACCAATAAGTCGAATGCTATAGCGGTGGGCAATATCAAGTACCTCTTGCTCAAGTCTTTTGCCTTCCACGCCTAGCTCACCAAAACCCGCAGTGATAATAATGACTGAGGTGACACCTTTTTCACCGCATTGACGCATAATGTTAGGTACGCTAGGGGCAGGTGTAGCAATAACAACTAGATCCAATTCCTCAGGTACAGCACTTAAATCGGGGTAGGCTTTTAAACCTAATAATTGCTCACGTTTGTTGTTGACCGGATAAAGTCCTCCAGAAAAGCCTGCTTCTTGCATGTTAAGCAGTAATCGGTAGCCTACGCTGTCTTCGCGTTCTGAAGCGCCAACAATAGCCACTGATTTAGGTGTAAAAAAGCGGTTTAAATAATGTGGTCCCATGGATATTCCAGTGTAAGAAAATGATTAAAGTTGTTAAGTGTAACGGGTATTTATGAAAATTAGGTGTAATGATTTACTTCTGAAAATGCTCAGTAGGACATTTCCCTTGTCTTAAGCTAATAATAGGCCAGTGATTGGCTTGTGCATAAGCGGTGAGTTTTTCATCAGGGTCAACAGCGACTGGATTATCAACTAATTTAAGTAAGGGTAGGTCGTTATGTGAATCGCTATAGAACCAACTGCCTTGCATGGTTTCAGTTGACGTGTTTTTTAACCACTCCTCTAATAGTTTGACCTTGCCTTCCTGGAAGCAGGGAATGTCATTAAAACCACCGGTATATTTTCCTTCGATGAACTCGGGTGTTGTGGCTAATAAATTATCAATGCCGTAAAGCTGTACAATGGGTTCAGTAACAAAACGGTTGGTTGCGGTGATGACCAATAAAGTATCACCCTTGACTCTGTGTTTGGCAATCAGTTCTTGAGCCGGCTTCAATAATAGAGGGGTAATGATTTCCTGTATAAATTGGTTGCGCCACTTAAGAAGTTGGGTGGCATCATTGTCTGCTAGGGGCTTTAGAGAAAACGTTAAAAACTCAACGATATCTAAGGTGCCTTGCTTATATTGATTGTAGAATTTCAAGTTGGAATCTTCATAATACGCTTTATCAACAATGCCTTGGTCGACAAGAAATTGTCCCCATAAGTAATCGCTGTCATCGGCTATCAATGTATTATCTAAATCAAAAATTGCTAAACTCACGTTAATCCTGTCTGAAGTAATTAAAAGGGCTGTGCACTCTGGCATCTAGGGGGCTTTTATGGAACAATGGGACTATTATAAACAAGCTGACCTATTTTGTAATTTAACCAGTGAGTAAGATTAAGACATAGGACGGATAAAAGATACAGGTTTTAACATGATAGACTCTAAAGGATACCGACCTAATGTCGGGATCATCCTTTGCAATGATGAGGGTCGTGTGTTTTGGGCAAAACGAATGGGCGTAAACGCTTGGCAGTTTCCGCAAGGCGGAATCAATGACAACGAAGACCCTGAAACCGCGATGTACCGAGAATTGTGGGAAGAAACTGGATTACAGCAACAACATGTTGAATTGCTGGGGCGAACGCGCTATTGGTTGAGATATCAGTTGCCAGAGCGATATATTCGCAAGAGTTCTATGCCTTTGTGTATAGGACAAAAACAAATTTGGTATATGTTACGTTTGTTGACTCAAGATTCAAATGTGCGATTTGATCAATGTGCGAAACCCGAATTCGATAGTTGGCGGTGGGTGGATTATTGGGAGCCACTGAATGATGTGGTGTACTTTAAGCGTAAGGTTTATCAAAAAGCGATGAGTGAATTAGGGACGATACTGGCGATTGATTCTGTGCCAGTTAATCCTGCCGGTTTTTTGGAGCAAGCGATTAAGTTTAAGCAGACTAAAAGATTAAAGTCTAAATAACATAGAGCAGCATTCGGGTGCTATCAATTATTCTGTTGATGATTTAATTGTAGATTATGATTTTTAACATTACAAAATAGTTTGTTTGGACAAAGCGCCGGCTTGTTCTTTAACCAGTTTGGGCACCAGATAACCGGGTAGGGTTAGTTGTAGTTGTTTTATCAATTCGATAGCGATGGGTTCTGATACTTCAAAATGTCCAGTTCCTGTCGCTTTGTCCAATAGATGTAGGTAGTAAGGTGTTACTCCTTGCGCAAAAAGTGTCTCACTTAAGTCACAAAGAGTGTTTAATTGATCATTGACACCTTTTAATAATACCGATTGATTAAATAAGCTAATGCCTCCGTTTCTTAATAAGGCTAAGGCATTTTTAACCCGGGCGTTTATTTCATTAGCATGGTTACAGTGAACCACAATTACTACTTGTTGAGTACTTCCGGTTAAGGTTGTAATAAGATTTTCTGTTATTCTTGCTGGCAACACAATGGGTAGACGAGTATGAATTCGGATGCGTTTTAAGTGCTTGATGGCGTTTAATTTTTGAACAAGACTTTTCAAACGCTCATCATTTAATAATAAAGGGTCTCCACCACTTAAGATAACTTCAGAAATTTCGGTGTGTTCGTTAAGGTATTGAATGCCGGCATCTTCATATTGTTTACTGAGTTGGCTGTCTGAATAGGGAAAGTTTCGCCGGAAACAATAGCGACAGTTAATCGCACAGCTCCCCGTATTAATCAATAAAACCCTACCGTGATATTTATGTAACACGCCTACTTGAGCCGCAGAGGCTAAATCTCCCACCGGGTCGTCATTAAATCTGGGGTATATCGAAAGTTCATCTTTAACTGGCAAGACTTGCCGTAATAATGGGTCGTTAGGATTGCCTTTTTGAATACTGGCAGCAAAGCTGACAGGAACCTTTAGAGAGAAGTTTTTGGTTGCACTGATAGACGTCGGTAAATCCTCAAGAGGTAGTTGTAGATAATGGCATAAGTCTTCAATATTGTTAAACGCTTCGGCAAGTTGTTGTTGCCAATTTTTAGTAAAGTGAAGGGGTTCGTTAAGCGAATCAGGCATGAAAATCATTATTTAAAGTTTCTATCAATTGTTACGTCCATTATAATGTGTTAGTTTTATATTGTTTGTTATATTGAGGATAGAATGGCCATTTACAGTACCAATGAGTTTAAAGCAGGGTTGAAAGTCATGTTAGATAATGATCCCTGCGCAATTATCGAAAATGAGTTTGTAAAGCCAGGTAAGGGGCAAGCCTTTAATCGGGTAAAAATTAGAAACCTTAAAACGGGGCGCGTGATTGAAAGAACCTTTAAATCGGGCGAGTCTCTCGATGGCGCAGATGTTGTCGACGTTGGTATGCAATATTTATATAGCGATGGCGAGTTTAGACACTTTATGGTGCCTGATACGTTTGAGCAATATCAATGTGATGAGAAATTAGTCGGTGATGCCAGTAAATGGCTTAAAGACCAGGATAACTGCACAGTTACACTTTGGAATGATGCACCCTTATCGGTAACACCGATTAACTTTGTCGAATTAGCGATTGTTGAAACTGATCCAGGCGTTCGTGGTGATACTTCAGGTGGCGGTGGTAAACCCGCTAAATTAGAAACAGGGGCGGTGGTTAGGGTACCGTTATTTGTTCAGCAAGGTGAAGTGATTAAAGTCGATACCCGTACCGGTGAATATATTTCACGTGTAAAAGACTAGTGATTGATGATTGGCGGCCAACCTGTGCTATTGATATTTTGCGATTACGTGCGCAAGTATTTAATGGCATAAGGTGTTTTTTCTTAGCAAAAGACGTGCTTGAAGTTGAAACGCCTTTGCTGGGACATGCGTGTGGAACCGATCCACAATTAGATTTTTTTACTACGGATTATATTGCTCATTCACAGCGTGATACTTTGTTTTTGCAAACGTCACCTGAGTTTGCAATGAAAAGGTTGCTGGCTGCGGGTAGTGGATCTATTTACCAGATCTGTAAAGCTTTCCGAAATGGTGAGTCAGGGCGCTTTCATAACCCTGAATTTACTATGCTAGAGTGGTATCGTGTCGGATTTACTTTAACTGAGTTAATGGATGAAATTTCAGAATTGATTGAAACGCTGAGTCTGGGATATTTGTCTTTAAACGCAACTCAACGCTTTACTTATCAAGATGTATTTCAGCGCACTACGGGATTGAACTCTTTAACGTTTTCTTATGTCGATTATAGTGCTTTCGCGTTGGCTAATGGTCAGCCCGAAGCCTTGGCTATTTGTGGTTATGAGCACGCCTTGTGGCTGGATTTTATTTTTAGCCACTATATCCAGCCTCATCTGGGAGAAAATGCTGTCTGTATGGTTTACGGTTATCCTGCCTGTCAATCTTCATTAGCGCGTATCAATCCACTTAATCCACTCATTACCGATCGTATTGAGGTGTTTATTAACGGTATTGAACTGGGTAATGGTTATTATGAATTGACGGACGCTCAAGAGCAGAATAAGCGGTTTGATGAGGAAATAGCTGTTAGATTGCAAAATAACCGTCCAGTAACTGTTAAAGACAAACAGCTTATTGCTGCTATGGAACAGGGTTTACCAGAGTGTTCTGGTATGGCTATTGGTTTGGATCGTCTAATAATGGCATTAACAGGCAATTTAAGCATTAATGATGTACTTAGCTTTCCTGTTCATAGGGCTTAAGATTATTTAATATTTATTGTGATATAATTCAACCGTTTTTAATTGTTTGGACTTTGATCTTTTATTTTTAACCTCCCACATGAAATCAAATACTTTTTCTTGCTTATTATTGCTTGGTTTACTGGTCTCATCTGTGGTTGAGGCAGGTAAAGAGTTTGTTGTTAGTGATATTCAAGTTAAAGGCTTGCAACGCATTGCGTTAGGAACTGTTTATAGCTATTTGCCAGTGAATGTCGGAGAGAAATTCTCCTTAGACAATGTATCGCCCGCTATCAAAGCACTATTCAAAACTGGATTTTTCAAAGATGTTTCCCTGGAAAGACAGGGTTCAACATTAATTGTTAATGTCGTTGAGCGCCCATCTATCGCAAAGATTGTCTTTGAAGGTAACAAGGATCTGAGTAAAGATGATTTAACTAAAGCACTTGATAAGATCGGTTTGGCTGAAGGTAAAATATTTGACCGGCAAATATTGGATAAAGTTGAGCAAGAGCTGACACGGCAGTACTTGAGTCATGGTAAGTATGGTTTAAAGATTAAAATTGACGTTGCCAATTTAACTCGGAACCGCGTCGGTATTAATATTAAAATTTCTGAAGGTCGAGTGACCAAAATTAAGCAGATCAATATTGTTGGCAATACTGCCTTTGATAGAAAGACCTTGCTTAAAGCCTTTGAACTGAGTACGTCTAATATATTGTCTTTTTATACTAAAGATGATCAATATTCTAAACAAAAGTTAGCTGCAGATTTGGAAACATTGCGGTCTTATTATCTGGATCGCGGCTATATTAATTTTTCAGTCGAGTCTACTCAGGTCGCTATTACGCCGGATAAAAAGGATATTTATGTCACTATCAACATTAAAGAAGGTGACGTTTATAAGCTGAATAAAGTCAAGCTATCGGGTAATTTGGTGGTTGCCCCAACTGAATTGATTAAGCTAATGACTGTTGGGCCGGGTGAGACGTTCTCTAGAAAAAATGCGACTGAAACCTCAAAAGCCATTCAAGACCGTTTGGGTGATGAAGGTTATGCGTTTGCAAACGTGAATATGGTACCTGAAATTAATGAGGGACAAAAAACCGTCGACATGGCTTTTTTTGTAGAACCCGGTAAGCGTGTTTATGTTCATCGTATCAATATGAGCGGTAACTCTAAAACACGAGATGAAGTCCTACGTCGTGAAATGCGTCAAATGGAAGCGAGCTGGGCATCCAGTGCTAAGATTCAACGCTCAAAGACTCGCCTTGAACGGTTAGGTTATTTTGAAAGTGTTAATGTGGAAAATCCGCCCGTTGTTGGCACGACCGACCAGATTGATGTTAATTACACCGTTGTCGAAAAATCTTCAGGTAATTTATCGGCAGGTATTGGTTTTTCTCAGGTTCAAGGGATTGTTTTGAACGCAAATATTGCCCAGAACAACGTATTTGGTTCAGGTAAGCAGGTTAATATTGCTTTTAATAACAGTAGTTATATTACTAGCTATCAATTCGGTTTTGCTAATCCCTATTTTACAACTGATGGGGTGAGTCAAGGATATAACCTGGGTTATACAAAGAGAAATGCGGGGGCGATTAATATAGCAAACTATAATACCAACATCATGAATGCGGGTATTAATTTTGGACTTCCTTTAAATGAATTTGATCAGGTCCGTTTTGATACGGATATAAAGCATACTTCATTAGGCACTACGGCTTATTCATCCAAACAAATTAATGACTTTATCGTTGGGCAAGGTAGTTCTTTTTTAACTTACAGTCAGGGCATTAGCTGGGTTCATGATACCTTTAATCGTGCCATGTTTCCTAACTCAGGTGCTCAACAGCGTTTGTCTGGCGTAGCAACAATACCGGGTAGTAATTTGGAGTATTACAAGATTGGCTATAGGCAACAGCGTTATATTCCGTTAGCTAAAGACTTTACTTTTAAGTTGAATGGTGAGATTGGTTATGCGGGTGGTTATGGCAATACGCATGCTTTGCCATTCTTTGAGAATTATTTTATGGGTGGGTCTGGCTCTGTTCGAGGTTATAGGAACAATACCATGGGTCCAAGAGATTCTAATGGATACCCTATAGGTGGTTCTGTTAAAATTATCGCTAATGCTGAGCTGTTTTTTCCTGTGCCCTTTATGTCGGATACGAAGTCGGTTCGTTTAGGTACTTTTTTTGATGCCGGATCGCTTAGTAATACATTTTCGGCGAGTAACATGAAGTTTTCAACCGGTCTTTCAGGTGAATGGCTTTCGCCTTTTGGGGCGTTATCAGTGAGTGCTGCTTATCCTCTTAATAGAGGGAACTATACTTATAACACCTATAATCCAGCGAACGGTATTGATCCTGGCACTGTTGTAACCAGCAAAGACCAAACGCAGTTCTTCCAATTCAATTTTGGTCAAAATTTCTAACAGAAGTTGTTTAGATTCTAGGGCTTATCCCCTATAATTTAACAGATATTATTCCTTTTACCTATTTTAACTTAACTATAACCAGAGATCGATTTAACAATGAAAAAGAAAATTGCTTTATTTTTAGGACTCATGTTTGTTGGAAACGTCAGTTATGCGGATTTAAAGATTGGCGTTATTAATATGAATGCGGTTCTTGAAAAAACACCCCAAATGGAGAAAGTGAAAAAACGCTTTGATCTCAAGTTTGGTGCACGTGGTAAGCAGTTAGAAAGCCAAGGTAAAGAAATTCAAGCGTTAGAAGACAAGGTAAACAAGGACGGGGCTATTATGAGTGATGATGAGAAGCGTAACATTTCAAAGGATTTTCAAGCCAAGTTAAGGGATTTCAAAAAAGCACAGCAAGAATTTAATGAGGACATTAACGCTAACCGTAACGAAGAGCTAGGCAAGTTACAGCGTGGTATTGTCGAAGTCGCCAGTAAAATTGCTAAAGATGAAGACTTTGATTTATTACTTCTTTCCGATGTTGTTGTTTATAAAAAAGAACAATTTGATATTACAGAACAAGTGGTAAAGAAATTGTCTACAATGCCAGAGTAATTCAGTTTTAGATAATAGTGAAAGGTTGTTCTAAGTTGTGGGCTGATATCTTCTTAAGGTAACTTAACGTTATGAGCCTAAAAACTTCTTTTTTAATTAAAGTAATCTAAATTATGTCTATCACGTTAGATATTTTACAAATTCAAGCCTTTTTGCCTCATCGATACCCGTTCTTATTGGTTGACAAAGTGATTGAATGTGAGCCAGGGATTCGGTTGTTAGGTGTGAAAAATGTCACTTATAACGAACCCTTTTTTCAAGGCCATTTTCCGCAAAAGCCTATTATGCCGGGCGTGCTCATTTTGGAGGCCTTGGCACAAACAACCGGATTGTTGGCTTCGGAAACTGCGGGAGACGAATTGGCAGGCATGATCTATTATTTAGTCGGTATCGATAAGGCTAAATTTAAAAGGCCTGTGGTTCCGGGTGACCAATTGATGTTAGAGTCGATATTCGTTAAAAGTAAACGGAATATATGGGCTTTTGAATGTCGAGCTGAAGTTGATGGCGAGTTTGTAGCCAGTGCAGAAATTAGATGTGCAGCGGTGGTAGATTGAGCTTGATTCATCCAACCGCTATTATCGATAGTCATGCTGAACTAGCGGACAATGTCTCCATTGGCCCTTTTTCTGTCATCGGTGCGGATGTAAAAATTGATTCGGGTACTGTGATAGGGCCGCATATAGTCATTAAAGGGCCAACCTCTATCGGTAAAGATAATCGTATTTATCAGTTCGCTTCTATTGGTGATGATCCTCAGGACAAAAAATATGCGGCTGAAGTAACGCGACTTGAAATTGGCGATAGAAATACCATTAGAGAATTTACCTCTATGCATAGAGGTACACAGCAAGATAACTGTGTTACCAAAATAGGTAGTGATAATCTATTTATGGCTTACACCCATATTGCTCATGATTGTATTATTGGTGATCACGTCATTATGGCCAATGGGGCATCTTTAGCGGGACATGTACATCTTAATAGCCATGCCATTTTGGGTGGCTTTACTTTAGTTCATCAATTCACCCAGGTTGGTCAACATAGCTTTGCAGCGATGGGTAGCGCAATAACACAAGATATTCCACCCTTCATTATGGTGGGGGGTAAGCCAACCCGTCCTCATGGTATTAATTCAGTGGGTATGGAGCGTAATGGAATTTCTCCTGAAGATATCCGTTTAATCAGGAATGCCTACAAGCTTATTTATAAAATGAATTTGCGCTTGGAAGATGCCATAGAGAAAATTGAAGAAATGGCGGGAGACAGTGAGCAGGTAGCCGGGATGATTAGCTTTTTAAGAAATGTGAATAGAGGGATATTGAGATAAGCTCAGCAGCTGGTTTTAAGGATTTATCCTATAGTTCCTTAATTGCGGGGGTTGATGAAGCAGGTAGAGGTCCGCTTGCTGGTTCTGTTGTTGCCGCTGCGGTTATTCTTGATCCCTCCAGACCCATTGGTGGTTTAGCCGATTCCAAAGTGATGAGCGAGCGTAAACGGGATATCCTTTTTCAAGAGATAAAGAAAAATGCCCTAAGCTGGTGCATTGCGTTTGCAACGGTTGAAGAGATTGATGAGCTTAATATCCTGCAAGCGACCTTATTAGCTATGCAACGAGCCGTGAATGAATTAGCCATTCAGCCCGATCACGTTTTAGTTGATGGAAATCAACTCCCTAAATTACTTATACCTGCTCAGGCGATTATTAAAGGTGATAGTAAAGTTCAAGCTATAAGCGCCGCCTCGATATTGGCAAAGGTTGAGCGCGATAGATTGATGGTCAATCTTGATAAAGAATACCCTCATTTTACTTTTGGTCAGCATAAAGGCTATGGCACAAAGCAGCACTTATATGAGATTGAAAAATTTGGTATTTTGCCTATCCACAGAAAGTCGTTTAAGCCAATTAAAACCATGCTAGCTAATCTTTGATTGACTTATGCCTCTTGATTTAAGCTTGCCGCTGGCCCCTGTACATCAGCGGGATCACCTTCATAAGGGGTTGCGTAGCTACAGTCCTTCTGAGGACAAACTTTTTCTACACCTCGCCGTTTAGTTTCTTTTACCGTTAAGATAGGCCATTGGCATTGTGGGCAGCTTTCTTTAATCGGATTGTTCCAGAGCGCATAATCACATTTTGGATAGCCTGAGCACGAATAAAAGATCTTACCATTACGTGATTTACGTTTAAGGATGCTGCCTTTTTTACATTGAGGGCATTCGATCTCAGTGTCTAATGGTTTTTCAATGGGTTCAATATGCTTACATTTTGGGTAAGCACTGCAACCAATAAATTTGCCATAGCGACCTGTTTTAAAAATTAACGCTGAGTCACAAGCCGGGCAGGTTCTGCCCTCTAATACTTCGGGTTCATCAGGTGTCCCGGCATCTCCGTTTAAGTTTCTGGTATACGAGCATTCGGGATAATTCGTACAGCCAATAAATCGACCATTTCTACCTAAGCGAATCGATAAAGGGCTGCTACACTCAGGACATTTTTCATCAAGGGCTTCTTGAGTCACATCTTTACGCTGGATGCTGGTTTCCTTCTCCTGGATCATCGCGGTAAACGGTGTCCAGAACTCCCGCATTAGAGGTATCCAGTCCTTTTCACCGCGAGAAACGGCATCCAGCTCATCTTCCAGATTAGCCGTAAAATCATAATCAACGTATTTTGTGAAATGCTCGGTTAGAAATTTATTAACAATTCTGCCGACGTCGGTGGGGTAAAAGCGCTTATTGTCCAAGGTGACATATTCACGATTCTGGAGCGTAGAAATAATCGAAGCATAGGTAGACGGTCGACCGATGCCGTGTTCTTCAAGCGATTTAACCAGGCTGGCTTCACCATAACGCGGTGGAGGTTCGGTAAAGTGCTGTCCAGTGATAATGTCATTGAGCGGGACTGGTCGACCTTCTTCGAGTGGAGGCAAAAAGCTTTCTTTATCATCACTCTCCTTGCTGTCATCCTTTCCTTCCAGATAAACCGCCATAAACCCGGGGCTGGCAATTGTGGAACCCGATGCCCTAAAAATATGTTTGCCTTCTCCGCAGGTTAAGTCTATTGCCACCCTATTAAGAGTGGCGTGGATCATTTGGCAGGCAATAGTCCGCTTCCAGATAAGATTATAGAGTTTGTATTGCTCAATCGTCAGAGAGTCTTTGATCTGTGCCGGTAAATAGCTTGAAGTGGTAGGCCTAATCGCTTCATGCGCCTCCTGCGCATTTTTTGACTTGGTTTTAAACAACCGGGGTTCTTTCGGTATGTTTTTAGGTCCGTATTTTTCAACGATCAGTTTGCGAATTTCTTCAACGGCTTCAACGGATAAATTAACCGAATCAGTACGCATATAGGTAATTAAACCTTGTGTCTCTCCACCGATATCAATGCCTTCATACAGTTGTTGTGCAACAATCATGGTGCGTTTAGTGGTAAAGCCTAATTTACGTGACGCTTCCTGTTGCAGTGTTGAGGTTATAAACGGAGGAGCAGGGTTACGTTTTTGCTGCTTTTTTTCTAGCTTACTAACTAATAATTGACCATCAGCAGCTGACAGTAAGGTCTGTTTCGTTTGTTCCGCATGCGCCTCATCAGTAATACTAAATTGAGTAAGTTTGGTGTTATCAAAATGAGTCAGTTTAGCTTTAAAGTTTTGCTCATGACTGGTTAAGGCGGCATCAACAGACCAGTATTCACGGGTTTTAAAGGCTTCAATCTCTAGCTCTCGTTCGACTATCATGCGTAAAGCAGGGCTTTGGACTCGACCCGCCGAAAGACCACGGCGTATTTTTTTCCATAACAGGGGGGATAAGTTAAAACCCACTAAATAATCGAGAGCACGACGAGCTTGCTGGGCATTGATCAAATTAATAGCCAGCTTCTCAGGGTTAGCAATGGCTTCGGTGACTGCCTTTTTAGTAATTTCATGAAAAACGACTCGATGTACAGGTTTATCTTTGAGTAGTTTTTTCTCTTTTAATAATTCAAATAAATGCCAGGAAATGGCTTCACCTTCTCTATCGGGGTCGGTTGCCAGATATAAAGTGTCGGCTAATTTAAGGGCTTTACTGATCGCCTGAACATGACGTTGATTACGGTCTATGACTTCATATTTCATGGCAAAGTCATTATTAGGATCAACGGCACCTTCTTTGGGAATAAGGTCTCTCACATGACCATAGGAGGCTAAAACATGGAAGTCTTTACCTAAATATTTTTCTATGGTTTTTGCTTTTGCAGGAGATTCTACAATGACAAGATTTTTACTCATTTACTTTAATAACGTTTAAGGTTCAATAGGAGGATATGTGAATATAAAAGGTTTGGTGCCTTACTTTGAATAAATATCAATGTAAATAAGCAGGAATTAATTCATAGACTATATCTTCCATTCTAGAAAAAGCAATTTCTTCGTCAGGTTGACTTAACAATACCATTAAAACAATCCATTTAAGTTTCTCCATTGATATTTCTTCATGTTCCAGTGCCATAACACGATCAATCACAAGTTCTCGATTGGTTGGCGTTAGAATACCACTTTGTTCAAGAAACATAATAAGATTGCGGCACTCAAGGTCAAGTTTTTTGTTTTCTTGGGGGCAAAAAATCCGAAAAGCAGAGGTAATGGTCGGCTTTATGGTTCCCTCTAAAGCTAATGAGTCTAGCCAATCAAATGCTTTATTGACTTCGCACGATTGAAAGCCTGCCTCCTGTAATTCTGTCCTGATGACATCGCTATCGGGCGGTAATTCAATTTCATCTTCCATATAGTTTTCGAAAAGATACATCAGCACATCAAAAATATTTTCTTTCATAGTAATTATTCGTTCTTTAATGATTATTTTAAGCGTATATAGCAACCACCTGCCGTTGCTTCTAGGTAGCCTTGTAGCTCTAAAATGAGTAGCATTGACGAAATAACTTCGACAGAATTTCCGGTAATTTGCACCAGATCATCAATAGAAGTTGGGCTAAACATAATACGATTCAATAATGTTTGTTGCTCCAGGTCAAGTGTTGATTCATCAGGGAGTAACGATATTTTCCTATCTGGCTGATAATATTGATGTAATTCTTCAATAATATCTTGACTGGTTTCGACAAGTTTCGCACCTTGACGGATTAACGCATTGCATCCTCGGGCTAACGGGTTATGAATAGAGCCGGGTATGGCAAATACTTCTCTATTTTGCTCTAAAGCCATACGAGCGGTAATCAAAGAGCCGCTTTGTTTTGCTGCTTCGACCACCAGCAAACCTTGGCATAAGCCACTGATAATTCGGTTTCGCCTTGGAAAATGATTTGCCTTAGCCGTCGTGCCAGGAGGAAACTCCGAAATAATGGCACCGGTATTGACGATTTCAGTGGCTAAGTCTTTATGTAGGGCAGGATAAACTCGATCTAATCCGGTTCCTGCCACGGCAATAGTATAACCCTTTACAGATAATGCGCCTCGATGGCTTGCTGCGTCGATACCTAAAGCTAAACCACTGGTAATGGTAAAACCATACAGACTTAATGTTTTGGCAAAGTTAAAGGCTGTTTCTTCACCTAAAGTAGAGGGGTTACGACTACCTACGATGGCTATCTGAGAAGCTGCTAATAAATTAGGATTGCCACGAACAAATAAAACCGGTGGTGGATCAGCAATTTCTCTTAATTGATAAGGGTAATTGGCATCATTGACGGTAATGGCGTAGTTGTTATTTTGACTTAACCAGGCGAGATCGTTATCAATAGTCGCCCAATCAGGGTTCTTAATAACCTCAACACTAGGGCTTTTTAAACCTAAGGCAGATAATGCAGAGGAAGATTCACTAAATAATTGTACTGGCGTATGCGTTTCCAATAGATTAAGAAACGTGCGACAACCAACACCTGGCGTACGTAATAAGGCAAACCAATACTTTATGTTATTGTCAGCGGTGGGCGTGATAGTATTCAGAGTGTTTATATTTAATTAAAAAGTGAATGAGATTTTATCGGCGTTTATCGATGAAGTTAAACCGACCCGATCAATGGTTTTATATGCGTAAGAGTACCTGAATTTTCGTTACGAAGTATACTTGATTCGAATCCCAATAGAGATGCCGCATAGGAGCTTCCGCGAGATGGTTGTACACCGTCTCGATGAGTATTGCCTGTATTCAATACATTTTTAAACCTGAGGCAATAACTTACGTTAAAATGTAAGCAATAATATAAATTACATTTCGTTATGACGCCTAATTTAAAACACCTGCATCCCTATCCCTTTGAGAAACTAGCGCAACTCAAACAAGGCATTGTTCCGCCCGTTGATAAATCCCCGATTGTATTATCGATTGGAGAGCCTGCGCATATAACACCTCAATTTATTAAAGATGCTTTATTAGCGAACTTGCAGGGTTTATCTAATTATCCAACGACTAAAGGTATCCCTGAATTAAGAAAAACCATTGCTAACTGGCTTACAAACCGTTTCCACTTACCGATTGAAACCATTAATCCTGAAACACAGGTTTTACCGGTTAGTGGTACGCGCGAAGCGTTATTTTCTTTTGCTCAATGCCTAATTGATCCAACAACAAACCCTGTTGTGATCATGCCAAATCCCTTTTATCAAATATATGAAGGTGCGGCTTTATTAGCAGGTGCAGAGACTTATTTTTTAAATACCGTAGAAGCCAATCATTATTTACCTAATTTTGATACCGTCCCTGAAGAAATATGGCAGCGTTGTCAGTTAATTTACATTTGTTCACCCGGGAACCCCAGTGGTGCTGTCATGTCGACAGCAGATCATCAAAAATTATTGTGTTTAGCAGAAAAGTACGACTTCATGATTGCCTCTGATGAGTGTTATAGCGAGCTTTATGATGACGAAAATAATCCACCCGCTGGTTTATTGGAAAGTGCCTATGCCCTGGGGAATACGTCTTTTAAACGCTGTGTTGTCTTTCATAGTTTATCTAAACGTTCTAATGCACCCGGCTTAAGGTCTGGCTTTGTGGCGGGTGATGCGGATATTTTAGGTCAATACTTCCAATATCGCACTTATCAGGGGTGCGCCATGCCCTTACCCACACAACAAGCCAGTATTAAAGCGTGGCAAGATGAACAGCATGTCATCGATAACCGGCGTTTATACCGTGAGAAGTTTACGGCTTTTATAGAGATTCTTGCTGATGTATGTGTTATTGAAAGGCCACCGGCTGGTTTTTATGTGTGGTTCAAAACACCGATTGCAGATACTGAGTTTGCTCAACAACTATTTGCACAAGAAAATATTACCGTATTACCGGGTAGTTATCTATCACGTGAATTTGCAGGTCTAAACCCAGGCCTCAATCATGTTAGAATTGCCTTAGTTGCACCACTGAATGACTGCATAATAGCAGCCCATAGCATTAAACACTTTCTTAAAACTTTATAGATGTCACAATGAACAACACGAAAACTATTATAGAAAATGCGTTTGAACAACGTAGCGAAATTACCCCGGTCAATGTTTCAACTGAAATTCGTCAAGCCGTAACCGAAACGCTTAGCTTACTGGATAATGGAACACTCAGAGTCGCAGAAAAAATTGATGGTGACTGGGTAACGCATCAATGGCTTAAAAAAGCAGTCTTATTGTCGTTTAGAATTAACGAAAACCGGTTAATGGATGGTGGCAATACCCGTTATTACGATAAAGTTGAATGTAAATATTCAACTTATACTGAAGAAGACTTCGCCAAAGCAGGTGTACGGGTAGTACCTAATGCGGTGGCGCGTCATGGCTCTTATATTGCTCCGGGCGCAATCTTGATGCCGTCCTACGTTAATATAGGTGCTTATGTGGATAGCGGTACCATGGTCGATACTTGGGTTACCGTAGGTTCTTGTGCGCAAATCGGTAAAAATGTGCATTTGTCCGGTGGTGTAGGGATTGGAGGAGTCTTAGAACCTTTACAAGCAGGTCCCACTATTATCGGTGACAACTGTTTTATTGGCGCACGCTCAGAAATTGTTGAAGGTGTTATTGTCGAAGATGGCTGCGTGATTTCAATGGGCGTTTATATCGGTCAAAGCACAAAAATCTTTAACCGCATGACCGGTGAAGTTACTTATGGACGGATTCCAGCCGGTTCTGTTGTGGTATCCGGCAACTTACCTTCAGCCGATGGTAGTTACAGCTTATATTGTGCTGTTATTATCAAACAGGTTGACGAAAGAACCCGTAGTAAAACAGGTATTAATGAATTATTAAGAGATTAATCAGAGGGGGGAAGGGAGATTTATATAATAAAATATCCCCTAACCCCTCTTTTTCAAAGCGGGGGACTGAATAATTACAACTCCCACGCGATACTCATATTACGGAAAAATAATGATTAACAACGAGGTATTACGTCGGGTGCGTTACGCATTGGGTTTAAGTGATCCAATCATGATTCAAATATTTTCACTGGGCAATGTCGTTATTAGTCGAGAGGATTTACTCAATCGACTAAAAAAAGATAACCAGGATGGTTTTGTTGAACTGGATAATGACACAATGGATGCGTTCTTAAAAGGCTTGATTACTTATAGAAGAGGCCCCTTGGAAGATAAACCCGGTCAAACCAAAAAACCGGAATTAGCATTGAATAATAATAGTATCCTCAAGAAGTTAAGAATCGCTTTAAACTTTAAGGAAGAAGATATGCTCAATGCCTTACAGTTGGCAGACTTTAAAATATCGAAACCAGAGTTAAGTGCTTTCTTTAGACAAAAAGGACATAAAAATTATAGAGCTTGTGGTGATCAAATCATTAGAAACTTTTTACAAGGTTTAACACTGCATTTTAGAAAACCTATTGAATAACGCCCGTTAATCCGTAACAATGCTGATTGCTTACTGATTATCGATTTTAAACTTCCTTAACCCTACAATAGAAGGACAACCATGAGCGATAAAATATCAAATAATGCAGTCATTTATGCCACCTTGGCACTTAACAGCGAAGTTGAATTACAGCGTGAATATTTGGAATCTGATGACGTTTCAGATGATGAGCGTGAGAACGAAGAAGAAATACTGGCTGATCTTGAGCAAGCATTTATGGAGTTTGTTGATGTCTATAAAAGTCGTTGTAAAACTGATAGGGAATTACCCAGCATTGATGAGTTATTAAATAGTCAGTTATAAAAAGAAACATGTATACACTGTACGGAATAAAGACCTGTGATACGGTAAAGAAAGCACGGCAGTGGCTTGATCAAAATGGCTTAGCTTATCAATTCCATGATTTTCGAATTGATGGGCTAACGCTTCAACAGCTTAATGACTTCGCTTTGCGTTTAGATTGGACTGTGTTACTTAACAAATCCAGTACCAGTTGGCGACAACTGAGTATTGAGCAACAAAGTGATTTAAATAAAGAAAAAGCACTTGCGTTAATGTTAGCAACGCCAACACTCATTAAACGACCTATTTTAGATACCGGCCTCAAGCTATTGGTTGGCTTTAAAGCCGACACTTACCAGACTGAATTATTATGAGTGAAACGCTAGAACTTCTTAAAGAGCTTATCCGACGCGAATCGGTCACCCCTGAAGATGCGGGTTGCCAGGATTTTTTAGCCTCTCGGTTACAAGGTTTAAACTTTAAAGAAGAACGCCTAAACTTCAATGACACGCAAAATATCTGGCTTAGGCGCGGCAACCAAAAGCCTCTGTTTACCTTTTTAGGACATACCGATGTTGTTCCTCCTGGGCCTTTAAACGCCTGGCAGTCTCCCCCTTTTGAGCCAACTATTTTTGATGGTAAGCTGTATGGCCGTGGTACGGCAGATATGAAAGGTGGAATTGCCTGCTTTATTACGGCGGTTGAACGCTTCATTGCTCATCATCCTGATCATCAAGGTTCTATTGCGCTTTTATTAACCAGTGATGAAGAAGGTATCGCGGCTCACGGTGTTGTGAAGGTGGTTGAAGTCTTAGAACAGCGTCAAGAAAAAATCGATTGGTGCCTCGTCGGTGAACCGTCCAGTGATAAAAAGTTGGGCGATGTCATTCGAGTCGGTAGACGGGGGTCTTTGTGTGCCAAATTAACCGTGCTGGGTATCCAGGGTCATGTCGCTTATCCAGAACTAGCTGATAACCCGATTCATCGTTTTGCACCCGCTTTAAAAGAATTAACTGAGGAAGTCTGGGATCAAGGGAATGCCTTTTTTCCAGCGACCAGTCTTCAGGTTTCAAATATAAATGCCGGAACCGGCGCTGAAAATATTATTCCAGGAACCGCTGAGGTACAGTTTAATTTGCGTTTTTGTACAGAATTAGACGAAGACACCATTAAACAGCGTACCCAAGCCATTCTGGATAAACACCATTTAAACTATGACTTGCAATGGCGATTATCAGGCTATCCCTTTTTAACTGAAAAAGGGGCTTTAATTGACGCGACACATGCAGCCATTAAAACTGTCACTGGCTTTGAAACACTCGATGATACAGGTGGTGGTACTTCAGATGGTCGGTTCATTGCCCCCACCGGTGCGCAAGTGCTTGAGCTAGGCCCCTTAAATGAAACGATTCATAAAATCAATGAGCATATTGCCATAGCTGATCTTGAAATACTGACTCAGATTTATGAACAGATTTTGATTAACTTGTTAGCTGAACCGAGTTAGTGAACTCTGACGACAGGATTCACTTAAACATAGAATCCTAATTTTTTATCCTCAAGAAGATGTTATAGATATAGATAGGGAATGAAATTACTTACAAAGTCCATTATTTTAATGACACTGTCATTTATTATCACGGGGTGTTCTGTGCGAAACCAGGAACAAAGTAAACAGCAGTCGGTTGAAAACCTTCTTGCTTCCATGACGCTAGAAGAAAAAGTCGGACAAATGACCCAGATTGATTTCTCAGTCTTTGGTGCTCAGGCACCCAAGGGTGATGACTTGATTGATCAGGGTAAGTTAAAGGAGGCACTATTAAAGTATCATGTTGGTTCGATTCTTAACACCCCCTCAACGCCAAACAACAAAGCCCAGACTCTTCAGACCTGGCGAAAAATAATGCAGACCATTAAGTCGGTCACTGCACAGTCAAGATTAAAAATACCGGTGATTTATGGTATCGATGCCATACACGGTGCAACCTATATACAAAATTCGACGCTATTTCCCCAAGCCATTAATATGGCAGCGACCTTTAACCCGGACTTAAGCGTTAAAGAAGGTGAAATTACTGCCAGAGAATTAAGGGTCGCAGGCTTGCAATGGAATTTTTCACCGGTCATGGATATTGGTCGTCAACCCTTATGGCCTAGACTATGGGAAACTTATGGCGAAGATGTGCATTTAGCGTCAGTATTGGGATCAGCTTATATAAAGGGTCATCAAGGCGATGATTTTTCATCACCTGATAAGGGGTTAACTTGTTTGAAGCATTATGTGGGGTATAGCTATCCCTTTAATGGCAAAGACCGGACACCTGCCTGGATTAGTGAGCGAATGCTACGAGAATATTTTCTCCCCAGCTTTGAAGCCGGTATAAAAGCAGGAGCGCCCACAATCATGATTAACTCCTCTGAAGTAGATGGCATTCCCGGTCATGCCAATTATCATTATTTAACGACTATTCTACGGGGTGAACTCGGCTTTAAAGGCTTCACAGTGTCTGATTGGGAAGATATTAAGCGCCTTTATACCCGTGATAAATTAGCGGCATCACCCAAAGAGGCCGTTAAAATTGCGGTCATGGCGGGTGTTGATATGAGTATGGTGCCCTCCGATTTTTCTTTTTATGAGTTATTGCTTGAGTTGGCACAATCAGGTGAAGTGCCTATGGCTCGAATTGACGAAGCCGTCACCAGAATCCTTAAAGTAAAATTTGAAGCAGGCTTATTTGATCAACAACAGGCTGTACCCCTAACTGCTGAAGGTAACTTTGCAACACCAGAAACGCTAGAGATCAATCAACAGGCAGCGAGAGAATCTATCGTTCTGGCTAAAAATGACCACAATATTCTGCCACTCAAGAAAGACGCCCGTATTTTAGTCACGGGGCCAACGGCTAATTTATTGAGTGTACTTAATGGTGGATGGACATTCACCTGGCAGGGTGATGATGAAAGTTTATATCCAACTGACAAGTTAACGGTCTTAAGAGCGTTACAAAAGAAATCTACAGGTAAAATCACTTATGTGGGTGGAACAGCTTTTGCTGACAAAATAGATATTAAAAAAGCAGTTGAGTCCGCTAAGAATCAAGATATTATCATCTTATGTTTAGGTGAAAAACCGTATACGGAAGTTCTTGGTAATATTGACACCTTAAATCTTGATCAAGCTCAACTTGATCTGGCGAATGCACTGCTTGCCACTGGAAAGCCGGTTATTCTAGTGACCTTAGGAGGACGTCCACGGGTTATTACCGCTCAGGCAGAACTGGCTAAGGGAGTCATTCTAGGTTTCTTGCCGGGTATGGAAGGTGGTGAAGCGATTGCGGATATTATATACGGTGACTACAATCCAAATGGCAAGCTACCTATTTCTTATCCAAGAAATACCAATGATATCGTCTTATATGATCATAAGCCGATTGAAGCGCTAGAACCCAATGCCTATAGACCTCTCTATCCGTTTGGTCATGGCTTAAGCTATAGTCACTTTGAAACCAGTGGTCTAACGGTAGAAAAAGACACTTATACAATGGATGAATCGATTAATTTATCGGTAACCGTTAAAAATACCGGTCACTTAAAAGGTAAAGAGGCTGTATTGGTTTATATCAATGATGTTGCTGCCTCTGTGACTCGACCTAACAAGCAATTAAAAGCCTTTAAAAAGGTAGACCTAAACCCCGGTCAAGCAGAAAAATTAAACTTTACCTTAACGCCACGAGATCTTTCATTCATTGGTGTTGATCTTAAACGAATGGTTGAGCCAGGTGAGTTTAAAGTGCTGGTTGGCAATGAGACCGTCGTATTTACGGTTAAGAATTAAGAGTCATCTAGCATGGTTAATATAACAAACAACACGTCAAAGCCAGTTAACGTAACGAATCCTTCGGATAAAAACCCTTACTTCGGCTCGTTAACTATTTTAACGTCGTTGTTTTTTATGTGGGGTTTTATCACCTGCTTAAATGATATTTTAATTCCGCACTTAAAAGCTGTCTTTACCTTGAGTTATGCACAAGCCATGCTGGTGCAATTTTGTTTCTTTATCGCCTACTTTGTGGTCTCTGTGCCCAGTGGTTATTTAGTTGAAAAGATCGATTATAAAGGCGGTATTATTGTGGGCTTATTGGTGGCGAGCCTGGGTTGTTTGTTGTTTTATCCAGCCGCCAGCTTACAGTCTTACCCTTTATTTTTAACGGCGTTTTTCGTGTTAGCTTCTGGCATCACTTTATTACAAGTCTCTGCCAATCCTTATGTGACTATTTTAGGCCCTACAGAAACAGCCTCTAGTCGTTTAACCATGACCCAGGCTTTTAATTCTCTGGGAACCACCTTAGCGCCTTATTTTGGAACGCTGTTTATTTTATCAACAGCGGTTAAGAGTGCCGAAGAAATTAAGGCTCTGGATACAGATGCTTTATCCACGTATCAAGCCGCTCAAGCGGTCGCCGTGCAAAGTCCCTATTTATTACTGGCTGCGGTTTTATTGGGTATTGCCGTTATTTTCGCCTTGCTTAAACTCCCTAAAATACAGGCTAGCAGACCCTTAGCTGACAGTGATAGCAGGGTGACTGAGGACTTAACTGCTGACACTGTTAGTGCCTGGAGTTATCCACATTTGGTTTTAGGCGCCTTGGGTATTTTTATTTATGTGGGTAGTGAAGTCTCGATTGGTAGCTTCTTAATCAGCTTTTTAGGTGAACCCAGCATTGCCCACTTATCAGAACAGGACGCTGGACATTATGTAGCTTTTTATTGGGGTGGGGCGATGGTTGGGCGCTTTATCGGTGCCTTAGCTATGCAAAAGATTCATCCAGCCAAAGCCTTATTATTTAATGCCTTCATGGCCATGAGCCTGGTCATTGTCACTATTTTTAGTGAAGGTGAAATAGCTAAATGGAGTATTCTTGGCGTGGGATTATTTAACTCTATTATGTTCCCTACCCTATTTTCCTTAGCAGTTAAAAACTTAGGCAGACATACCGGTCAAGGCTCTGGCATTATTTGCGCAGCCATTGTAGGAGGCGCTATCTTGCCTCCGATACAGGGTATTTTTGCAGACAGCATCGGCATTCAACACGCCTTTTTCGTACCGGCTCTCGGCTATTTGTACATTTGCTATTATGGCTGGAAGGGGCATGAGGTTAAATGAGGTTAAAGTGGTTAAAAAGTGGAACAGGAGAGAATTAAAATTCCTTAAATTAGGGTATTCTAAGTTTTGTTATTTCACCAACGAAGTTATTTATGTTCATCAATTATTCACATCATAGTTTCGACATTGGTCATATGATCGCATCAAGTCTTGTTCACGGCATGGGGTCACCGACTAACTTAAATGGCAATTAATGTAACGCTCATGAAAATATGGCACCACCCTAAATTGTGAAAATGTTTTCTTACATAAACCAATTCGATTGGCATCGAAGCGACGGGAAGGTGCTTAAATCTTGCCTGGATTATTCAGTTTTGTAGCCGCAGGTCTTCGGAATGCGCAGTCACATTGCTTAAACTGTGCTATCACATTGGGTTGAAAGGCTATCCACATTTTAATTATGTGTAATGCTTTTTGATGCAAAGTGAATGCACATTCATTAGAATGTGCATTGTTTTTGTATCAATGTGAATACACAACCACTGGAATGTCTTATCACACGGTTTCAAAGTGCTATCGCATTCGTTCAGAAGGCTTGTCACATTCGTTTAAAGTGCTATCGCATTATGTCATATGTGTAATGCCTTTTTACGCATGCAAAGCGAGGGGCCGAGGGGGATGTATTTAATAAAATCCCGCCCTACAAAGCATAAATATCCATAGGTGCTAATTCAGCCGCTTTAGACAGCTATCTCTAACGAGAATTTAGTCTGCTAAAATAATTATTAGGCTATCATTGATTTAATGCACTATGATCTTAACTTTAAGAGCAGAGACTTATAATGATTAATGAAGTAAACACTGTTGCTTTCCACAAAACTTAGGGGAGACAGTTGGACTTATTGATAGAAGGCGTTACTAAGCTAGGGCAGTTATCCCAACGCTACGGTAACGTGTTAGAGCAAGAAGCGATTGGGTTATCAATATGGTAAAACCGCTGATTTTTAAAGTCGCTCTTCCGGTGCCCATTTATCGTTTGTTTGATTATCTTGCTCCAGAGGGTATTAATCTGGACATGATTAAACCGGGTGTGCGTTTAGAAGTGCCGTTTGGGAAAGGTAAGAAGACCGGTTTCCTCATTGAAATCAGTACACACAGCGACTTAAGTACCGATAAATTAAAACCTGTACTGCGCATCTTAGATGATAAATCCTTGCTCTCTGCTAAAGAACTGCGTTTATTACAATGGGCCAGCCATTATTATCATCACCCTTTAGGGGAAGTGATTAGCGCTGCTTTTCCAACTGCGCTCCGCCAAGGTAAAGCCCTTGCAGTTAAATCTGAAAAACGTTACACCCTTACTGAGTTAGGACAAACCACCGACAACCACACCTTAAAGCGTAGCCCTAAACAACAAAGCGTATTCGATAAATTTCAAAGTAGCACACATTATTTATCAGACACCGACCTCAGTGCTTGGAATAATAACTGGCGCCCCGCTGTTAATGAATTAATCACCAAGGGTTTAATCAAAGCCGAATTAACCGAAACCAAACCTTCCAACCCTAAAGCCATTATTCGCAACACGCCTTTAATCTGTAATCCGCAACAACAACAAGCGATTGATAGCGTTTATAACACACTAGGGCAGTTTAGTGTATTTCTCCTGGAAGGCGTTACCGGCAGTGGTAAAACGGAAGTTTACTTACAGATTATTCAAGCGGTGTTAGAGCGTGGTCAACAGGTTTTAATCCTAGTCCCAGAAATTACCTTAACTCCCCAATTAGAAGAACGTTTCAAGCAACGCTTTGCCGTCAATATTGCTCTGTCTCATTCCAAACTAACCGACAAACAACGCCAAATTGCCTGGTTACAAATGCAACAAGGGGTTTGCTCAATCATGTTAGGTACTCGTTCTGCCTTATTTACGCCGATTAAGAAACTCGGTTTAATCATCTTGGATGAAGAGCATGATACTTCTTTTAAACAACAAGAAGGCTTTCGGTTTTCAGCGCGGGATATAGCAATAGTCCGTGCAAAACAATTACTCATCCCCGTGGTCTTAGGGTCTGCCACCCCATCTTTGGAAAGTTTGTATAACGTCGAAAAACAACGCTATCAATTATTACACTTGCCTGAGCGGGCAGGGTCTGCGCTTGCGCCTGTCTTACAATTAATGGATATTCGCAATAAGAGAATTCAGGAAGGTCTGTCCGAAGCATTAATAGCGGAGATACATAAAACCCTCGCCAAACAGGAACAGGTCTTACTGTTTTTAAATCGACGGGGATTTGCACCTACGTTAATTTGTCATAGTTGTGGTTGGGTCGCGCGTTGCCAGCGCTGTGATGCTAATATGGTGATTCATTTCGATGCAGCGCATTTAAAATGTCATCATTGCGGTCAAGAACAAGCTTTGCTTAAACAATGTCCTGCGTGTAAGGCGGGTGAATTAATTCCTTTAGGGCTAGGGACTGAGCGCGTGGAAAAAGCGCTTGCAGAACTCTTTAAAGATAAAGTTACGGTGCGTTTAGATCGCGATTCTACGCAAGGCAAAGGTTCTTTAGAGAATTACTTGGAACAAATTAATGCTGGGCACGTTGATATTATTTTAGGGACTCAAATGTTAGCTAAGGGGCATCATTTTCCCAATGTTACTTTGGTCGCTATTTTGGATGTCGATAATGGCCTGTTTAGTATTGATTTTCATGCGGCTGAAAAATTAGCCCAAATGATCGTGCAGGTGTCAGGTCGTGCGGGCAGAGCAGAGAAGCCAGGAAAAGTCATTATGCAAACCCGACAACCGGATCATCCTTTATTGGTGACATTAATACAGGAAGGTTATAGGAGTTTTGCTAAATCAGCTTTACAGGAGAGAAAAGCAGCAGCTTTACCGCCTTTTAGTTATCAGGCCTTGTTAAGAGTACAAGCAGTAGACATCAAGATGCCACAACTTTTCTTTAAGGCCTTGAGTACGCTAATAGAAAAACACAATACCGGACAGACTCAGGTATTAGGTCCGATCTTTGCCCCTATGGCACGGCGTGCGGGTCTTTATCGGTATCAAATGTTGTTTCAAAACCCGAGGCGTCAAGAATTACATGTTTTTCTAGATGAATTAATAATAGAAATTTCTAAGCTTAAGCAGGCAAAAAAAGTACGCTGGTCGTTAGATGTTGACCCAGTCGATTTATATTGATATTGATTGAATGGATAATCCGCTTATTTTAATGGATAATGTGCAAATATTTATCCGATTTAACTACGCAGTGAAGCAATGAAAAAGAAATTAGAAGAACTCCTTTTGCAAGCCATTGAAAATCTTAAAGTAGGAGGTGTTCTTGATGCAGTAATTATTCCACAGATAACGATAGATCGCACTCGTGATGCTGCGCATGGTGATTTTGCTTCAAATTTGGCTTTGTTGTTAGCAAAACCAGCAAGATCAAACCCACGCGAGTTGGCAACCAAGATTATCGCCGCATTACCTGCTCATGAGGCGGTGACAAAAGTAGAACTAGCGGGCCCTGGGTTTATTAACTTCTTTATCAACCCGAATACTCAGTACCAAGTTGTCAGTCAAATCCATGCACAAGGGCTTGAGTATGGCTTAAGCAAGGTCGGTGCCGATAAAAAGGTACAGGTCGAGTTTGTGTCCGCTAACCCTACTGGGCCTTTGCATGTAGGACACGGTCGAGGGGCTGCTTATGGTTCTGCGGTTGCTGATTTACTGCAAGCGGTTGGCTTTGATGTGTATCGAGAATATTATGTTAATGATGCTGGACGCCAGATGGATATCCTGGCAACCAGCGTTTGGTTAAGATATCTTGAAGAATGCGGTGAAGACGTTGTTTTTCCCAGCAATGGCTATCGTGGAGTCTATGTCCGTGATATTGCCAGACACATTTATCTCAATGCCAATAATGATTATCGCAGACCCATTGAACTCGTTTTTGAGAACATAACCCCTGATGAACCACAAGGTGGTGATAAAGATTTACATATTGATGCGCTTATTCAACGCACCAAAACATTACTCGGAAACACTCAATATCGTGATTTCTTTCAGATTGGCTTAGACAGTATTCTGGATGATATTAAAGCTGATTTAAAAGAGTTTGGTGTTGAATATCAGGAATGGTTTTCAGAACGTCATTTAATGGATAATGGTTCTGTTGAAAAAGCACTGGAACGACTCCGGGAAAGAAATTATTTATATGAGCGAGATGGCGCAATATGGTTTGCGTCTAGCCAATTAGGTGATGAAAAGGATCGGGTTGTTGTAAGAGAGAATGGGCAGTATACTTACTTTGCTTCGGATATCGCTTATCATAACAATAAACTCGATCGGGGTTTTGATCAGATTATTGATATCTGGGGTGCGGATCATCATGGTTATGTGCCTAGAGTGAGAGCAGCCATTCAGGCCTTGGGAGCTGATGAGTCGAAGTTGAACGTGTTATTGGTTCAATTTGCGGTGCTTTATCGTGGCGAAGAAAGAGTGCAAATGTCTACCCGCTCGGGCGAGTTTGTGACCTTACGGCAGTTGAGAGACGAGGTGGGCAAAGATGCGGCACGCTTCTTTTATGTGATGCGTCGATCAGAACAGCACATGGACTTCGATTTGAAATTAGCGACATCAAGGTCTAATGAAAATCCGGTGTTTTATGTACAATACGCGCATGCACGGGTATGTAGTGTATTACGTCAATTAGACGAGAAAGGCCTGGAAAGAAATGTTGAACAGGGAATGGAACATCTAAATAAACTGACCGAAGAGCATGAAAGTACTTTATTGGTCACTTTAGCGCGTTACCCGGAAGTTCTTGAAAAAGCAGCGTTACAATACGAGCCACATCAATTGGTTTTATATTTACGCGAACTATCGCATGAGTTCCATACTTATTACAACGCCCATCAGTTTCTTGTTGAAGATGCTTGTATTCGAGATGCCAGATTAAACTTAATCTGTGCGGTGAGGCAAGTGTTGGCAAATGGCCTGGGTCTTCTGAATATCAACACACCTGAATCCATGTAATGTCCAGAGACTATAAACCAAGAAACCTAGATGAAAAAACGGGGCGACGTCGAGATCAGTTTGGTCAGAAATCCGGCATTGGTTTGTGGAAATGGATGTTAATTACTGCAATCATTATTTTGTTTGCGGTCTTTTTAGTATACTTACGCAGTAATAGTGCGAAGCATCTTGCTGAAACTGCGGGCTTAGAAAAGGCAAATGCCTCTAAAGGAGAGCACAAGCCAGAAGTTAAGACAGGACCACAATTTGATTTTTACACTCTACTCCCTGAAAAAGAAGTGGTGGTTCCTGAGTATGAGATTAAAACCCGGGCAAGAGAAGAAAGAGTCGGTAAGGCAAAAGCCACGCATTATATTATACAGGTCGGTAGTACCTTTAATACCTTTAAAGAAGCTGATCAGTTAAGAATCAAATTAGCTGCAATGGGATTAGTATCCAAAGTCGAGAAGGGTAAAGTCGGCACAGCAAATTGGTATCGGGTTAAAATGGGTTCCTATGCCAAAACTGATAGCATTAATGCTATCAGTGCCCGATTAAAGCAACGCGGTATTGCAGCCATTATTACAGAAGTTAACGATTAAGTTTCTATTAACCTTCTGCCTCTTTGTCATCATCTACAGCCATATCAGAAATTTCTTTTAAACGGGATATGGCTTTAAAGTTGATACTGTTTTCTGGGTAATTGCCCTCTTCATTGGTTTCACCTGCAAGCTGTCCGGTCAACAACTCCAACGTCTCATTAACACTAGCGACTGCATAGACAGCAAACAAGCCCTTAGCAACCGCCTCGATCACTTCCTGCTTTAACATCAAATTGCGCTTATTGGCTGCTGGAATTATAACGGCCTGTTGACCGTCTAAGCCTCTGGCTTGGCAAAGTCTAAAATAGCCTTCTATTTTTTCATTAATACCGCCAACCGCCTGAACCTCACCGTATTGATTGACCGAACCGGTAACGGCAAAGGCTTGTTTGATAGGCGTACGGGTTAAGGCCGAAATAAGGCAACAGAGTTCAGCAAGCGAAGCGCTGTCACCGTCGATATAACCATAAGATTGCTCAATGGCAATACTCGCAGAGACCGCGAGCGGGAATTGTTGCGCATAAGAATGTCCCAGATAGCCTGTTAAAATCATCACGCCTTTTGAATGAATTGCTTGGCCTAGTTCTGCTTCCCGCTCAATATCCACAATACCGCGTGAGCCTGGATAGACCGTGGTGGTAATCCTGGCAGGTGCGCCAAAACTAGTGCCACCAATTTCCAGCACCGTTAAGCCATTGATTTTTCCGATAGCTTCCCCTTGAGTATCAATCAGGATAGTACCGTCCAGCATTTCTTCAAGAATCGCTTGAGATAAGCGACCATTACGGTGTTCTCTGGCACCTAAAGCTTGTTCAACATGATATCGCTCAATCTGATGATGCTGCGCTTGCTTACAAAACAAATTAGCTTCCGCAATAATATCCAGGGAATCCTTAATGTGTGCTGAAAAATGATGCTGATTTTCTGCCAGGCGACAACTATGCTCAATTAAACTTTCAATAGCTTCATGTGACAAGGACTTTGCCCCTGAGTCAGCGGCCTGTTTCCGCATTAGCATGGCAAAGCCTTGCATCGACTCATTAGTACGTGGAATGTAATTATCAAAATCAGCCAGGATTCTGAACATTTCATTAAACTCACTATCCATTTCTTCCAATAGATAATAGATATCCCGTGAACCGACCAGAATAACTTTTACATTGAGCGGAATAACTTCAGGTTTTAAGGTAATGGTGTTGACACCTAGTTCTGAATACGGTGATTCAATTTCAATACGGCTGGATTGCAAAGCACGTTTAAGACCTTCCCAGACAAAGGGATAGGTGAGTAATTTTTCAGCATCAAGAATTAAGTAGCCACCATTGGCTCTATGTAATGAACCCGCACAAATCTTTTGATAATTAGTGACTAAGGCGCCTTGATCACTGACATACTCAATTCGACCAAACAGGTTTTGGTAGATAGGATGGGGTTCATAAATAACTGGCGCTCCGTTTTCCAGTTTATTATCAACCAGAATGTTAGGCGCGTAAAGCTCGTTAAGCGCCAGGCGTCTTGTAACAGTTTCTCGGGGTTCGAGTGTTCGCCCCGGCATTAGATAGTCAGAAATGGTCAGGCTTAAGTTCTTTTTAACTTCTGCTAAATAGGTAATAACGTCATCGATATTTTGATATTTTTCATTCAGCTCAGAGAACAAAGGATCAATGGCCGAGCTAATGGTGTCATTGTCTAACTGTTTGATTTTTTCGACCATGGTTCGGCGCCATTGAGGTAATTCCAATAACACATCACTTAAATATTCTTCTAATGCTTCAACATGACCATGAAAAGTCTCACGTTCAATTTGCGGCAATTGAGTGAACTGTTCTTCATTAAGCGACTTGTTGTCTCTGATAGGCGCAAAAGTGATGGATTCGCTTTCTCTAAATAAGGCAATGCTCTCGGCTTGAGCTTTTTTATCAACCAGATCAATCGCAGCGTTATAATGCTGACTAAATTGTCGTTCGATAGCTGATTTCTTTTGTTGATAGGTCGGGCTTTCAAACGCCGCCGGAAAAGTAGCTAATAAGTTATCTAATAACTTTTCAATATCTTTACTGAGTACCTGACCATATTCAGCAGGTAACTCGATAACCACGGGTTCTCTGGCGTTTTCAAAATTATCGACATAGGCATAAGAAGCGGGGGCTGGTTGCAAGTGTGCCAATAGATTCAGATGATTAGTAATCATGGAAAGACGACCTAGACCAGGCTCTCCCATCACAAAAATATTGTAGCCCGGGTTTGGCATGGCAATGCCAAACTCTAAGGCAGATTGTGCTCTGGGTTGTCCTAAAATTCCGCTTTGCAAGCGGGGAGCTTCCGGGAAGTCAATGTCTGTTAAATCAACATTCAGTTTCAGTGACTCAATGGGAAGTTTTAAAGTAGTCGTCATGGATAAATTTGCAGGTATTCGTAGTGTAAATAGCCGAATATTCTAACATTTATTCTATTTAATAACCGACTCTAGTTTTTAGTTTTCAGATTTGTTTTTAATAAGAGATGAAAATAGACTATCAGATAGTAACAGTGTTAAAAATAAAATCATTAAGAGGATTAAGACCGGCTTTTCTCCTAAATGGGCATAAGGCGTTAAGCCTTGCATAGGTGTAATTCTATCTGTGAGTGTTGTGGCTTCGAATAAAGGGGCTTGATTGAGTATCTTGCCTTTTGGATTTACAATTGCAGTGGCCCCGGTATTGGTAGCCCTTAATAAATAACGCCCAGTTTCTAATGCCCGCATTCTAGCTATTTGTAAATGTTGGTACGGCTCAATGGATTGACCAAACCAACCATCGTTTGTGACATTAATCAGAAAGGCTGCTGTGGATAAATGGTTAAGTGCTAATTCATCAAAGGCATCTTCGTAACAAATCGTCGTGATAAAAGGATAGCCAGCGGCTTTTAATAGTGGTTGATCAAGACTGCCTTCGGTAAATAGACCTAATCGCATGCCTAGATTATTTAAGATCAGACCCGAGATGGGTTGCCAGGGTAAGTATTCACCAAAAGGAAGTAAATGGGTTTTTTTATAGACGCTGGTCTGTTTCCCTAAGCTCATAACCGCATTGTATTTTTCATTAGCCTCAGTGTTGTTGATCGGTAGGCTGACGATAATACTGGTCTGATGCTGTTCGGCGGCTTGGCTTAAGGGACGTAGAAACCAGTCATTAACGTCTGATAAATAGGCGGGAATGGACGTTTCAGGCCAAACAATAATAGCTGAATCCCAATGTGCCTCGGTCATGGCTTGATACCACTGTAAGGTATTAAGCTTGTTTTCGGGTCGCCATTTTTGATCCTGGGTGATATTACCTTGTAGTAAGGAGACTTGGATGGGTTCACCGATGGCCTGTGTCCATGATATTGACTGTAAATAACGTCCTGCTCCCCAGATGCTTAGTAAGGCAAACATTAATAGGTATCTACACCGAGGATTTTGCACAATAGCCAGTAGACCGGAGGCGGTTAAGGCGACTATAAATCCAGTACCGTAACCACCGACAAGAGGAATATAACCAGCCAAGGGCGTGTCTAATTGAGAATAAGCACTTTGCAGCCAAGGAAAACCATTAAGGACGAGTTTTCCCCGTAAGTATTCAACCAGCATCCACACGACAGGCAAGGCTAGATATGAACGGTTTCTACCGTTAATCGGCTGTATTTTTACTGAGAGATAACCGACTAGTGCTGGAAATATAGCCCAGAAACCGACAAATAAGAAAGTCAGGGAAGCAGCAATCAGTGGACTGCTGCCACCAAAATCATGAATACTAATATAGACCCAAGAGATTCCCAAACCAAAAGAACCCAGGCCAAATAAATAACCTCTGAGCAAAGCCTGATTAGGACTGGTATTTTGCCAGACGGCAAACAGTAAACACAGTGCTAATGGCGCTAAGTATGAAAAATTAAAAGGCGCGAAGGCGAGGGTGAAAAGAATACCTGCAAACACTGAAAGTAAATACCAAAACCTATTCGTAAGTTGTTTCATAAATGACGGTGAACCAAAGAGTTAGGCGTTATTTTAACAAAGTTAATGCTACTTCCGTAGTGTCATATTAACCAATTTTATTTAACGCCTTGCGCAAGTCCTCCAGATAATTTCCGCCTATCGCTAATTCAACTGTAGAGCCATGAAAAGTGACATTGTGACACTCATGCTTAATGGCATCAGGCTTATGTCCATTAACATGTTCCAAATTAACCAGATGACTTTTATGTATTCGCATAAACCCCGGTACTTGCCAATCTTTTAGCGCCCTATTAACACCATCAAGAACATCACCATTGATCAGTTGGACTCTAACCGTATTACCGTTGTTATTGCTTTGAATATATAAAATCTCTTTTGGATTGATATACTTGGTACACCAGAACGTTTCGCCTCGACTTACGGACTTGTGTTTAATTTCAATTCGGGACGATAGTTGAGGTTGGTTTTTAGTTATCTCTCTGCGTATCCTGTCTAAGACTTGTGTTAGCTTGGTATCATCCAAGGGCTTAACTAAATACCCGTAAGGTCCTACCAAATGGGCTTCTAACGCATGCTCTTTAAACCCGGTGGTAAAGACTATCCAGGGCTTTTTAGGCAAATATAAACGATCTTTACGATAAGCCAGGTTCAGGCCAGCGCATTCACCTTCAGAGTGAATATCAATATCCAAAAATACCCCATCAATCTGTTCAGCCTTGGCTTCTATGATCTTCTGGGCACTCGCGGTATCTTCAAACGCTCCAACGACCTCCATATCGGGATGCAGAGATAATAAATGTTTTAATTCATCCCTCGCCAGCTCACGATCTTCGACGATAATGACGCGCATTTTTTTCAACATGATTTATTCCTTTTTTCTTGTCGCACCGAGTTTTTCAGGTCTCGCTGCGGTCAGGTCTATTTCCTGAAAGCCTTGATGTATGTCAATGGGAATACCACTGTGTGTGCCTGTAATAGCTGAGAATGCAAACACCAAAATAGCAGGAATGCGATACCGCCATTGTAATTCTGTACCTCGCAAGGCCTGCCTCAACCACTCGAAACGGATGGCAATAAAAGCCGACACTACGATCACAAAAAGTCGCGGTAATAGTTGCATGATTACGTAAAACCAATGCAAGCCAATAGACATATCAGGAAAATCCATGACCAATCTCACTTAGCTGTAAATTGGCGCCTATCTTAGCAGACTTAATAATCGCCATCGTCGCCGTTCACCCTGAAAAATCGGCATTTCACCGGATAGAACTAGCCATTGAACCCGTCCCTATGGCAAACGCGATCGGTTTTTTAAATAATGGCCTCGGCGCTTCTTAAAAACGATGACTAAGCAAACTAGCAATTTAAGGAAAGGTAATGAAATTTACCCCCTTCATATCTTATCAGGTCACAAAGCTATCTTTGGGAACGAGGTATTATATAATCCTGGCTCACTATTTGATGCAATATTAATTTTTGGAATGACATTTGGGATTTATAAAAAAAGTCGTATATGCGCTATCTTAATATTTATTGATTTCATTCTTAATTGAGGTAGCCAAATCTATTGAATACAAGGTACTCTAAGCATCTTGATGCTTAGAGACGAGCATAATTATTAATTTTTTAAAGAGATACTTTTATGGCGGCTCATACTCAAACTCAAATTGCACCACCCAATCGGCAAACGCTTTATGTTGCTATTGCACTGCTAGTCGGAATCGTTGTGGGGGAACTGCTAAATTTAACACTGGGTAGTTCCGATGCGGTGCAGACACAGTCGTTATTCAAGCAAATCATTGAAGTCTTTTCCGTCTTAACAGATATTTTTTTAAGACTGATAAAAATGATTATCGCCCCGTTAGTGTTTTCAACCTTGGTGGTGGGTATGGCTAAGATGGGTGATATTCAAACTGTCGGGCGTATTGGTATAAAAGCGCTTGCCTGGTTTTTTTCTGCATCTGTGGTCAGTTTATTATTAGGATTGCTACTGGTGAATCTATTTGAGCCGGGCCGATCTTTACACATCGCCTTGCCTGCCATAGGGACAGAAACAGGGCTTCCGCAAGTTAAGCCCACTTTAGGCAATTTTGTCGCTCACATTTTTCCAAAAAGTATCACTGAAGCAATGGCGACCAATGAGATTTTACAAATTGTGGTGTTTTCCATGTTTTTTGGTATTGCCTGTGCTGCCACTGGTGAACTAGCTAAGCCTACAGTGAAGTTGCTGGACTCATTGGCGCATATTATGCTGAAAATCACCAGCTATGTGATGCATTATGCACCTGTTGCAGTATTTTCAGCGATAGCTTCGGTAGTTGCGCAGCAGGGTATTGGTGTTTTATTGTCCTACAGTAAATTTATTGGGGAGTTTTATTTAGGGCTTTTGTTATTATGTTTGTTATTGGGTTGTGTTAGTTTTTTATTTTTAGGACGCAGGATTGTATCTTTGCTAGGCTATATCCGTGAACCCATGCTATTGGCTTTTGGAACTGCCAGCAGTGAGAGTGCTTACCCTAAGTTACTACAGCAACTTGAGCGTTTTGGTTGTGATGAAAAGGTATGCGGGCTGGTCTTGCCTTTGGGGTATTCATTTAACCTGGATGGCAGCATGATGTATATGACCTTTGCCGTCTTATTTATCGCTCAAGCTTATGGTATTGACATGCCAGTTGCTGATCAACTGATTATGTTATTTGTGTTGTTGTTTACCAGCAAAGGCGTTGCAGGCGTGCCCAGAGCCTCGTTAATCGTGATTGCTGCCACGTTATCGATGTTCAATATTCCAGAAGCAGGGCTATTGTTGCTATTAGGTATTGATCAAATACTCGATATGGGGCGTAGTGCAACCAATGTATTTGGTAACAGTATGGCATCAGCCTTGGTCAGTAAATGGGAAAAAGCTTTGCGATAGGTCAGCGGTACACCTACTGATTGGATAATTCCATATCAATAGCTGACCTTATCCGATGCAAATCAAATAATGATGCTTTGTTTAGTTCTTGAAGTAGCAGTGTAGTCCATTGTTGGCTGACCGATATAATGTAGCAGAATGCATTCGGTTCGCATTTTACCTTAAAAAATGCTTT
>QVQE01000167.1 GCA_003584865.1 Methylococcales bacterium
TTAGAAGTTAAAGTCGCCGCAGTAACAACCACAGGCGTTACCGATTTTTGCGCCCCGGTATCAAAGTTAATCAACTAACGGCGTTAAACGCTTAAACTGATAATCTGACAGGCATTCCACTTATGAAGAACACCTGCCAGATTAAGTTTTAGGCAAATAATAAAACCTAAACGCCACGTAAAGATACCTTAACAACCATTTTTAATATTAAAACCCCTGGTATTGATATCTAAACCGGGCTTATTGATATCTAAACCGGACTTATTGATATCTAAACCGGACTTATTGATATCTAAACCGGACTTATTGATATCTAAACCGAGCTTATTGATATCTAAACCGGGCTTATTGGTATCTAAACCGGACTTATTGATATCTAAACCGGGCTTATTAATATCTAAACTGGACTTATTGATATCTAAACCGGGCTTATTGATATCTAAACCGGGCTTATTGATATCTAAACCGGGCTTATTGATATCTAAACTGGACTTATTGATATCTAAACTGGACTTATTGATAGCTAAACCGGGCTTATTGATATCTAAACCCTCCCTATTGACGTTAAAGCCCCCCGTCTTAGTATCCAAAACTACCCTATTAATGCCTTAGTCGGTGCTTTTAACTCACATTCAGCACCTCTACTACTCGGAATGAACGAAATCGGAATGAACGAAAATTGAAACTCAAAATTTCAATAGGTGGCCTTAGAAATCCTATAAAATGTACTATTATCTTCGTATTAATGAATCTCTCAATATGTTTAATCTTATAACTGCTGTAAATGGAAAACTTGATGTCCCTTTAATCCGAGAGTGGGTTGTACAGCTTTATAAAACTGCTTTTTTATGATGACTTTAGGTAAGCTGTTAGATGAGCAGTTAAGTGATTTCTACCAGCAAGCGTGTGAAATTGAATTACAGGCGTTTAAGCCAGGTAACGTCAGTGTGTATGCAGACGGTCATGATATGACGGTGGCTGATTTTAGAATCAGTGCCAAAGTGAGTGCTGAGCCTTTGTGCCATTCTGCGTATTCGTTAGGTGAAAAAATTTATTATGCCGTTAAGGCAACCCGAGCAGCGGTGGGGTGTAACACCAATTTAGGAATTATTTTGTTATGTGCGCCATTAATTCAGGCTATGCAAAATAGAGCATCCGATGCTTCTTTAAGGCAGGCTTTAACCGTTGTTTTGGAAACAACGACTCAGGAAGATGCGGCATGGGTATATAAAGCCATTTCCTTGGCATCACCGGGTGGTTTAGGCAGTGCTGACCAACAAGATGTAGCAGAAAAGCCGACGGTAAACTTAACAGAGGCCATGGTTTTAGCCAGTTCAAAGGATAGAATAGCCTTACAGTATACAAGTTATTATCAAGATATCTTTGATTTTGGTTTAGCGATATACTACAATGCAATGAGGGAATGGGGTAAGCAGGATTGGGCGGCGCTGTTTGTTTATGCTAGCTTGCTAAGCCGTTTTCCAGATAGCCACATTGAAAGAAAACAGGGCAGCAAGTATACACCAGAAATTACCACAATGATGGCTGCTCTTTTACATCAGTTATCTTTAGTTGCAATGCCTGAGCAAGCGTTACCATTGTTGTACACATTGGATCAATCGCTTAAGGCTAGGGGCTTAAACCCAGGCACTATGGCGGATTTAACTGTGGCAACGGTATTTACAGTATTTTTAGAAGATATTATTCAAATTAAGTCTTCGTAATAAAAATCTTCCGATGTAATTGTCGGTAGTACTTAAAAACTCGATAGCATTAACTCGAATTTTTTCATTTTTCTCAATTAGGAACTTTAAACATGGCAAAAATTAACAACTTGCGCGTAGGCGAATCTTTAGTAGGCGAAGGCAACGAAATCGCTCACATCGATTTAATCATTGGGCCACGTGGTTCAGCCGCTGAAACTGCGTTCGCAACTGCTTTAACTAACAACAAAGACGGTTTCTCAACTTTATTAGCCGTTGTTGCTCCTAACTTATTAGTTAAACCAGCTACAATCTTATTCAACAAAGTAACTATCAAAGGTGCTAAACAAGCTGTTCAAATGTTTGGCCCAGCGCAACGTGCAGTTGCTATGGCTGTTGCTGATTCAGTTGAAGACGGCACTATCCCAGCTGATGAAGCGGATGATTTATTCATCTCTGTGGGTGTTTTCATTCACTGGCAAGCTGAAGACGATGCATTAATCGAAAAATTCAACTACCAAGCAACTAGAGAAGCTTTACAACGTGCTGTAGCAGGTTTACCAACTGTTGCTGAAGTTTTAGCGGCTAAATCGACTGCTAAACATCCGTTTGCTGTTAACAACGAATGAGTTGTTAACAAGATGTGTATAGCACATCTTGTATCGGCTGTTAAAAATACCTCAGCTTGCTGAGGTATTTTTTTGTCTACAGACTTTCAATAGCATCCCTATTAATCTCGCATGAATGTAAGGCGCTGGCAACCAGTGCGTATTGAACACCTATCTGTTTTAATGCTAATAAATCCTTAATATCTCTAATACCACCCGCAGCAATAAAGTTTTTATGTGGGTATTTATCATAATAGTCTTGGAGCTTTATTAAATCGGGGCCTTGATGACTACCTACTCGATTTAGGGTCATGATGATAATCGATTCAGGCCATAGATCGGGTTTAAAGAAAAGATTTTTTGCACCTAAAGCTTCGGAATCAGAATAATCAAGAGATAGAATAAAGTGCTTATTGAAAGCTTCAATTTCCAAAATATCTTCCTCGCCGTAACACTCACTGCCTAATACGGGAAAATAATTTTTTGGATAGTGTGTCCTGCGTTGAAAACCCTTATCTACCCAAAATTGTAGGTGTGGAAAAGAAGTCAATACGTCTTTAATTAAGGCGTCATGATTACCCTGTAAAGTGATGGCGTTTAAATCGGCAACATAAAAGGTATCAAAATCATAAATAAGCAGAAATGCTTTAATTACCTCGTAAATATCTGAGGATTGGCACAGTGGGCTATTAATAGGTTGGTAATGATCACGCTGACCTTGCCTGGCATGGACTACAACCCCCTCTTTTAAATCAATGACGGGAATAATTTTCATCGTTAAAGCTGGATTTAATATTCTAATGTTAGAATGTGGTAATGAGAATTTTAGTATTTGAGTATATCACTGGTGGTGGCTTTAATAATCAAGAACTTCCTACTTCTTTAGCAAGTGAAGGGCTATTGATGTTACAAGCATTGCTGGATGATTTAAGAGAGTTAATGATTTGTAGGCGTGAGCAGCCTATATCTGTTTGGGTTATGATGGATGAGCGGCTTAAAGACAGGATTAACCCACAAGGATTTGAACAGTGCATTATTACCCAAGCTCAAAATACTGATGATGAATTTGTTCGATTGATGCTGCAGTGTGATGCGGTGTGGCCAATTGCGCCTGAATCGGAGGGTATTTTACAAGACCTTTGTGCGACTGTTGAAGCGACTGGTAGGAGATTGTTAACGTCTCCTGCGCGTGCAGTTCAGATTGCCGGAAATAAACTTAATACTTATCAACTGCTTATGCAACATGGCATTGCTACTGTGCCAACACAAAGGTATAGCGATTTTGAATGGGACGGGTGTTTGCAATGGATAGTTAAGCCGATTGATGGGGTGGGTTGTGGAGACAGTTATATTGTGTCTGAACCAGAAGATTTTAAGCTGATGTCTTCAAGAACGGGTACTTATATTATTCAGCCCCATCTGCAAGGTAAAAAAACCAGTCTATCCTGTATTTTTAAAGCGGGTAAGGGATGGTTACTGTGTGTCAATAGCCAGCATTTTGAAATTATCAATCAGCAATATCGTTTAGTTAACATAATCGTTAATTATGATATAAAGTCAGAAATCTATTATTCTTTACTTGATAAAATTGCAGAAGCCATTCCTGAATTATGGGGTTATGTGGGTATTGATTTAATAGAAACTACAGAACAAATTTTGGTGTTGGAAATAAATCCTCGTTTGACGACTTCTTTTGCAGGTATTAAGTCCGCATTAGGTATCAATGTTGCCGATAATATACTGCGATTATTAAAAGATGAGCCAGCCATTCAGTTCGTTTGTAACCAGCCTATAACTATTGCGGTGAAGTATGATGAAGCAAATTAACACAATAGGTTGGGACATAGGTGGCGCTCATGTGAAGGCGGCTGTGCTTAATTCTGAGGCTGAGGTGGTTGCTGTTTATCAAGAGCCATGCCCCTTATGGAAGGGCTTGGAGCAGTTGCGAATAGCGGTACATAACATCCAGCAAAAAGTGGCTGTATTGGATTATTATCATGCAATCACTATGACGGGGGAATTGGTTGATTTTTTTGAAGATCGAAATGACGGTGTAAAGCAAATTAGTGCGACTATGCTGACCTTATTATCTCCGAGACGCTGTTTATTCTATGCAGGTGCAACTGGCTTTTTAGAGAGTAATCAAATTGATGCAACACATTATCAAGCGATTGCATCGGCTAATTGGTTAGCCAGTGCTTCTGTTGCGGCTAAAAAAAGGTGTGGTGGTCTGTTTGTTGATATAGGTAGCACGACTACCGACATTCTTTTGTTCCAACAAGGTCGGGTTCAAGCTCAGGGATATACGGATTATCAGCGCTTAATATCCCAAGAACTGATCTATACCGGGATTATTAGAACAGCGGTCATGGCGGTTGCTCAGACAGCAGTCGATCAAAATCAGGTCATTGGCATCATGGCAGAGTATTTTGCAACGATGGCTGATGTTTATCGGGTCACTGAAGAGCTGGATGAGAGGCATGATCAAACAGAGTCGGCTGATGGTGCTGAGAAAACCACCATAGCCAGTGCCAGGCGCTTATCACGCATGATAGGGAGTGACTTTTATCCTGAAGAATTGCCACGCTGGCGGCAGTTTGCGGAAAATATTCGTGCGCAGCAATTACAAAAAATTCAACAGGCTTGTGAACTCAAACTTCAGACTGTTGATTGTTCTAAACCTCATTCTGTTATAGGCGCCGGTGTTGGGCGCTTTTTAGTGAAACAAATGGCTCAAAACCTAGGCTGTGATTATATTGATTTTTCTGAGTTGATGCAACAGGCAACTAAGCCAATCGGTCTAGCGGTTGCGGATTGCGCACCCGCTGTTGCCGTTGCTTGGCTGTCTAGAGAAATCATGGCGACTGATGACACCTTTTAAGCTGTTTTCTGATGAATATGCCTGATAACTTAATTGAGCCTGTTAGTTCTGAAAAAGAAGAGGCTAAACCCAAACCTAAGCGAAAACCAAGGCAAAAGAAAGTGGTTGCTGCTATTAGTCCAGACGCCCCCTTCCCTCCGAAGCCAGTTCGACCTCGGAAATCAACCAAAAAAAAGCCGTCGGTACTACCGGTTGTCAGTATTAAGCACCGGGTTCTATCGAGTAGCTTAGAAATTCTCGGATTATCGATTGCCGCCGTGGCAACTATTATGGTGCTTTTGGGTTATTCGGCAAAGTTGTTTTCAGGTACACACTTTTTAACCAGTTTATTACCTTTTGCCGTTGGCATATTAGCGTTGATTATTGCCACAACGGGATTCTTAATGGCTTGGTGGAAGTCACGAAAATGGCTTAAGTCCAAGTATTTGTTTTTACCAGCGCTAGTGTCGGTCAGTTTAGCGGTGATCATTGGTTTGATTTCAATGCAAGATCAATTTGCCTTGGCTCGAGGACATTTTCGTACGTTGTTGGGCGGTAGGCAAGAAGCGGGAAGAGTGACACTTTCGCATCAGGTTTATGCGGCTTATCGTCGTTATGATCAGGAACAGTTACAAAAAATTCTTAAGCGTGCCGAAGTTTATAAAGCGACGATTAAAGAAGCGGCTGAAGAATTTGAAATTGACCCTAATATTTTGCAAGGGGTTGCGGCGACAGAGTCATCTTTTTTGCCCCGCGATAGTGCTGATGGTGGTCGAGGTTTATTTCAAATAACTCAAGTTCCTAAAGAGGTGATAGCAAGGGCCGGTAAGAAATTGGCAGAGCATCAGCTTTCCCTGGAAAACCCACGGCATAATGCTTTTTTAGCAGCAGCCACTTTAAAATACTATCTGGAGCAAATGCATAATGATTTGTTTTTAGGTTTATTAGCTTACAACATAGGCCCTTCCAATGGAGGGCTGCGCTTTATTATGCAGCAATATGGGGCGAATGATTTTTTTACTATTCAGCCTTATTTACAACAGTTACCTCGCGATTATCCCATTCGTGTTTTATCTTATGCCCTTGCTTTTAGACTCTGGCAAAAAGACGGTGCTTTACTCGCTTACGAGGAAGGAAAAAATGCTCAACATATCCAGAGTATTGGAATACCTGGATTGTTAATGGATTTTTGATGGCGGATAAGAGCAAGAGATTCGACTCCGACGTGCATTTACTATCAAGACTAAATTTTATTTTAAACAACAAATTTAAAGCGTATTAGACTTCGTGCTTATTAAAAATAGCTTATTTTGAGAATGAAAACAAAGCTCAGTGAATTTAAAGCCGGGTATTTTTGCTTGTTATGGGTGCCCTTTACATTTGAAGCCTACCTATTAACCTTGCGTATTAGATGCTGTACACAGCGTCTGTTATTGATTTAGCACCGTGTTACAGAGTGCAGGTAACTCTAGGGGTTTAGGTGCCGCTTGAGGTTTGCTGGGGTGCTTGGCTTCTTCTGAAAACCACCAGGCCAGTCCTGCATCACAACCGTTACCCGCAGGTAATGGCTCTTGTCCTTGGCAAAACTTATTACCACTTGGGCATTTTAAGCGCACGTGAAAGTGATCCTCATGTTGCCACCACGGGCGAACTTTTCTTAACCAGTCTTTGTTTGCAGACTGCGTACAGAGTTCACGTTTGATACTGGGGTTAACGAAGATGCGATCAACATCAGGCTGTGCTGCGGCCATTTCAAGAATCTTTTCATTTGACGTAGACCACTTTGTGTAATCAATGGTGTCTGATTGGGCTATCAACATGGACGGCGCACCCAATGTTTCACGTTCATTGACTGACAGGCGAGTGTTGGCGGCTTTCTTTGATAATAAAAACCAAATATCGACATCAAGTCCTGTTTGATGGCTGCGGTGTCCACTTAAGGTTGGGCCGCCTCGGGGCTGTCCTAAGTCACCAATCAGTAATGAGCCCAAGTGTGCATTTTCGGTATTTTGGCCTAGTTTCTCGATAAACTGTCTTAAATTGGGATGACCAAAAAAGCGCTTCCTCGATAAGCGCATGACTTGATAGCCGGCGCCATCAAGAGGTAAAGAGACCGCTCCACTAATACAGCCGGCATTATAGTTGCCTATGCTCTGTGCGGTTGTGTCGTAAGTTGGTTGAGTGACCTTTGCCCATTGTTGAGCAATAGGTGTTGCCAAGCATTCTGGCGATAGGGCGAATAAAAAGATAGCAACCCAAAGGGATAATTTAATTTTTAGCATATAAGCTCCGGATAGCGTTGGCGGCATACAATCAATGCACTGTACTCACAGATGCAATTTTCTTCTGCGCATAAAAAAGCCCACATTACATGGGCTCCGTCCTGTTTTTTATTATTATAGCGGACGACTGCGGGTGTTCTGCAGTTTAAATTGAGTAGCGATTATTAATGTTGTTTTTCCAGAATATCTGGCCGCTTTCCTCCTCTTCCCCCTCCAAAAAGACCAAGAAACTCTGCAATCTAAGTGCTTCTCTTAAGGTGTGCGTATTGTAATCTTAATAATAGGGGTTGTCTACAAAAAGTGCGACATTTTGTCACACCTATTCAGCTGAGCTACGGGCGCCTGATGTCACCCGGTTATAACCTAATCGCAAGGCGATTACGATAACAACATTGATTTAAGGTTAGCTAAGTTAGCTTTACCTCGTTCCTTGATAACTTCTGGGGCAAGTTGTTTTTTATTGATCCATTCTAAATCATCCACCGGTAGCTCACTTAAAAAGCGGCTAGGCTCGCTTTCACTGACTTCTCCATAACGTTTGCGATGAGTGCAATAGCTAAACGTACACGTTTTTTGCGCTCTCGTAATGCCTACATAAGCCAGGCGCCGTTCTTCTTCAATATTATTACTATCAATGCTGCTTTGATGGGGCAGAATATTTTCTTCTATTCCAATCAGAAATACGTGCGGAAACTCCAAGCCTTTAGCAGCATGTAAGGTCATTAAGCTGACCTGATCACTCACTTCGGCTTCTTGATTACGTTCCATAATATCCATGAGCATAATCTTGGCCACAATTTCTGCTAAGGGTGCTTTCGATGAGTTTCCATCTTCAGAAGGACTGTTCTTTTCAGCGATACGCTTAAGCCATTCAATGAGTTCATAGACATTCTTGATTTTACGGTCGGCAGACTCCTTGCTTTTGCTTTCTTCCTTTAAAAATTGCTCATAACCCATTTGTTGAATAAATTGCTCAATCACAGCGAACATATCCCCCTGATCAATACGTCTAGCGGTATCAAGCACCCAGTCATGAAATTTTTGTAATCGGTGCATAGATTTTTCAGATAAGCGTTGAGTTAAACCCAGTTCGGTACTCGCTGCAAATAAACTGATGTGACGTTCATTCGCATAGCCTCCCAGTTTTTCCAGCGTGGTAGGGCCTATTTCGCGGCGGGGTGTATTAATAATACGTAAGAAAGCGGCATCATCATCAGGGTTAACAAATAAACGCAGATAGCCGAGAATGTCCTTAATTTCTGAATAAGAAAAAAACGAGGTGCTACCGCTGATCAAATACGGGATGTTATTTTCTCTAAGTCCTTGTTCAAATAACCGGGACTGATGGTTGCCACGATATAAGATTGCGTAATCCTGATACCGACCCCCGTTCTTAAATTTGTGATGGATAATTTCTGAAACAATCTGCTGTGCTTCAACTTGATCATTTTTATGACTCAGCACACGTAATGGATCGCCGTAGCCCAATTCGCTCCAGAGACGTTTTTCAAACGTATGAGGGTTATTAGCAATAAGATGATTGGCTACTTTTAGGATACGACTGGTAGAACGATAGTTTTGTTCTAACTTAATCACCTGTAAACGACTATAGTCTTTTTGTAATTGCGCCAGGTTTTCAGGTTGCGCACCCCGCCAGGCATAAATGGATTGATCATCATCACCCACGACGGTAAAGCGACCTAAGGCGCCGGCGAGTAACTTAACGAGTTGGTACTGGGTGATATTAGTGTCTTGATATTCGTCAACCAGTAAATAACGAATCTTGTTTTGCCATTTCTCTAAAACACTGGGATGTTGTTGGAACAATAATACGGGTAACAAAATAAGGTCGTCAAAATCAACTGCATTGTAAGACTTTAAGCTACGGGTATATTCTTGATACAGAATTGCAGAAGGATAGTGTTCTTTTGTCGCCTGTGTTAATGCTTGTTCGGGCGTGATAAAGGCGTTTTTCCATTGCCCGATTTGATGGGCATAATGATCGACCTGATCGATATCACAATCCTTGGCGCCGTGAGTAATTAGGTTCTTTATCAGAGCTAGCTTATCTTGTTCATCGAATAGCGTAATGGCGGCTTTATACGTCAGAACTTTGTGCTCTTTTCGCAGAATATCCAAGCCTAAGGAATGAAAAGTAGACACACGTAAGCCGCGAATCTGCGTATCATCGAGCAGCTTTGACACACGACTTTTCATTTCTCTGGCGGCCTTGTTGGTAAATGTTACGGCTGCAATATGTCGAGCCGGTAAGCCTTGTTTGACTAAGTAGGCAATTTTTTCTGTGATGACGCGCGTTTTACCACTGCCGGCGCCTGCCAGAACCAGTAATGGATTATCGATGACTTTAACAGCAGCTTGTTGTTGGGGGTTTAGTTTGGCCATTAGAATTAGGAGTTCGAGTGTGATTCACTCGGTGTACTATGGGTTGCTAGAGTACTGGATTAATAGCTCTATTATAACTGGATTTTCTGCTTGGTTTTAAGAGGAAAAGAAAGTCTATGATTTATTAACCTAAACCGCTTAATAATCTGATGTTGTGTGGTGACTAAACCGTAAGATTATGCAATTGATATTTTTATAGTCTTTTCGTAAGAGTATGTACTAAGGTAAAATACCCAAGAGTCATGTTGAGCCAAACCAATAAGTATTAACGCTTATCCTGTTAGCCCACCTTGTTAATCAACAAAACCAATAACTATAAGGAGAAATATTATGAAAAAAAGTTTGTTTCTGGTGGCAGCCATGTTAGTTTCCAGTAATGCATTGGCGGCGACTGATCACTATATACTGCGTGATGGTGCACATGTTCAACATTTAAAAATTTCAACTGTTAAAGGCGAAGTAACTGTTGCTGAAGATGTTGATTTTGAACCTAATGCGACAGAAGCGGGTAGAGAGCCTTGCAGCGCAGATGTTTCTGGAGAAGTAAAAACAGTTGCTCCCAATGAATTAGTTTTGAAAAAACATGCGGCTGGTCAAGCGGCTTTTTGTGAGTTGAAAATTCATCTTAGCCCAACCGGTGCAAAGGTTGAACAATCTGAAGATTGTGGTAACTTTGCAGCGGGTATTTGTCATTTTTCAACAGACGGCAAAGAACTGGTTAAGGTTCAGTAAGTTATCCGTTGCTTTTTGAGACAAATATAGAGCCGACAATTAATTAAGCTACATACTTGTCTGCCAATTAATGCCAGATCATAGCACCTGAATACATAAGATGCAGGTGCTATTTAGGAAGAATTACTGAATGTATAACTGATTAGTGCTTGTTGTACATGCGTTATAATTTGATAAGGGCGTGGCTGCCACGGTGTTAAGAGCATTACTTTTTGGCGTAGATAACGTTAAGTCTTCATAGGCTCCAAACAGATTGTTTGAAGGAGCAGCCAATTTATAATACATAAATAGATCGTTACCGCAGCCAATAGCATCAGCTAGTTCCGCTTGAACTACCTGATTAATGCGAATATCGCTCTCAGCTGACTCAACGAGGGCGGCATTGGTATTATTAGCGGATAGATTTGGACCTCCTTCATACATCAATGTTTTGAGTCCATAATAATTGGCTAAACTTTTGAAAGAGATACCATTATAAACAACCCCACCATTGTATGTAGGTAGTCCTGAAAAGGCAGGTAATATACTGTTTAACCCCGTTTGTAACGCTGCAAACAAACCGTTCATATCTGAATAAGTCGTTGATGGTGAAGCATAAGGTGCGCCACCAATGCCATAGAGATATTGGCTTGGTACTCCAAAATTAGTGTTGAGATACCTGAGTGAGTCTTCAGCAAAATAGGGCTGTGAATATAGCGACATCAAGACGGGTCTTATTCTTGTATTGATAGCTGCTGGGCCAAACACTTCTGCAAACAATTGACTTATTTTTAAGGTTTGGTGAGCCGCTCTTCTGTATGCCCAATACCACTGACTATTTGCATTATCGTAATTAAGGCTTGGATCGATCCCTGAAGCAACGTCCGATACTGCTGAGGACATGTTGCCGCTGTCTTGTAAAATTCTATTACTGTATTCCACATAAACATGGATGCCGGGGTTTAGTGTGTTCTTAATTAAGGCCGCTAACTGAATCACATAATTATCAGCAGTGGGATCATTTAAATCGACCTGTTCGGGAATATTAACCCAGATGTCTTTACCAGTGGCGTTGGCAAGCTGGATAATATATTCCCAAGCTATACCTCGTGGATCCTGTTGTGTCGGGTCAGATGCCAATTTTCTAGTCGCCCAGGATGCCCCGAAAGCTGCATAAGTTAACTGCGCTTCCGTTGTTCGTAGGGTACTAAAAGGTGCGAGTGCGTTCAAGAACTCTGAAGTAAATACCTGATTAGTGCCTAGCGAATAACCTGGACGTAGTAATCGTATATTCTGAACGCCATTGGTCGTATTTGAGAAAGTCAGGGCAACATAGCCATCAGTCGATCTTATAATCACATCAGCTGTTGTTGTATTGCTTGAAGCATTATAGACTATATTTTGAACCAGACCATAGTTGTAAGGCCTTACGGTTGCTTTACCCGTAAAGCTCAGTTTATAAGTGCCAAACATACTGGGGTATGTGCTGATCAGTGAACGTCCTAATGGATCACCGGGAGGCGTAAGAAAAAACACCCCAAAATCTGTTGTTGGCCAGCCATTAGCATTCAAAGGTACTGGACAGTTAACAGGATCCCATGGACAATTTAAGGACGCAAAGCCACGTGCTTGTTTCATGATATCAATGAAGGTGAGCTGTCTATCACTTGAATCGTTAATAGGGCCTATATTGATACCCATTTTAGAACCTGCATTAACGACTGGCGAGGTAACGGTTACCGTCGTATTTTGGCTTACAGTGCTGCCGTCCGGGAGTGTGCAAGTCAATGTGTAAATGGTTGTGCTATTTAGCGCAGGCGTGGTAAAAGTGCCTGATAACGCCTGAGAGCCTTTCCATCCCCCAGAGCCTACACAGGCCGTTGTATTGGTTGATGACCATGATAACACCGAATTTGAACCCACAGTAACCGAAGAGGGGCTGGCGCCGAAAGTTAAGGTGGGAATTGAAGTAGTACACACGTTGTAATTTGACAAAGGTGTTTTTGCTACGGTGTTAAGGGCGATACTTTTTGGTGTGGGTAACGTTAAGTCTTCGTAGGCACCAAAAGGATCACTTGTAGGAGATGCTAACTTATAATACATAAATAAATCATTGCCGCAGCCAATAGCGCTAGCTAATTCAGCTTGCACAACCTGATTAATTCGAGCATCGCTCTCGGATGATTGGACGATAGCGTTATTAGTCCTATTAACGGTTAAATCGGGTCCACCTTCATACATTAATGTTTTGAGTCCAAAATAATTTGCTATACTTCTGAATTTAGCACTATAGTCAATTCCACCGTTGTATGCAGACAACCCAGAAAAGCCTGGCAATATGGTGTTTAGACCTTTTAGAAGCGATGTAAACAATCCGTTTACGTCAGAATAAGCGATTTGTGGTGAAAAATAGGGTGCACCGCCGACGCCATAAATATATTGATTAGGCGCACCAAAATTCGCAGCTAGATACCTCAGTGAGTCCTCGGTCAAATAGGGCTGTACGTATTGAGACATATAAACAGGTCTAATCGTGTCATTGATCGCTGATGGACCAAAAACCCCTGCAAATAATTGACTTATTTTCAAGGTTTGATGGGCTGCTCTTCGGTATCCCCAATACCACTGGTTATTTATTTTATCGTAATTAAGGCTTGGGTCAGCACCTGAGTTGACATCTGCGACTGCTGATGCCGTGTTGGTATGGGTCTGAGTAAACCCACCGTTCCATAATTCATTACTGTATTCCACATAAACATGGATGCCTGGGTTTAGTGTGTTTTTAATCAAGGTTGCTAACTGAACCACATAATTATTAGCTGACGGATCATTTAAATCCACTTGATCAGGGATATTAATCCAGATGTCTTTACCGGTGGCATTCGCGAGTTGAATAACGTATTCCCAGGCAATGCCCAATGAACCATGTTGGGTCGGCGCAGTGGTTAGTGTGCGAGTCGCCCAGCTTGTTGCCGGATTTGAGTTGGTTTCCAGTGCCTCCATCGTACGAATGGTACTAAAAGGCGCGAGTGCATTTAAAAATTCTGAAGTAAATACCTGACCAGTGCCCAGTGCGTAACCCGGACGTAGCAATTGCACATTTTGAGCGCCATGGGTGGTATTTGAGAAAGTCAGTGCAACGTAGCCATCAGTCGGTCTTATAACCAAGTCAGCCGTCGTGGTATTGGTTAAAGCATTATAGACTACATTTTGAACTTGACCATAGTTGTACGGCCTCACCGTTGCCTGACCCGTAAAACTCAGCTTATAAGTGCCAAACATGCTGGGGTAAGTGGTGGTTAGTGGGCGCCCTAAAGGGTCTGATGGAGGTGTAAGAAAAAATACCCCGAAATCTGTTGTTGGCCAACCATTGGCGTCTAATGGCACAGGGCAGGCAACGGGATCCCATGGGCACTGTAAGGATGCAAAACCACGTGCTTGCTTCATCACATCAATAAATGTGTGTTGCCTATCGCCCCAATCATTGATGTAACTAATATTGACACCCATTTTAGAGCCTGCATTAACGATCGAAGAGGTTGTCGTAATGGTGGCATTTTGAGATACAGCGCTGCCATCCAAACCCGTACAAGTCAATGTGTAAATGGTTGTACTATTTAAGGCTGGAGTAGTAAAGGTGCCTGACAACGTCTGGGTTCCACTCCATCCGCCTGCGCCTACACAATTGGTGGTATTGGTTGTAGACCATGTTAACACCGAAGTTGCACCTATCGTTACTGAAGAGGGCGTGGCGCTAAATGTCAATGTCGGTGCAGGAATAGTTGCTGCTAGAGGTAGTGTTGTTCCAAAAAAAACAATAGTCAGTAACAACAGCTTTAATATATTTTGAGTCTTCATAACCGAAATTCCTTAGGATATGTCCGAACAGAACAGTTCTACTGTATTATTCACTATGTAGAGAATGATAGTAGGTGTTTGGTGTGGGCGCGACGCCTCCTCAGCAGAAGGTAAACGTCAACGCATGTGAACGTAACCGACGACTATGTCGAGAGGTTTGTTTGAGTGTTGAGTGAATTAATTTTGACGGCGCTGTCGAGAGAGTGCACCAAAGGAATGGCTAGTGTATTTTTATTTGTTTTCATTTCGGTCACCTTAAAGGTTAAGATGCTGGGCAATCCAACCGATCCAACTCAGCAAATGTTTAGAAAATAATGCTTATAATTGTTACACTGTACAAAGGATAGTGGTTCAATTAAGTCGTTTTTTAGCGTAAAAGTTTTTAATTTCACCTGACTTTAGCATATTTCCTAAAGCTAAAGCAAGTTATTTTTTGTCGTTGGGACATAACAAACGATTACGCAACGAATTCTTATTTTTGCCCCGTGTTAAGTTGATAGCCATGCGCAACAAAATGTAAAAAACAGATCAATAATACGCCCGCAGCAATCAAAATAATTTGCTGTAAAGACGTCTTCATATCTGTTTTTGTATGCAACGAAGGAATCAAATCCGCAACCGCAATATAAATAAAGCTTGATGCTGCCAATGCTAAAAAGTAGGGTAAAGTATTATGCAAGTCTTCCAGGCTAAAATACGCTAAAACTCCACCTAATACTGTCGTCAAACTAGCTAATACATTATAAAAAAGGGCTTTACTGCGGGAATAACCACTGTCTAATAAAATAGCAAAATCACCGACTTCTTGCGGAATTTCATGAGCGGCAACGGCTAAACTAGTGACAATCCCTAATTGTACATCGGTTAAAAATGCCGCTGCAATCAAAACTCCATCAACAAAATTATGAATACTATCGCCTAAAATAATCAAAGTACCCGCAGACTTTGCGCTCCCGTGAGCATAGCTATGACTATGTACGTGACCATGCTCATGCCTTGGGTCATGCTGTCCATCATGCGCCTCACAATGCCCAAAATGACAATGCCGCCATATCAGCAGTTTTTCTAAGACAAAGAACCCCAGTATTCCCACCAAAATCGTGCCTGATAATGCCTGAAACTGCTCAGACTCCACCTGCTCAAAAGCCTCAGGTATTAACCCCCAAAAAGCCACCGCTAATAAAGCGCCAATAGCAAAACTAATACCGTGGGGTAATACCGCATTTCTACGATCTTCCTGTAACAACAAAAAAACCGCAGCAGCCATTACACTTAAAACGCCACCGACTGCCGTAAAAACAATAATCAACGCTAATAAATTCACTCTGTTATTCTCTCCAAATTAACGTAGCCATTCGCCCAGTCTGCCTATCCCTGCGATAAGAATAAAACTGCTCTTGCTCGGTAAACGTACAAAATGATCCACCGTAAACATCAACAATACCCAATGAAGATAATTCAATCCGTGCCAACTGATAAATATCAGCTAACCATTTATAATGAGATTGACTTTTGAAAGCACTGGCAAAGTCAGGCGATTTCTTCAAAAAAGCCTCACGGACTTCTCCACCCACTTCAAAACAATGAGGCCCAATCGCAGGCCCTAGCCAAACTAAAAAATCTTTATCATTAACACGTGATGGCTCTACAGATTTTTTCAAAGCAATGACTGTATTACTAATAACACCATTCAATAACCCACGCCACCCAGCGTGAATCGCTGCAACCTGTGAACCCTCTTTAGAGCAAACTAATAAAGGCAAACAATCCGCTGTCATAACAGTACAAACAACCCCTGTCCTATTCGTAAAACTGGCATCCGCTTGTTGCAAGCCTAATGTATTTGTTGCCTCAATAACTGTGGCACTGTGTATTTGATCCAACCAAACCGGTTCAGAGGGTAGCTTCAAAATATCTCTAATAATCAGTCTATTTTGCTTAACATGCTCACTGTCATCACCCACATGCAGGGCAGGATTAAGACTAAAATACGCCCCCTCACTCGCACCTTCGGCACGCAACGTTGTAGCGGCGTGAATGTTAGCGGGTGCAGGCCAGTCAGGTATTAAATAGGGTTTAGTCTTGTTCATTATCGGCTAATGCGGCTAATAAATTCGTCATATCTTCAGGCAGAGGTTGAACCCATTCACAATATTCGTTAGTCACAGGATGCAATAATCCCAATTTTGCCGCATGCAAAGCCTGCCGCTTAAAGCCCCGTAATTCTTTTTCTAACAATTCACTACAGCCCGCAGGCATTTGAAAACGACCACCATACACTTGGTCACCCACTAAGGGATAACGAATATGCGCCATGTGTACACGAATTTGATGAGTCCGTCCGGTTTCTAATTTTACTTGTATAAAAGTATGTCGAGTAAAGCGCCGCTCAACACGATAATGGGTCACAGAATCTTTACCTGACTCTCTGACTGCGTAACGTTTACGATCGGTAGGGTGCCTAGCAATCGGCTCATCTACCGTACCTCCAGCCGTCATCCGTCCACGTGTGATGGCTAAATATTCTCTATTGATAGCCCTGTCCTGCAATTGCTGGGTTAGGTTATTATGTGCCTGCAAAGTTTTTGCAATCATCAGCAAACCACTGGTCTCTTTATCAATCCGATGCACGATACCCGCACGCGGCAAAGTGTCTAAACTGGAGTCGTGATTTAATAAAGCATTCAGCAACGTGCCGCTCCAATTTCCAACTGCTGGATGCACAACCAGGCCTGCGGGCTTATTCACAATAAGCAGACTTTCATCTTCAAAAATAATTTCTAAGGGAATAGGCTCTGCTTCTGATGAAATAACAACTTCTGCCTCAGCATCCAATACTATTTCTTCACCTCCTTCTAACTTATCTTTAGGTTTAAGCGCTAAACCATTGACCTGTACACGTCCTGCTTTAACCCAAGATTGCAATTTACTGCGGGAATAATCTGCAAATAATTCGGCAAGCGCTTGATCCAAACGCATACCTGCCATCTCATAAGGTACTTCTGCTGTTAATCTTGTCATAACAAGTTCTTCTGAATAACCCATAGTTAAGTTATACTCACATCAATAAACAACCACTTTTTAAGTATCGCCGTTTATCCTGCGAGAAAACCTCTAATATTACAACGTGTCGTTAGTACTATGCGATTAATTTTAATTAAATTTTTATTTATTTGTTTTTTAAGCTTGTCCATTCAAGGCTGTTCATCATTCAAAGACCTTTTTTCGAGCGACTCAAAAGCGTCTGATGAAAATGAATATGCCGACTGGACTGCCGAAAAGTTTCAGAAAGAAGCAAAAAAGTCTGTGGATACCGGTAGTTATGAAAAAGCTATCAAACTATACCAGGCACTTGAATCTCGTTATCCTTTTGGAGAAGACTCTGCCCAGACAGAATTAGACATTGCTTACGCCTATTTTAAAAATAATGACCCAGACTCAGCAATCGCTGCCGCCGACCGCTTCATTAAAACGAATCCTCGCAGCCCTTCCGTAGATTATGCCTATTATTTAAAAGGCTTGGTTAATTACAATCGAGGCATAAGCTTTGTTGACCGGTTTTTACCGACAGACACTTCTCAACGAGATATCGGAACATCTAAAGACGCCTTAAAAAACTTTGAAGAACTTGTTCATCGATTTCCCGCTAGCAAGTATGTGCCAGATGCCAGACTGCGAATGATAGCCTTAACTAATAATATTGCAATGCATGAGGTTCACGTCGCGCGTTATTATTTAAAACGAAAAGCTTATGTCGCTGCTGTAGACAGAGCATCAACAGTTCTTGAAAAATATCAACGCGCTCCGGCTGTGCCTTATGCCTTACTTGTGTTAAATGAAGCCTACACCAAACTAAACCAACTAGATCTTGCTAGTGATGTTAAGCGCATTTACGATCTTAACTATCCCAATGGTCCCGTAGTGCTCGATCAGGCAACTTCAACAACTTCTCATAAAATTTGGGATTTTATTGGTTTGGATAAATAGTTTGAAGAGCTGACGGCAAAATGGCAAAACGAAGTGAACATAGTCCAGAGGAATTAAAAGCGTTGATTCTAGACGCAGCTGAAATAATTGTTGCCGAAGAAGGTATTTCAGCTCTGAATGCGCGCAGACTAGCAAGAGAAATAGGCTATACCATTGGTAGTATTTACATGGTCTTTGCGAATATGGCAGATTTAATCATGCAAATCAATGCAAGGACACTCGATCAGCTTGCTGAAAATTTACTCATGGTAAATGACGAAAATGATACTCAATTCCTTGAGCTATGGTCGATGAGTTATTTATCTTATGCCCGTCAAAATTTTAATCAATGGTCTTGTGCGCTTAAATATACCCTGCCAACCCAGGTTGGGCATGAAACTCAGACTTGGTATAAGGCTAAGCTGAATAACATATTCCACCCCGTTGAAGCAAAATTGGCGCAGATTAAACCAGCTTATACCAAGGAACAAATTAATTATGCCGCACGTGCTTTATCGACAAGTATTCAAGGCGTCTGTGTATTATTTTTAAATAAACAAAGTGATGAAACTGAAATAAAAGAGGTAGAAGATATTATTACTGTGTTGGTAAGAAATTTTTTACGTGGATGGCTTATAGATACTAGTGAATAAGCTCTTTTTAAAGAATGAAAGAACTGTAAATAACCATTATTAAGGATTCGTTAGGTATGAATGGCATTCCGAAAAAAACGTCGATGGATGATAAAAAGTGGGCTGGGCGTAGAGAACTCATATCGTGGGCGTTATATGATTTTGCCAACTCTGGTTATACAACGGTAGTGCAAACAACCATATTTAGTGCTTATTTCGTGGCTGTCGTTGCAGGTGTTTCACAAGGCTTTACCCCCGGATTATCGACCTTGTTGTGGTCGATAGCGATTGGTGTTGCTAATTTTGTGGTGATGATTAGTGGGCCGCTACTCGGGGCGATTGCTGATCATCGTGCCTGTAAAAAGTTTTTTTTGTTGGTCTCATCGGTGGGTTGCATTATAGCAACCGCTTTATTAGCGTTCGTTGGGCCAGGTGATGTATGGCTAGGCATGGTGCTAGTGACCGGTTCAGCTATCATGTTTGCCAGTGGTGAAAGCTTGATTGCCGCTTTTTTACCCGAACTGGTGCCCGAAGAGAATATGGGGCGCTTATCGGGTTATGGTTGGAGCTTGGGATATTTTGGTGGATTACTGACCTTGGGGATTTGTTTAGCTTATATCACCTGGGCTAAGCAACAGGGCTTGTCAGAAACGCATTATGTGCCGGTAACTTTATTAATTACGGCGACTATTTTTGCCTTGGCTGCTGCCCCCACCTTCATTTGGTTACGTGAGCGAGCGATACCGGTAAGGAGAGACAGTACGCTATCTAATCTTCAGGTTAGTTATACCCGTTTGGCTAATACATTTAAAGAAGCAGCTCGTTTTCGGGATTTGCTGTGGTTTTTGATAACACTCGGTATTTATCAGTCTGGGGTTAGTACCGTTGTGGTGTTAGCGGCTATTTATGCTCAGGAAGTGATTGGCTTCGACACTCAATCGTTGATTATTCTAATTATGGTTGTCAATGTCACAGCGGCAGTGGGTGCGTTAATTTGTGGTCATTTACAAGATAGAATCGGTTCTGTTCCAACGCTTGCTATTACCTTGGTTATCTGGATTATTGCCGTTATTTTTGCGCTATACGCCAGTAAGCCCGCAGATATGTGGGTTGCTGGAAATATTATTGGCTTAGCGATGGGGGCTAGTCAAGCCGTTGGTAGAGCTTTAGTGAGTAAGTTTTCACCGACTGAAAGAGCGGGAGAGTTTTTAGGGTTATGGGGCTTAGTGAATCGGTTGTCGGCAATACTGGGGCCATTAAGTTATGGTTTGATCAATTATTTCAGTGACGGTAATCATCGTACATCATTAGTATCGACACTCCTGTTTTTTATTTTTGGTTTAGTGCTATTAACCCAGGTTAATGAGCATCGAGGTAAGGCGTCGGCTATAAGTTATCAGCATCACCCTTAGTTATCGTTATTTGAATTACTTTGATTTATTAATGCTAATGTAATGATCTTGGCTCTCAACTCTTCTAAACCAATCTTTGATTCTGCTATACCCTGACAAGTCAAAATCCCCCTCATCTGCAACGTGGGTATAAGCATATAAAGCGATGTCAGCTATGGTATATTGGTTAGCCACAAAAAAGTCGTTACTCACTAAATGCTGCTCCATGACATCAAGTGCAGCATAACCCGCTTTCATTTTATCTTTGAGCTGCTCTTTATACTCATTCTCTGCTTTGAGTATTGAAACCCAATAACGTGGTGTTGCAATATTGGGTTCATGACTGTATTGTTCAAAGAACATCCATTGTAAAACCTGGGCCTGTTCATACTGATCTTTCGGTAAAAAACGGGTATGAGTTGCCAAATACCATAAGATGGCATTGGACTCGGCTAGATACTTGTCATCATGACAAAGAACCGGTGTACGCCCGTTAGGGTTAATCTTAAGAAATTCTGGCGTTCGGGATTCTTTGTTTAATATATCAATATTGATTCTTGTATACTCAATAGCCAATTGATTGAGTAATAAACGAACTTTGTAGCAATTACCTGAGGGTAAAAAGTCGTATAGTTTATACATTTACATGATCCAGTTTATGTAATTGCTGTAACAAACAAGGTAACAGCACCAGCACCAACGGTATTTGTATCACCAAACCAAAGATCAACGCAATCGCCAGCGGCTGTAGCATTTCAGCCCCCGTCCCAAGCCCCAACGCTAAAGGCAATAAAGCAAAGATCGCTGCAATCGTGGTCATCGCAATAGGCCGCATCCGATTATTGCCGGCTTTACTAAAGCCCTCAACACCCTGTTTATCTATCGCAGGTAGATTCTCATATTCTGAATAATAAAACACTGCAACCTCCGTCACAATACCTATCACCATCGTCATGCCCATAATCGCCATAATGTTCAGTTCGGTATGAGTTAGCCATAAGCCAATAAACACCGCCGCCATGGACGATAACGTGGTAATGATCATTGCCAAAGCCACCCGGAATGATTCATAAACCATCAACAACAATAAAAACACCAAAGCCACGGCCGCCATAAAAACCACTAACATATCCTTAAAGGCAATTTGTTGTTCTGCGTATAAACCACCTAACACGTAATAAATCGGAGAGGGCAACAAGTCTGATTGGTGTAAGGTCTTTTCAATCTCCACAATAGTAGAACCCAAGTCTCGGCCTTCAAGACGAGCGGTTACCGCCACCATGCGCTTTAGATTCTCTCGATGTATTTGTGGCTGCCCTATTTCTGTGGTTATTTCTGCAACCCGTTCTAACGGCACCCACTGACCTGTTACAGTACGAATGGGTAAATTCTTTAACTGTGCGCTCGTCGTCCGCTCTGCTTCAGGAATCCACACTCGCACAGCCAGCATCTTCACGCCTTCCTGTATCTGAGTCGCGGTGGTGCCGGTTAAATACGCATTCAATGCTAATTTAATCTCTTCTCCACTTAAGCCCGCTAAAGCAGCCTTGTCTGGCAATAGCCGAACCATTAAGGCATCACCAGCGGGAATCACCCCAGAATTAACATCCACCACACCGTTTATTTTACCAATCGCTTCGGCCACATTTTCTGCTACTGTTCTCAGTAACTCGCCGTTATCTGCATACAACTTAATTTCTATCGGCTGCGGTACTGCCGTTAAATCGCCAATCATATCGGCCATCAATTTAGCCATTTCCACCTCAAGCCCCGGCACTTGCAGTACTACTTGGGTGCGAACATCGCTCATAATGTCTTCGAGTCCTCGGCGCGGCAACGGTTTTAACTTAATAAAAAAGTCACCTTCGTTCGCCTCAGTAATATGCCCCCCTAAACTTAGTCCGGTTCGACGGGAATAAGTCTCCACTTCCGGTGTTTGTTGAATAATTTCTTCAACCTGCTGGAGTAGTCGGTCTGTTTCAGTGACTGATGTACCTGACTCTGCCCGATAATCCAGAATAAAACCACCTTCATCCATTGCAGGCATAAACCCAGAGCCAATGGTCTGTTCTGCAATAAAACCACCCGATAGCAATATCATCAAAGTCCCTAGCACTAACCAGGGACGCGGCAAGACTTGCTGCATCAAACGCGTATAATGTTCATGAATCCATTGGGTCAGTTTAGAATGCTGCTCTGGCTTTTGAGCTGATTTTGACAATGTTTGCGCGGCTAATAAGGGAACTGCTAACCAGGCGACCAAAAATGATAAGGTTAAGACCGAGGCAATCGTTAAGGATAGGGCTTTAAAAAAACTGCCACTGACACCCGATAAAAATGCCAACGGGATATGCGTCACAATCGTCGCAGCAGAAGAGGCCGCAAGTGGCTTACTAAATTCTGCGGCCGCCGCCTGAACACGCTCACGAATAGGCGCACTGCCCTCCGGTAGTCGGCGCATAATATGCTCAATCATCACGATAGCATCATCAATGATCAAAGCGACTGCAGCGGCCATACCGCCCAAGGTCATAATATTAAAACTCTGCCCCATCAGCGACAGAATTAAGGTCGTTGCAGCTAAAGCGAGTGGCACTGTCAATGCGGTAATGATCGTCACCCAGCCATTACGTAAAAACACCCATAACACCAGCACCGCCAACACCAGACCAATCAACAAAGCCTCTCGCACGGTCGATGCCGAGGCGACAATCAATTCACTTTGGTCATACCATTTCGCCACCTTGACATCACGGGGTATCTGGGTGCTTAATAATTTCAACTTCTCTGCGACAGCGGCCGCAATATCAACGGTACTACCATCCGGTTGCTGAATCACCTGAAACAACACCGCTTCTTTACCATCTGCCCTAACCCTCTGCCAGAGTGGTGCTGTAGATTTACTGACGGTCGCTACCTCTTTTAACAACAGTAGACCATTGGCATCATGCCTTAACACCGTTAAGCCGATATCCTGCGCATTTTTTAGCTGTTGATCCGCTAGCAACAAGTACAATTTATAATGTTCTTCCAAACGGCCTACCGCTTGTAACACATTACTCGCTGCCAAAGTTTTGGCAACCTCATCCAGGGTCAGATTAAACGCCCTTAACTTGCCACTATCAATTAAGACTTGATACTCAGCCGTGGCCCCACCTAATACTTCAACCTTAGCCACGCCCGGTATCGTTGCCAATAAAGGCCTCACCTGATAATCCGCAATATCACGCAAGGCAACCGCCGATTGCTGACTCGCCGTTAAACTATAGCCCAATACGGGAAACACCGTGGGCTCCATTCTTCGCACGGTAAAATTAAGTGCAGCGGGTAGCTTTGAACGAATCTGATTAACCGCCGCATCCACCTGCAACATCGCTGACACCATTTCAATGCCCCACACAAAATTGATCGAGACATCGGTACTGCCACGGGTGGTGGTTGACCTGACATTCAATACCCCCGGCACCGCTCTTACCGCCTCTTCAACAGGCACTGTGGCTTCAAGCACCATCCGCTCTGCGGGTTTATCGCCCGCGTCCATATTGATCACAATGCGCGGAAAAATAACTTGCGGAAACAGGCTCACCGGCAAGGATTGCGTCACATATAGCCCTGCGAGTGCAGCTAAGACCAGGGTTAATAATATAGATCGGCGGTGACTAAAAGCCCATGAGGTCATGGTTTTACGACCTCAACTTCAACGTCCATACCCTCGGTTAATTCGTAATTACCTAAAATCACCAGCTCATCTTGTGGCTTAAGCGTAGGATCAATCAACTCAACGAGAGTATCCGTTTCTATGCCCAGTTCTACCCTGTGTTTCACTGCCTTTTTATCGATTACCGTAAAAACGCTATAACCCTCGTCATCCGTTAACACAGCCGCTCTGGGTGCCACCAGAGTGTTTTTTGTTGACAGGGTAATGTGAGCTTTTACCCACTCATTCAACAAGAAATCGACCTGCTTAGACGGCTTAACAATCACAGTGACCAAATGACTCTGCGGATCAATTTGCTGCGTAATTGCTTCAATAACGCCACTAACCGACTGTTCAAGCTTTCGATTAACAAGCTTCAGTTCAACCGCTTGCTGTGTTTTTAAGGCGCCAATACGACTCGGCTCAATACCCAAAGCGATACGCCATTGCGCTTGCTCGGCCCATTGCAATAACGGACTGCCTGCGGCTAGGCGCTGTTCTTGCTGAACATTGACAGCCGCAATAACACCGGGTTTCTCAGCCTTAAGGGTATGGGTTTTTAATGAGCCTCTCGCTGTTAAATCCTGAAGCAAAGCCTTGGCTTGATCAACACGTAATTGACTGGTGACTAACTCATGCTCTGTTGCCAACTTTAACTGAAATCGGCCTTGTAACAGCTTTTGCTCTTGGGTGGCTGCTGCCAGTTCTTGCTGGGCCTGTTTAACACTTAATAAGGCATCTTCACTGGGTTCCAGCGTCAATAAAGGATCACCCGCACGCACCGTTTGACCATTGCTCACATAAACACGCTCAATACGACTGGCATAGGGCACACTCAGATTTTTTGAGTTTCTGGGCAGGGCAATCACCGAGCCATAAGCGGTTAAGGTATCCGCTATGTCGGTGAGTTCTAAAGGCTGTGTTTGCACCTTGGCAACCGGTGTCACTTCGGCTTCTTCCTCTTCCGTGTGTGTGTAACAGGCCACTAATAAGACACAGCAAAGGGGCAATACGATGTTAAAGAATCTATATTTCATAAATCTATCAGGACAATAAATCATAAAGCATACCGACCGGTAGCGGTTTCTAAAGCAATTCGCGCTTCAATTAAATGCAGTTGTAACGTTAACACTTCAATGTGTTTATCTGTGACATTATTCCACGCTGCATAGTACGTCGGTTGGTCAATTTGATGTTCATTATTAGCGGTGGTGTAAGCGTTGAATAAAGTCTCTAATTGGCTCAGGCCCGTACGTGCGGTCTTAATTTCTGTGTTGATTGAGGTAATGGTAGTGAGCAGTTCTGCCACATCCGCTTTGCTCTGAAAATCACGATTACTGTATTCATCAAATAGCAGTTGCCGGCTGGCTGTTGCTAAGGCAATCACCCCTTGATTTTGATCAAAAAGGGGTAAACTCAAAGCCACGCCAGCACCCACTGTATAATAATTACTGTTATTTTTAGTCTGCGTTAAGCCAAGGCTAATTTTGGGAAACTGTTGCAGAATGGCAATGCGAAGCTGTTCTTCCTGTGCTTGATAACCTTGCTTTAAGGCTAACAAATCTAAACGGTGCGGGGTTAAATCCTGAGTGAGTTGTTCAAAGTTAGGGGTTATCAGTTCATCGGGCAAGTCTGTTGCTTGATAAGTCATGATCTGCCCAGGCGGTTGACCTAAGACGCGATTAAGCCGTTCTTGTTGATGCTGCTTTTGTTGCAATACCGCTTGCAAGCGACTTTCCAGTGCTTCTGCTGCGATAATCGCCGTGGTATTTTCTAAGGTCGTCGCCCAACCATGATCCAGTGCTTTTTGTATTTGTAATTTATTACTGTCCAGGCGTTTTAAGCTCTCAGACAATAGTGAGTACTGCTGATCATATACCTGTAATTGATAACAGGCTAATTTTGCCGCTTGTGCCACTTGCCATTCTTGCCAGGCAATTTGTAAATCAATCGATTGTTGTTCAGCTTGTGCGGCTAAAACCTTATTAGATCGAGTTAACAAGGATGTAAATTCCCAATCTAAACTCAAACCATATCCTTGAACTTTCCCTTGATCTAACCCCCCAGTAACTGCTGCAAAATTATAAGCCAGGCGTGGGTTCGGTAATAAACCGGCTTGCAATACTTGTGCAGTGGCAATACCCTGCTTTGTTCTTGCCACGCGTAACTCAGGATTTTGTATAACCGCTATCATTGCCGCTTCATCCGGTGATAATCCATCAGATAGATCAAAGGGAATTGGCTTTAGTAAGGGGTGTTTAATTTGGCTGGCTTGAATGTGTAGCTGTGCTATTGACGGGTTCGCATTTTGTTGCGCGATAGCTTGCTCATTTAATTCCTTGGCTTGATAAGTAGCACACGCTGTTAAGGTCAGCGCCAGTAAAACTGGCGCATGATCTATGATAGATTTAAGCCGCTTAAAGGCGGCTTTGAGGAGGCCAGAAAAGTCGTTTATCAAAGCGGTTATAATAGTTAAAGCAGGTATTAAGGTTATCCTAACACACAAGCAAGCCTCACTGACCGAGTACTACGATCTAATGGCTTGTTGCTATACCATGGGGTTTAAGTAAATGGCTAGGAATCGTGATGTCATTAAGTGTATTACAATTACCTCGTAATCGTCAGTAAGGTAAAAGTACCCTCTTTCATTAGGCAATAAAAGCACACAGGCACTTTAAAGCAAACTGTATACCATACTATGCAGACGCAATTTCAAAAGATTCATAACCTAATGCGATGTCTTTACTATGCAACGGTGAAATGAGGGCACTGCACCGGTGCAACCCCCTGATGTCGATAGTGAAATGCTGGCATGTCGTCCCTGCAAGCCCTCCAGTTATTGCCTTGCTAAGCTACAGTGCAACCCTTGCATGCCCTAACTTCGTATAAGTATTGCCCTCATGTTACCGGTGCAAAGCGCAGGGTGCGTGAGTGAGAATGTGGGTTGTATATGAGATCGGTGCTAATGATATCGGTGAATGGTGGGGCTTTAGTCCCTGAGGTGCAGGCACAGTATATGGGGATATTAAGATTATCCTGACAGACCAACAAGCATTGCATCGAAGATTGGGTAAATCGCTAGCTTCTTAAATTAATGCAGAAACTCTAATTTAATGGCAAACTAAGCTTTTATCACCTCAGTGACAAACTTTATTATGAATTACTGGCTCATGAAATCTGAACCGGATGTGTTTGGCATCCATGATCTTTACCAAAGACCTAACCAGACAGAACCCTGGGATGGTGTGCGTAATTATCAAGCCAGAAATATGATGAGAGACGAAATGAAACTGGATGACTTGGTGTTCTTTTATCATTCAAACTGTGATGAACCGGGCATTGTCGGGATTATGAAAATAGCGAAGGAAGGCTATCCCGATCCCACCGCTTTTGATCCAGATGATAAACATTTTGATCCTAAAAGTGATCCTGTAAAGCCTCGCTGGATGATGGTTGATGTCCAATTTGTTAGATACTTATCCCGCACTATCAGCCTTAAAGAACTTAAAGCCAAGCCAGAATTAGCTCAAATGGCTGTCGTGCGCCCCGGCAATCGTTTATCTATCATGCCAGTGAGCGCCGAGGAATGGAACTTTATAATAGACTTAGAAACGTAAACTCCCAGCTATTAATTGACAAATCAATGGGTTGTGCTGGGCTTATCACTTATAAATCTAGCCAGATTAGGGCACGTATTGTGTTAACTATATGGTTAACTGTTGTGGAATAACTGCAAGTTCCGATTTTGCAGCAACTGGAAAGTGCTTTTAATGAGTACCAAAATGCCTACCACAGTATATTTTTTGAATCATAGTGAGTAGGGGCGTTATTTGCTATGATGCCTTCATTATAGTTTGCCAGCAACTCGCGGTAGCCACTTTAAATAGGATCAGCATGAGCTTTAACGAAGATACCCGAGTCAAGATTCCGGCAATATTACATTTATGTCGTTTAGGCTATTCTTATCTATCGTTAAATCAAACACCGCGAGACGAGAGCACTAATATCTTTACTGATATATTTTCAGCCAGTCTTTTAAAAATAAATCCCGATAGCGATGCCAGTGCCATTAATAGAACTTTTGAAAATGTATCGCTGGTTTTAGAAAATGAAGACTTAGGCGAAGGCTTTTATAATCTACTGACCGCTACCTCTGGCATAAGGCTGATTGATTTTAAAGATTTCAGTAACAATACCTTTCATGTGGTCACTGAACTGACTTATAAAAATGCGGAGGACGAATTTCGTCCCGATATTACTTTATTGATTAATGGGATGCCCTTGGTTTTTATAGAAGTCAAAAAACCTAATAATCATGAAGGCATCTTGGCCGAAAGGAACAGAATCAATACCCGTTTTAAAAATAAAAAGTTTCGTAAGTTTATCAACCTGTCACAAATCCTGGTCTTTTCCAATAATATGGAATATGACCTTGAATCCATTGAGCCTATTCAAGGTGCGTTTTATTCGTCAACCTCGTATTCCAATGCTAATTTTAATTGTTTCAGAGAAGAACAGACTTTTGATTTACAAACGCTATTAGCGCCCGAAAAGGATGAACTAGAGAACGAGGTATTACAGGATAACAATCTGTTAACCATTAAACACACGCCCGAATTTATCACGAATAAAAACCCCAACTCGCCGACTAATCGGCTATTAACGTCGCTCTTTTGCAAAGATAGACTGGCGCTGCTGTTAAAGTATGGACTGGCTTATGTACAGGAAGCTAAAGGTCTTGAAAAGCATATCATGCGTTATCCGCAATTATTTGCCACCCAAGCCATAGAGCGAACCCTTGAAAGTGGTTTAAAAAAAGGCATTATCTGGCATACACAAGGTTCAGGTAAAACGGCCTTATCGTATTACAACGTGCATTATTTAACCGATTATTTTCAGCAGAAAGCCATCGTCCCCAAGTTTTATTTTATTGTGGATCGACTTGATCTCATGGAGCAAGCCAAGAGCGAATTTTCTAGTCGTGGCTTGATCGTACACAATATTAATTCAAAAGACGATCTGGTTAAAAACTTTAGACTCAAACAGGCCATCCATAATTTATCGGGTAAACGGGAAATTACCGTTGTCAATATTCAAAAGTTTAAAGATGATAGCCATGTCCTCAAGTTTAATGATTACGATATCAACAGCCAGCGCATTTACTTTTTGGACGAAGTCCATCGCAGTTACAACCCTACCGGCAGTTTCTTAGCCAATCTGATTAACTCAGACAGAAATGCCATTGTGATTGGCTTAACAGGCACACCACTGATTGCCAGTGACCGACGTTCTCGGGATACTTTTGGCGATTACATCCACAAATATTATTACAACGCCTCTATTGCCGACGGCTATACCTTAAAATTGATCCGGGAAGGCATAGAAACCAAATACCAACTGGAATTACAGCAAGCCTTAAAAGAGGTCGAGGTATTAAAAGGCACCACCGATAAACGCCATCTCTATGCACATGAAAAATTTGTAGAACCCTTATTGGATTATATCGTTGAAGATTTTGTCCAGAGCCGAAATCGACTGGGTGATCAAACCATGGGTGGCATGATTGTCTGTGATAGCTCAGCACAGGCCAGAAAGTTATTTGAGATTTTTATCAGCAAATACAACCCGACCCAAAAGACTATCGAAGAAGTGCCGCTACTCGCAAAGGTGGCAGAAGTCGCTGCGCCTTATCGTAGCTATTTAATAACCCAGCAAAAGCCGCTTATTGCCTCCTTGATATTGCATGATTTTGGTAGCAAAGCCGATAGAAAACAGGAGGTCTCTGATTTTAAAGACGGTAAAATTGATTTGCTCTTTGTCTACAACATGCTACTCACCGGCTTTAATTCCAAGCGACTTAAAAAGCTGTACGTTGGTCGAGTCATTAAAAGCCATAACTTATTACAGACCTTAACCCGCGTTAATCGACCTTATAAAAATTTTAAATACGGTTACGTGGTTGATTTTGCGGACATCCGCAAAGAGTTTGACACCACCAATAAAGCGTATTTTGTCGAACTGCAAGCCGAGTTGGGCGATGAAATGGTCAACTATACTCAGCTTTTTAAATCCAAAGAAGAAATAGAAAGCGAAATTCAGGACATCTACGAGCATTTATATCCTTATGACTTAACGAATGCCGAGCACTTCTCACAGCAAATCAGTCAGATTCAAGATCGTAAGACCGTACTGGAAATTAAGAAATCTTTAGAAAATGCTAAAAACCTGTATAACCTGATTCGCTTGTCCGGTCATTTTGATATTCTCGAAGCCGTCGATTTTAAAAAACTTCATCAGCTTTATAATGAAACCGCACACCATCTTGAACTGCTGAATTTAAAAGAATCTGTAGAGCATAGTGTGGATAACACTAATCTGCTGAATGTCGCTTTAGAAAACGTGTTGTTTTTATTTCGTAAGGTATCAGAAGCAGAAATGGTTATTGCCGATCAGCTTAAAGATACATTGCGTAAAACCCGTGAAGCCTTAAACAGTAATTTTGATCAGCAAGATCCTGAGTTTATAACCCTCTATGAAGAGTTAAAACGCTTGTTTGCTAAAAAGAATCTTGATGAAATAACCCAGGAAGAGATGAAGCAGAACATGACAGCGCTGCAAAAAATACAGGCGGCGGGCGCAGAACTCAATCGAAAAAACAATTTGCTTAAAGCCAAATATAACCATGATGCCAAGTATGCCCGTATTCATAAACGCTTGCTAGAACGGGGCAATCTGGGCCATAAAGAAAGTGAAATAGGCGCCACACTGATGACTATCAAACAGCAGGCTGATAATAAGATTCTGATGAACAGCAAATTATTGAATAACGAAAATTATTTTCAAGGCCTGATGATGAACGTGGTCTTTGATGGCTTTGAACAATCGCAACTAGACTTGGCACCCGAAACCGCACTGTATATTAACGACTGCTTAGTCAAAGAATACCTAAACGAATATCAAGGCAATCCTCAATGGTAATGCAAGACTTTACAACCCAAACAAAAGCACTGATTGATAACCTGAAAGGTGTTTGTACCTCTTATGGGTTGGGCAATGATGGTAATGAATTTAAAATCATCACTCAAGTGTTTTTATATAAATTCATGAATGACAAGTTTGTGCATGAAGTGAAATCCATCGATGCCAAATTAAAAACAGCCGACAACTGGGAGCAAGCCATTGCGGGTTATACCGATGCACAATATCAATTGTTATTGATGCGGATGAGTCCCGACAGTGCTAAATTAAAGCGGGAACATTACTTATCCAATCTGTTTAACCAACAGGATACCGAAGACTTTGCAAAACTGTTTGATGACACCTTACGCAATATTGCCATTTTTAATAATGACATCTTCTCGGTTAAAACCGGCACCGGTGCCAAGATTACCTTGTTTGATAATGAACTCAGCAATTACATTACCGACAGTTCACAGCGTGATAATTTCTGTAAAGCCATCGTTAATCAATTGGTCAACTTTAGTTTTGAGCAAATCTTTAACCAGAAATTTGATTTCTTCGCGACCATTTTTGAATACCAGAGTAACGGGGTCAGAGTAAACTTAAATATAAATGTGAATAAGAGCTAACGCGTTAAAAAACACCTTCGCCCTGATCATTAACATCTATTAATTCTTGGCTTACCACTTAAGCCGGGACATTTAATAATTTCAAAGGGTTAGGAATTGCACGCTTCCGACTCCTTCGAGCAAGCGGAAGCTCTGATATTTTTTTGAGTAGTCTTTCAACCAAACTGCGTAAGTCGCAAAGTCCTGTTCTCCAGCAAAGCAAACCTGACGGTTATTGCCTCGCTGGATGATATGTTGTGGAACATCAACTGGGCATATCCTGTTAAGTCGAGCCATTTCGCTTTCTCTGAAATAATGAATAGAAAGAGACACTATACGGAAAACTAAAATTTAAGTTTACTCTGACCCCAGTTACTCACAGTTACTCACTCAGTTACTACACCAAATCGTCTAGGTCAATATTTAATGCATCCGCAATTCTTTTAAGTGTAGATATACTACCTACACGTTTACCTACTTCCATTTGGGCAATGCTGGCTTGAGCCATACTTACCTTTCCTGCTAACGCTACTTGGCTTATCCCCCTGTATTCACGCCATACCTTTATTTTGTTTTCACCTGCTATCAAGCGCTCAACAACCTCACTAGGAATAAACACATCATCACTGGCTATTGCCTCGTCATAAGCCTTAATATCATCCAGCATTTCCGCTTTTTCAAGTAGCAGTGTATAGGTGTCAACGGGTAAGATAGCGTATTGCCTGGTACCGTTTTGCTCAATAAATTGTACGTTCATTTGTAAATATCGCCCCTAATGCCTACGTTAATGACATCAATCACCATTATCTCATTTATTTTATGATAAATAGCTCTATAACTACCTATTCGTAATCTAAAGCCCTCCCTCCCTTCAAGCTTTTTTATATCCAAACCATCTTCTTGATTATCCGCTAACAAAGAAAAAGAGCCGGTGAATTTTTCGGCAATTTTTCGGGGCATCTTTGACAATGCTTTGACTGCTGATTTTCGGTATATGATTTTATACATCGTTAGATTATAGCATTGAGTAATAATTTAACAATAGCATTAACAAGTATACTACCAAGTCCAATCCCACTGACTGTCCATGACTACATGACTACATGGCTAAAGCCTCAGCCATACCCTCAATTACTCTGACCCCTGTTATAACGAAGAACATGGGGAGCAGTGTCGTTAAGTTGGCAAAGTAGTACCAAATATGTGCAAATCAATAAACTTCGGTACTGCCGAAAGCATTAAAGTAAATCCCCGGTGTAAATTTGACAAATAAGGTGCTGGTTGGAAACTGCACAACAAGTGGTGAAAGTGGATGAAAGAAAGACAGCTTGGCGAGGTTAGGTGGAGGGAGTTTCATGGAACAAAATCGGCAGTTCATAGGCTAAATCCGGTTATTTACCCTTAACCTATGGCAACAGTCTTTGATTTGCGAATAATGGTGTCAGGCATTATCACTAAATCAGACGGAGAACGATCATGAACGAAGCGGCACAAACACTCTACCTGAGCATTCAAGCCTATTCTTTGGATAAAGTTGGCGCAAGTCTTAGCTTTAGCCGACGCTTAGCCAGAGAAAACAACTGGACCAAGGAGTATAGTCAGCGCGTTATCGGCGAATATAAAAAATTCATCTTATTGGCGATGGTATCCGGGCACGAGGTGTCACCCTCCGACTCGGTTGATCAAGTCTGGCATTTGCATTTAACCTATACTCGCGACTACTGGAATGAATTCTGCGAAAAGATATTGGGTACTCCCTTACATCATGGCCCCACGCGCGGCGGGCAAACAGAACAACAGAAATATTGGCAAATGTACCAACAGACTCTTAACAGTTATGAGCGGCTGTTTAAGGAAAAGCCACCCCTTGATATTTGGCCTATGCCCGAACAACGGTTTGGGCGAGACTTGCATTTTGTGCGGGTTAATACAGAACGCTATTGGTTTATGCCTAAACCGACTTGGTCATGGCTCAGAAAAAAAAGACAAACCATCCAGTTACCATTGCTATTACTGTTGTCTGTTGTTATCAGTGGGTGTGCAGCGTATTAATGGAAATTTTAACAAAATGTCCTCATTAGCTTCATTGATTTCCAGCATTAACTACCCCATCACGTCATCCAACTGTTGAAAAACACCTTTACCTTGCGCATTCTTCTTTTCAGCCATTAAAAACAAACAGTGGTCGCTGCTCTTCTTGGCCCAAAATTCACCGACCGCGCGTTTTTCTCTGGAATCATCATTTGTTGCATACACCTTGCCTTTGTATTCAACAACCAATATCCTGCCATCTTCTAACTCTGCAACAAAGTCAGGATAAAACCAGCCTTTTGCTAAAGGTAAGCGGAATGCAGCTCCGTCTCGACTTACTAAATTTCTAATCCAGAATTTAACCTTGGGATGACTATCAAGCAGCTTTGCACACTCGAACTCTTCACCTTCTTCTTTTAAGTCTTCAATCTCTGGATAGAAATGTTTGGTAAATGCATAGCGCCCCTGATAAAAGGGCGGTCTGGCGGGATAATAGCCGGGGGAGAATTCAAATACATGATCAAAGCGGGTGTCTAATAAGTCGCTTTCTTCAAATAAGGCATACTGAAAACCTTTATCTGCCGCTTGTTGCCGATAGCTTTCAATTTGTTCACTCACTGCGCGCGCCAATACATATTTGCTCCGCACTAATCCCGTTAACGGTAAACCACGCGATTTGGTTAAATAAGGCATCAACCTCGCCAAGAATCCACGTAACTGCGAGGGAATTAAGCCAATGTGTCTAACTTGCGGCTCCAGCCAAAACAAAAGATCGTTTTCACTCACATTACTGGGTACCCAATCCAGGTTGTAAGCTTGATTTTGATCCGCTAAACGATAGCTCAGTTTCTTACCGTCAATATCCACTTCAAACGTATGCGCGGTTTGAACCAGATTAAAATTGGGTAATTCGGCGGGATAATCCAGTAACGACCATTCGCCGAGACTATACAAAAAAGCATCAGAATCGAGCAGTTCCCATAATTCACCTTGCTTTAAGCAAAGCTGCGGTAAGGGTTTAAACGTCTGGCCTCGTTGAGAGGGCGCACGCGCCACGATGATGCGTAAATTATGATACTCACAAGCCCGCTCAAGTTCTTGCTTTTGGCTACCCGTCACCGTTTTAAGTAATTGTGTTTTTGTCTCAGGCGATACTTCGCCCTTAATCTCAATACGAAAGGTGTTGTGAGCGGTCGGCGTAATAGTGACATGAGTCGATAGTTCCGGCGTTAAAACCGGCTTTGTTTCCAGCTCAAATCGTAGAGTCGGTTCAGTCCGCACCACAACATTATCTTGACCGTCAAACAGGTCATTTTGATCTTGATTTTGATGGCCTCTGGTAATGTTGGCCGCCGCTTCCAATGCCTCAAAGCCCATTTCAATTAACTTATCCGTCAGTTGTTTGGCAACTACGGCAAAGTCAGGTGAGGCCAAGTGAGCATAAGCACAGTTCAACGCCTCACTGGTGCGCCGCGTGGCATAAGGCATTCGCAAGACCCGCCCTAATAATTGCTCTGCATCTTTGCTGGAGCGCACGTCTTTTACTGAACAAAATACATACGCAAACGAACAATCCCAACCCTCTTTTAAGGCCTCCATGGTAATAATGTATTTGATCGGACAAGCGGGTGAAAATAAATCTAAACCCTCCAATTCACGTTGCTTGCCCGTAGCAATCGCTATTTCTTTTGCTTCGATATGCAGTTGCTCAATTAAATGCGCCTTGAGTATGTCAACAGTGACTTCGCCATTCTTGGCTTCAGCCTGAAATAAAACCATGGGGCGCACAAAATCAGATTCTTTTTGCGCTTCCAATACCAGTTTCTTACCCGTCAAAACTGCATCCTGCACCGCTGCCTGCCAATCTTTATGTTCGGTCAATACAATCGGCAGCTTGATCATGTTTTCGGCTTTTAATTCCGAAGCCGAACAGCGATACAGTATATTGGAGGCTGAGGTATTACTGGTATCGGGTGTTGCTGTTAATTCAATAATACACGCCGGATGCAAGCGCTTTAAGGTATCAAAGGTTAATTTAGTTCGCGCGTTATGCGCTTCGTCCATGATGACTAAGGGTTGATGTAAAGCCAATAAATTCGCAAACGAGGCTTTTACTTTACCGACGTCTTCTTGTCGCAGTCCATTTTCTTGTAAATCCTTTTCACTGATTCTTTCTAAACGCTGTTCGGGATCAGTAATCCCAACAAAGTGCGGCTCAAAATCTTCATGGTGTATATACACTTTACGCCCACTGGTATCTTCAACGCGCAACGCCGCTAAGGTGCCCACAATGATCAAGGTTTTACGGCCTATATCCTGGCGGCGAATCTGAGTGACTTCACCCACATCAAACACGCGCAAACGATCTAGACCAAACTCATTTTCTAAGGCTTGCCGATAGGGATGACCGACCTTTTTTAAGGCTTCCAGGGTTTGTTCACGAATGGTATTGGTCGGCACTAACCACAACACTACCGGATAATCCTGCTCCAGATAGGCTTTTTGCGCCACACTGACGGCATAAGAAGCCAGTACCGTTTTACCGCCACCGGTAGGTAAACGCAGACAGATATAAGGCATTTCACCAAAGTCGTAATGACGATAAGGCACTGGCGGTAAGCCTTGCTCAACATAACTTTGCTTATAGGCCTCTGCCACTGAATCAGTACGAGCCTCAACCAAAAACCGTGATAAAGCGGTTAATGCCCGGTTTTGATAATCCTTTAATGTAAACATGAGTTATCCGCCATGCGGATGGGCATGTAAACGTAAGCCCAGTGCTTTAATGACTTTCATGATAGTAGAAAACTCCGGATTTCCATCAGGTGAAAGAGCTTGAGCTAATCCGTCATGCGTCAACCCTGTTTCACTAGCTAAACGCGCCATTCCACGAGCACGGGCAATAACTTCCAAAGCATACCGAATTAAGCGACCATCCCCACTGTCTTCTTCAACACAGACATCAAAGTAAAGCGCAATATCTTCTTCGGTATGAAGGTAGTCAGCACTATCCCAGCGTGAAAATATTTCAGACATTGTTTACTCCTGCCAATTATTTGCTAATGTAATCGCCCGCTCAATATCACTATCTTGCGAGCTTTTATCACCGCCAATGAGTAATAAAATCAAGAGCGGCCCTTTTTGCATGTAATAAACGCGGTATCCTGGCCCATGATCCACGCGCATTTCATGAATACCACCACGTACTAGTTTGACATCGCCGGGATTACCTAAGGCAAGACGGTCAACACGTGCTTGTATACGTACTTTTGCACTACGATCTTTCAAACTTAACAGCCAGCGTTCAAAACTGGACGATTTAATAATTTCAAACATTATCGCTACACAGCCCTGACATCATAAGGAATTTGTTTGAAGATGATATTTTCAACGTCCAAACGAGGTTTACCGAAGCGACTGGCTTCACCGTAAATGATTTTACGTCCCGCATGTTTTGGTAGCACGTCTAATACAGCTTGCGTCAGTACATTACCACTTTGCGGCCTACGATCCCCTAGAATACCGTTATACAATAGATAATAAGCGGTTCCGTTATGAATGCCCAATAATGCTGAATCGGCGGGTTTTGCTAGAGGGCTGCGGGTTTCACAAAACCAGATATGTGCGGCTAATGCCGGAAAACGTACATTGGGATGGATTGAACCCAGTTCATCAAAGATAGTTTCACCCAAGCGAAAATAATGAAAGCCACCGCCACCTTGCCAGTTAACGACTTTGGAGATACCCCCTTGCTCGCCTTCGATGACTTTTTTTAAGCGCGGCTGGCAATGGGTTTCTGCATGATCGCCCATTTCTATGCCTATATAACGGCGATTCATTTTATGGGCAACAGCGGCGGTTGTGCCTGAGCCAAGGAAGCAGTCTAAGATGAGGTCATTTGAATTAGTAGCTATGTGAAGAATACGCTCAATTAACCTCTCTGGTTTTGGACTTTCAAATGCTGCAGTCTTTCCAAAAAGGTTATGAATTTCTTTTTTTGACTCATCGGTATGCCCAACTTCATCTGATGGCCACCATGTCCAAGGTGCAACTCCTGCTACTTCAGATAAATATCTAATGATATTCGGTTGTGCATCACCTTTTTTACCAAAATAAATTCTACCTTCTAATAAAAGTTTTTCATATGTTGCACGAGCAACGCCCCAACAACGTCCTTCAGGTGGTCGATGAACTTTTCCAGATGGAGTTATAACTTCATAAAACTGATCTGGTGTTGCATGCCCTTCTTGTGCGGTCATTGGAATTGGTCGCCATCTTCCAAGCGGATCATTATTAGGATTTCTGTAAACCTTAGCTTGCTGCTCTGTTAATAAAACCAAGTTACGATTTTTCTTGAATATATCTGGATGTTTTGCGTAAACAAAAAGATACTCATGTACATCACCAATTGCCTCACGATTTTCTCTTGAATACCGTTTTTGCCAAACATTAGAGGCCACAAAACTCTTACGCCCAAAGACCTCATCCATCATCACCTTCAAATAATGCGCTTCATTATCATCGATGGATACCCAAATACTACCGTCTTCTGCCAGCAATTCCCTGAGTAATTCCAAACGTGGATACATCAAACTTAACCACAAAGAATGCTCTAAGTTATCATCATAATGGGTAAAAGCAGAACGGGTATTGTAGGGCGGATCAATATAAATACATTTCACTTTACCCGCATACAGCGGTAACAAGGTTTTTAAGGCTTGTAAGTTATCGCCTTGTATCAACATGTTTTCTGTATCGGGATCACCACTACTTAATTCCGGCACGGCCTCTAGCAAACGGTAAGGCACTTTCTGTACAGTTCGCACAGCATCCGGCTTGTTCAACCAATCGAGTAGGGGCATGGCTTGATTTAATCCTTTAAGGTTGATTAAGTTGTAAGGGTAAACGTGGCTTAAAAGCCAATAGCGGAAGCACTTCTTTGGAGTAAGAACAGAGACATTCGATAAAATCGGCTTCTAAGGTTTCACTTCTTAACACTAATCTTAGTGTGCCATCAGGTTTGGGTGAACCCAGTAATTTTTGCTTAACAATAGCAAAACCGAATTTATCCATCGCTAATAAAACTGCGCTTTCAAACGTGACTACCGCATTTTGTAACGAGGAAAAGACAGTGGGTAATTGTTTCTGATGCGCCAGTAAAGCTTTCAAAGCTCTTTTGTCTCCAGTTATCAGCAAGGGATTATTAATTTCAACAGCGGCGGCAAATAAGAATTTTTCACCTCCGTCTATGTTATCAATATCTTCAAGTTGGGCTAATAACGCCTCATTTTTAACAGCGGGTAAGGTTTGCGTTGTATCGAGAAACGCTTTAAGTCTCACCACTGTTTCTTCGTTGCCGCATTTACTCAAGGCTTTAGCAGGTTTTTTGGGCAGCAATTGGTACTTTGCGGCATCAGTGATAAAAACATCGGTCTCGTCACAACCCAGTATCTCCGGCAAGACATCTAACAAGTCGCATTGTGCCAACTTAAGTATGATGTCGTTATCGGCAAGAACGATCAATCAGCATTCCCTTTTAAGTGGGTTTGTAATAAGGTGTAATCGTCTTCGTTAAGCTCGTCTAATGCTAACAAATTTAATAAAGCGGCACGTAAACTTTCTTGATCAGTTGTTGGGGTATCTTTGCAGATTTTCTTTATCGCTGCATGAGCAACACCCCAATGTTTTTTTGAGTGACCGTAATTTAAAACAATATGTAGAGGATCGATGTGATTCTTTTCCGCATAAAGTATAGCGGCTGTTGCTAATTCATCACCATTAAGGTTTCGGCCCCTTGGCACAATTTTACATTCAGGATCACCTGTTAATAACTCCATTGCGAAGCGGTTTGCCGCACTCTCAATCTCATCGTCTGCCTCTGAATCAATTTTTTTGTCAACCATAGCCTGTTCAGCGGTTACATGACCTAAGGTAATGTGTCCCAACTCATGAGCCAAATCAAACAGGGCGTAACCATAGGGATGGTTTTGCGTTAAAACGATAACAGGATGACCATTTTGTTCAAACGCCAACCCCTCCATCTTCTTTACTTTTTTGGGTAAATGCTGGAGGTGAATAACAGGAATTCCCATATCAAGGCAATGCGCCAGCAAATCTTGAAAGGTAATCCACTTTTTATCGACAAGCAGCAGTCTTCGCAACTCACTGGCATCGGGATAAAAATCGGGGCGTGGTTTAGTCGGAAAGACTTTTAATACAACTCGGGCAAGTGAACGCGCGATAGCACAGGCAACACTTAAGTCATCTACAATAACATTTTCACGATGCTTAAAACGAATGCCTTGGGGTAAATTTAACTCGGCTTCTGCGCTGTCTGCCCACAATGTTTCAGCGCGAACGCCAAATGTTTGGCCTAAAATCAGACTGGCTTGTTGTAATCCAGCGGGGGTTTCGGCTATTTCATCGTCCCACCAGTCAGGTAGCAACGAGTTAATATATTTTGTATTGTAGCCGACTGTTTTTAACTTACTGTACAGGCGTTTCATTTGAGGATTTGTTACCGTCATGATTCACCTCGCTATGATTATGATTACTGAAGATTATATTCCTTGAACGGCAACGCATTAAGGCCGATGTGAGTTTAAATTATAGACTTTATGTCCTCTGAAAGCTATCAATGGCTTATGTTAAGTTTCGACGCAAATTCAAGGAAGCGCTGGAAATCTTCGCGATCCGCCATGAAATCGGCGGGAATCTTTGTGCGATCAGCAAGTTCGAAAAACTCCGCCCAAGATGCCGGTTTAGGAGATAGTATCACTTCGCCAGTCACGGGATCTCGACGAATAAATACTTCGGTTCCCGGGAAACGGAATTCCTTCGGAAGTCGTAGTGCCAGGCTCGATAACTCAATTTTATTTATACTCCCCACAAATAAATAGCTCCTATACCTATCTACCAGTCCGAAGCATTTTCTCGTATTATCCTGTAAATAAAGCATTTTTTAACCCTCCCTTATCTAAAATAGGGCCTATAGTCGAGGTATCAGTCATGTTTGGCCAGGTATTAGTTATGGTTGCACCTGTTTTAGTTGCTCTGATAGCGGTGATACAGAAGATTTAAGGATGTTGAGCTTGATTATTAGGAGTATTTTTAAAGGTGGTAGGCAAATAAGCTACCCTATTCGCTCTATTCAAGCAGTTCGATGCTTGTCACAGGGGTGTTTTTAACACCATTATCTGTAATATCAGTTGCCCGATTAACTTCAAACAGGTGTTAGCCATCTATCTCCAGGTATTATGTATTGCTTTAAAGCATCACAGAGCGTTCAGGTTTAGTTTTTATAAGCGCGTGTAAGGTCTGGGGTAATCTCTGAAGCTATTGAGAAGATTAGCCATGTGGTTTTCTTAATAAAGGATTGAAATATTATGTCTAATCAAGGCTATTTCTCAGCCACTGGGGCTGAACGCTCAGTTAGGCTTGCACATTTTTGCACCAAGCTTCCGGTTCATCGCGTGGAGCTTGGCTTTACTCTCGATAATATCGCAAATACCCTAGCGAATAGTGATTTTTATATCTGGCAAGTACAGAGTTGTAAACCCGCCGTTCAGAAAAATGCGCTGGAAGCTTATGCTTTTAAAGCGCTGATTGGCACTGGCTCGGGTAGTGAGCTGGTTGCATTACTCGTCCATGTGGTGTTTGACCCTAAGCCATTGCCTGTGTTATCCGGTGTTTTGACGCGCTTATTTAATCTGATCTAACCCATTAAAATGGTCGCGACTTGTAATCGGGTGGTGGGTAAAGATTTAGGTATTATAGGTACTCAAAGCACGACTGACTCTGCTATCACTGATTAATGTCGTAAATCATCCAGTTAATAGCCTGATTGTCGGAATAATAGCACTACCCTAGAGATAGCTTTAGGTTAAACAAATCTATCCTACTCATATTTAACACAAAATATTTCTTATGATACTGGCTTAAAATTTGCTTCTCTTATTTGTAATGACCATAGCGTCTTATCCCACAATCTGAAGCACGGGTGATTTATGAGTAAAATAGGCATTTTTTTCGGAACAGATACCGGTAGTACACGTTTAGTCGCTAAAAAGATCTACAGTCTGTTAGGTGAAGAACTGGCCGACAAACCTAAAAATATCAACCGAACTACAATCACCGAATTATTAAAGTATGATGCCTTAATTCTGGGCACGCCTAGCTATGGGGTGGGTGATTTACCGGGGCTTGCGGTCGGCTGTATGGAAGCGAATTGGCAGGAGTTTGTGCCTTATCTGGATGATGTCGATTTAAAAGGTAAGCGTGTGGCTTTATTTGGTTTGGGTAATCAGGAACGGTATGCGTCTCGCTTTGCCAGTTCCTTGATTCAGTTATATCGGGTATTTTATGGTTACGGCGCCACCATAATAGGCTCGTGGAGTACAGAAGGTTATCAGTTTAAGGTAATTTCCGAAGAATATTTTACCCATTTAGGATAGAATTTCCGGCATCCTTCATTTACCGGTTTACACTTTATGCAATTCTTGGCTTTATAAAGTCATGAAAACGGGTTTCTTTCGATGTACAAATGAACACAAACCTTCAGTTCATGTACAATGAAGGTTTATATCCATGCCATTAG
>QVQE01000158.1 GCA_003584865.1 Methylococcales bacterium
GGCGGCATGGGTCGCTTGTCCAGTGACAGTGATTTCAAAGCAATCAAAAGAAGCCATCATGGGGCCTGCCTTCACTGCAAAATGACCCACTGGGATATCAGGAAAGTTATGTAATCCAAAGACACAGTCAGCAGGAAACTGCTCAAACAAGCCATCCAGGATCATTTGTTTGGCTCCCGCACGCCCTTCTTCTGCCGGTTGAAAAATAAAGTATACCGTGCCGTTAAAGTTTCTATGCTCAGATAGACTGGACAACCATTCAACAACGTTTTAACAGTCGTCGCTACTACCGTAATGGACTTAGTTATTATGTAGCTTTGGCTAACGCTTATCTGGGCTTTCAGCCGCCACCTGAAATCTCTATTGGATACTGGATTCAGTTACGAGCCAAGCTACATCTAATGTGGATAAAATCAGCCTTGGCCTACTATTTGTTGTATCTGTTCTACCTGATTTTTAGATTAAAAGGATTCGCACGAAACCCACGTTTATTGAAAAAGAAACTACTGACCTTAAGCTTCTACAAGTCTTTTTACCAATCCTTGCGTTCTTTTAAAACAAAGATGTGGACATCCGTCTAAGGTTCTCAGCTATTTTTGGTAGTGGCTTAATCACGCTTAGAATTGCTGGCATTAATCCGTTGCCGACACCGCGAATCATGGTCAATCTATTCTAACTTTTGCGAAAGGGTTCTAATGAGGAGCCGCGTGCGATGAAGCGTACCAACAAAAGTGTCGACCGATAGAAGAGCAGACCTCATTGAGAGAAATCGATTTACTCGATGATTGGATTGCTTTTTTGACCTTATTGACCTTTTTGAGCTAACAGGGCTTTTAAGCGCTCAATTTCAGCGATTGCAAGTTCTTCGCGTTGTTGAGCCGCTTCTTCGCGTTTTTCCGCCGCTTGCTTTTCTTGCAGGGCTAATTCTTCTCGCCTTTTCGCAGCTTCTTCTCCCTTTTTAGCTGCTTCTTCACGCTGGTTCGCCTGCTCTAATTCATACTGAATGGTACGCTATTCACGCAAATATTCTTGCCTGCCTTGATATTGATAATAATGTTGTTCTTTTTCTGAAAAGATACTTAAGGTATTCATGGCTTGTTTCATCTCCTGGGTAATCATCCAGTCTGGTAGGGCTTCATCATTGAGTTGTTCGCCCTCTCTAAAGAATTTTAACCAACGCTGATCTTCTGTTTCAATGCGGTTGGCCTTAAACTTTTTTAATTCCAGCAACCATATCCCGCCGTGTTGCATCAAGGTGTTGCCTTGTTCATCACGCATTTTGTAATGATGTAGAAGTATTGCGGTATGATTTCAAATATAATACATTAAAACCTCCGATACCCGTCATGGTATGCGTAGAGTTGAAGTAATCTGTAAAGTTTGCAATGCCCATTTAGGCCATGTTTGAAGACGAGCCTAAACCCACAAGATTGCCTTATTGTATTAACTCCACCGCTTTGGATTTAAAAGAAAAATGATAGATGCTCATCAACAGGTACAAGAATTACTGGATTTTATTGATGCCAGTCCTAGTCCATGGCATGCGGTTAAGCAGGTTGAAGCACACTTAGAAGCTTTTCAGTTTATTAAACTGGATGAAACGAGTGCTTGGGATTTACTTCCGGGAGGACATTACTATGTGGTTCGTGATGATTCTTCTATTATTATTTTCGTACAGGGTCAAAAGCCCTTAGTAGAAACCGGCTTTAAACTGGTGGGTGCGCATACTGATTCACCGGGTTTAAGAATCAAACCCAACGCTGCCAGTGGTGTTGAGGGCTTGTTAAGGCTAGGTGTTGAAGTGTATGGAGGACCTATACTTGCGACATTTGCAGATCGTGATTTAAGTTTGGCGGGTCGTATTACTTATAAAGACGACAGCAATGCAATTGCCAGTACCTTGTTAAAATTCGATCAGACTTTGCTTCGTTTACCTAATCTGGCGATTCATATGAATCGTGGCGTTAATGATGACGGATTAAAGCTGCATAAACAGAATGAGTTGCCGCTGATTTTATCAGCGCTAGCACAGGATTGTTTGCCACAGGCTTATTTTTCACAATTACTGCAAGAACAGACTGACTGTGAAATCGAGCGCATTCTATCTTGGGATCTAGCGGTTTATGATACTCAGAAGGGCGCTTTCTGGGGTGCAGAGCAAGAATTTTATGCTGATAGTCAGTTAGATAATTTGGCTTCTTGTCATGCGGCCTTGCAAGCCTTGTTAGATGAGGCCATCCTGGATAACGAAGGTACATTGGTTTGTGCTTTTTTTGATCATGAAGAAATTGGTAGCGAGAGTAATAAAGGTGCGGATGGTAGTTTTCTGACGGATGTATTACAAAGGATTGCTTTGGCAACCGTTCAAGATAAAGATGATTATGCAAGAGCGTTAGCTAAAAGTTATATGATTAGTGCGGACATGGCTCATGCTTACCAACCGAGTTTTCCTTTAGCGTATGATCCAGATCATAAAGTAATTGTGAATAAAGGGCCGGTTATTAAAGTCAATGTGAATAATCGTTACAGCACTGAAAGCTTGTCGCAAGCCCTGTTTATTGACTGGTGTGAACAGGCGGAAGTGCCTTATCAGAAATATTCACATCGTAGCGACTTGGGATGTGGTAGTACGATTGGACCCATTACCTCAGCGAGATTAGGCATTCGCTCCATTGATGTTGGCAACCCACTGTGGGCGATGCACAGTATCAGGGAAAGTGCAGGCGTGTTAGATCATAGTTATATGATAAGAGTATTAAAGCAGTTCTTTAGGGATTAGATTTAGTTGAAGTTACTGACCGAAGATGGCAGTATCTGGGTATCCATCGATGATAATGAAGCGCATTATTTAAAGGTGATGGAGGCAGTAAGTAATTTTGCTTGCTAAGACCGCCCAAATGAATCAGTTCACTTTAAAAACATTGTTTAGAGTAGTTAGCGGAAATTTTTATCTTATTGTTATTTTTAGACTTTAACTAGTCATTAAAGAGTGAGATATGGGTAATAATAAAACACATATTGAAAAAACTGCAGCAGAGACAAAATCAATTGGATTTGATTACCAATATTATTTTTTCCTTTTATCATTGTAGGGATTTAAAATCTCTACCCATACCAAAGGCTCGATCAGATCGGGTGCCAATAAGGCATTTAAAAAGTGAATTAACAGATTACTATACCAGCAATTCCCAATTTGAAATTCAAATAAAAACAATAAGATGGAAATGTATAAATTTAGTAATATACAAGCATAAAATTGATGTTTCTTCGTAAGCCAATGGTTTATGTGGCTTACAGCCTTTGTAAATTTAATTATTTATTTTTAAATGGCATGGCTACCAAAATTCATAATATAACTTTTTGATAAATAATGACTTCCAAATTGGGAATTGCTGATTTCAACCTCAGCACTTGCAGCACCAGAAACTTATGTTATCGACAATACTCATACCTATCCACGGTTTTCCTACAGCCACTTTGGTTTCTCGACACAGTTAAGTCGCTTCGATAAGACTTCCGGCAACATCGTCATTGATCGCGAGGCAAAAATAGGCTCTGTCAGCGTCACCATTGATACTACTTCGGTCGATACCGGTTATCCTTTGTTCAACGAACATATACAGGGTGAGGACTTTCTGAATACGGCACAATATCCAACCGCTAACTTCTCCTCCAGCAAAGTCAATTTCGAAGGGGATAAGGTTTAGTAAAAACGAAGCTTTAACGTGAAACTTTAACGTTATTCTGCTCCAGAGCACAGGATAACGAGTCCTTCTGTTATCATCTGTTCTGGGAGAAAAATATATTCATTGCTTTTAAATTTTCTAGGAGAACAACATGACTAAAGTCGCAGTAGTATTTCATAGTGGTTATGGCCATACGGTTAAACAAGCCGAAGCAGTTGCACAAGGCGCTAAGGGTGAGTTAATAGCCATTGATGCAGAGGGTAATATTACCGAACCACAATGGGCTAGCTTGAGTGAAGCCGACGCTATCATCTTCGGTTCCCCAACTTATATGGGAACAGTCAGTTGGCAATTTAAGAAGTTCGCCGATGCGTCTTCTAAGCCTTGGTTTAGCCAGCAATGGAAAGATAAAATATTTGGTGGATTCACTAATTCCGCCACCATGAATGGCGATAAGCATTCTACGCTGCATTATTTCTTTACCCTGGCTATGCAACATTCTGGGGTCTGGGTTGGAACCGGTCTAATGCCTTCCAATAGCAAAGCTGCTCAGCGTGATGATTTGAATTACGTTGGTTCTTTTGCGGGAGCGATGATGCAAACCCCATCTGATGCTAGCCCAGACGAAGTCAATGTAGGCGATTTGGAAACAGCTAGATTGTATGGTATGCGAGTTGCGGACGTTGCAGGAAAATTTAAAGGCAACTGATTAGGAGCAATATGATTAAACTCATAAAATCCGCAGAACGCGGCTATGCTGATCTTTTGTTCTACCTTACCTAGATAACCGCTTTGGGTTAGGTATCAAATCAACTTTTAATTAGGGGAAAATAATGAATGCCAATCTAAAAAGAATACTTGTCTTGTTACTGCTTACGTCACCATGCGTAATTGCCGCTCCTTTCACTTACGAATTTATTGACAAACCTGCTTACAATTCCAACTCAACTATCTATGGAAGTTCTCTTGTGTACGATTTCACATTTGATAATGGTAGTTCATCAAATATCAATCAAAAATATACAATCCGCAACCTAACAGCGGTTACTATAACTGCAATTGGCGGGACTTTTAAGCAGCAATATAATCAAGCATGTTCATATATATTTGCGGTTAGCGGTAATGCGATGATCTTAAATACAGACTCTTCAGGAAAAAAAGGTACTTTTTTCCCCGTCTCGAAAACCACTATACCCGGTCAAACGAACCGTAATACTTTATTTACGGCTTCAAGTAATTATTCGGATGGCGTTTACGGAAATTGGTTTGAATTATCTGTAGACCTAAACAATTTTGCAAACGTACAAATACAACAAAGCCTTAATGATCAAGGCATAACTCAGATGTATGGCCCAGCTACCAGTTCACCCGCCATACTAAAGTTTGTACCTACATCATCAAATTCGAATTGCTCTTAAAAATACAAACGATACATACAGCATATTTTACTATTTTAGTGCTAACCTGTTCGGATAGAGATAACGGGATTGAGTCCGCTATCTCTACTGCGTCACAGAACATGGGGTTTTCCGCATCCGGCAGTTTAACCTAGGTGAGCATCTATCATTTTTCTTTTAAATCCAAAGCGGTGGAGTTAATACAATAACGCAAGCCCGTAGGTTTAGGGCCATCTTCAAAGACATGGCCTAGGTGAGCATTGCAGACTTTACAGGTTACTTCAACTCTACGCATACCATGACTGGTATCAGGGGTTTCAGTCACACTCCCACCGGATAAATCTGACCAAAAACTGGGCCATCCTGAGCCAGAATCGTACTTTGTCTCAGAGTCAAATAAAGGGTTATCACAACAGATACAATGATAAATCCCTACTTTCTTACAATCGTTATATTTCCCGGTAAACGGTGGCTCAGTCGCTTTTAATCGACAGATACTAAACTGTTCTGATGTTAATTTATCTCGCCACAGTTCATCATTAGTCAAACTTTTATCTGTCATAGCCGTTCCCATCGTTTATTATAATTAGAATACAGGGTGAAAATATTGTTGCCTGTGCACAATAGCATTATATTGGATATCAACTGTATAGGTTTTAACATATTATTTAAAAGATTCAATGCTAATCTTTAAAAAAGTTATTCAACCTCTGCCTGTCTGCCTGATTAAAAGCTTTAATCAGCTTCGTAAAATTTTCATCCAACCCCTGTTTAAGCACATTGACATTTAATTGCTTAATCATTATTTGTTCTTGGTTTGCAAGTTCGGCAAATTGTGACACAACTTGATGGCGCTGCTTAATAAAATCAAGTAATGCGTTATGGGTTTCTTCCATATCAACTTTCGTCTCATAAACACCTATTCGAGCCATCTTTAATACAACGGCTAACATGTCAATGGCCAAAAACAGCAACATAAAAATTAAAAAGACCAACAAATTGTGCCAGGAAACACCCTCGCCAGGAAACATAAGTTGTGTGAGTATTTCAGTTTGTGTCAACACATCCGGTTTTAAATGCGTAATAGACGCCTCTTTTTCTGCACAACGACGACTCATACTATTTTGTTGATCACTCAGCGACTCTATATTTTTTTGATCCAAGTCCCGTTGTTTCATACGAACGGCTTTTAATTCGTCACGCTCTTTCTCACATTGTGCTTTTGATGCCTGCTTAACTTCGATTAATTCACCAGCTATCTTCTTATTTAGTTCGCTGATTTGTCCTTCTAAGGCAACCATATCTTTACCTAACTGGATGCTGTCATCTTTCCGGTCACTGGCTTGACTCAACCATTTTTTACATTGCGTCCCTTTTTTACAGCCACTAACGCCAGTAAAACCGTTGCCTGCAATGCCTTGTTTTTCTTTCTCAGCATTTGCAATAAATACTGTCACATCTTGGTCGGCCTGCGTTTGTTTGATTTTTATGGATTCAATTTCTTGCTTCAACTTTTCAATGGCAGAGACTTCTACCGGACTTGAAAGTTGCGGGTTGTTACAGATAGCGGGGTCAAAAAGTTGATTGCCATTTTTTAATTCGTTGCGAAACAGAGTCATTTTTGCATCTAACAAACTCAGTTCACTTTGGGGGTTTTTTAGATCACACTGCAAGGCCAAGTTATTAAGTTCCGTTTTAATACGGCCTTCATTATAAGCCGCATCAATACGCTCGCTAAACAACAGCAGAACCACAGGATGAGCAACAGTGATGGCAATGAGCAAAGCAATCACGAATCTTAAGGAAAACTGTCCAAGCTTTCCCAAAAAAGTAAAACCTCTCCGGTAAGTCGCTAATAAAGCTCTGTCCATCAACAAAACCATGCAAGACCATAAGAGGGCTACGGGAGCAATGGTATAAACACTAAAATTTAAGGTGTAAAGCAAAAACGAAGCCGTAACAATCGCTAACAGAGCAGGAATTAAAACAACTCCGCCAAGAGCTGCGTGTTTTTTTTGTTCTGACTCAGGGCAACCGGCTAAGATTCTTGGGCTAACACCTGATAGCCAAATAAAAAACCTTTCGAGTTTATTAACAGAACGCGCTGAATTTTCAAGCACTCCGACAACATCATTAAATTCTTCGATAGAAAAATCAAAACCCTGTGCTTTGACAAAGTTATTGATAGCTTGATCCCGGTACTCGGGGGGAGTCGATTCTATAGCTTTAACAAAAAGTTGAAAAAAGTCGGTATCACGCCGAATTTTTTGATAAAAACGCTGTACTTCTCCAACTGACATGCTTCGTACTCTCTATTTAGGATTAGGATCAGAAAATGAATTATAAAGATAGGGATAGGGATAGGTATTAATTGGATAAATCTGCACTCAATACAATAGACAAGCCCCGTAAAACTAAATCGATGTCAATGAGTGCGTTAGTGCTCAAGTGCGCCGCAACAAATTCCGCATCCCCCCCTGTTAATATTAAACTGACGGGTTGGACTTGTTGACTTAAGATATGTTCAATTAAGCCAACAACTGCTAACAGGGTGCCATTATAAATAGCCGCTTCAGTACAATTTGCGAGGCCTCTTTCATAGGTTACTTCATTAAAGGAAAGCTGCGCTGTCCCTCCCGCTAAGGATTTTTTCATCAATGTTAAGCCAGGACTAATCAACCCTCCTTGATGCTTACCGGCTGCGTCAATCAGGTCTACAGTCACTGCCGTTCCACAATCAACGATACAAGCGGCACCGGGATAAAAATGATGCGCTGCGATTAATGCTAACCACCGATCAACACCTAGTTTTTCAGGTTGTTGATAGGCATTATAAACACCGTACGCTTGCGCTTCTGATTTAACAGAAATAATAGACAGGTTCGGCCATAAGTCTTCAACCACATCATCAATCAACGCTAACAAGGGTGTCGCACTCACGCAGGCAATAGCAATCTGCTCTGGGCGTGGTAGCCTGACCCAGGCATCAAGCAACTGTTGTCGTGATAGTTGCGCATTCAGCATAACCTGACTCGTAATTACGCCCTGTTCATCTAAAGTCGCCCATTTAAGACGGGTGTTACCACTATCGATTAATAATTTCATGATGACATCGCATTAAAGCTGACTTCACCCGAGGCGTAAGCCTGAACCGTACCCTCCTGTTTTTTAATTAATAAAAGACCATTATCATCAACACCTTCAACCGTACCTTGTATGTGCTGTTGACCAATAAATAAGGTAGCAGACTGACCTTTCAAACAATCATAACGTCGCCACTCTTCAAGACACCCTTGAAGGCCTAAGGTTTCATAACCGTTCAGAATGATTAACATTTGATTTAATACAGCTCCGGCTAACGCATTTCTTCGTAACACCTTTTCACCACTAATCTTAGTTAAATCAGTCCAGGCTTGAGTTATCGTTTGAGCCTCAGCTTCAGGTAAAAACAAGTTTAAACCTAAGCCGATCACAGCAGAACAAGGGCCATCAGCTTCGCCTGACACTTCAATTAAGATACCGCCTAGTTTCTTACCTTGATAATAAATATCATTCGGCCACTTTAAGCCGACCTCATTAAAACCCGAGGCCTGCAATGCTCTTATCACCGCAACCCCAATCGCCAGACTAAGTCCTGCCGTCGCAGCCATACCACCTTGTTGAAAGCGCCAGAGTATCGATAAGTATAAATTACTCCCGTAAGGCGAGACCCATTGTCGCCCCCGCCGTCCTTTACCAGCGGTTTGATGTTCGGCAAAACAAACATAACCCGAGGGCGCATTACGTTGAGAATGCTCAACTAGATACGTGTTAGTCGAATTAAGGCTGTCATGAATTTCTAAAGCGGAAATTAACGGCTTATTCTGCTCACTCAATACCGAAACAATTTTAGAATGCTCCAATAACTCCAAGGGTTTATCCAAACGATAACCTTTACCGCTAACGGCTGAATGTTGTAACCCCAGTACAGACAAACCATTTAATTGCTTACAAATGGCTGAACGACTCACGCCCAGAGCTTCCGCTAATGCTGTTCCAGAGTGAAACTCGCCATTTGCTAATAACGTAAGAATCTTTTTTTGTTTTTCAGTCATCAACACGGCTTTATTTTCGAATCAGTGAAAAGCCTAAATTATACGACAAGCACCTCTGTCACTGTCGATTATTGCTTGCTACTGGCTATAGAACTGTTTATGATTCGGGATTAAATCCCCGCTACTGAGAAAGTAGGTTCAAAGGAGTAACACCATGTCCAATCAAAACAATTATATCCGTTGGTTTAATGAATTAACGATAGACGACGTGCCTTTAGTCGGTGGAAAGAATGCCTCTTTAGGTGAAATGTATCAGGAACTATCCCCACAAGGTATTCAAATTCCCAATGGCTTTGCGGTAACGGCTGAAGGCTATCGTTATCTGCTTGATCAGGCCAACGCTTGGGAAGCACTACATGAAGCCCTTGATGATCTTAACCCCGCTGATGTCGCTGATCTGGCTCAAAGGGCGCGTAAAGCACGAGACATTATTTATGCCGCCGCTTTTCCTCGTGACCTTGAAGAACAAATAATTCAGGCTTACGCTCAATTACAACAGCAATACGGCACAGAGATAAGTGTTGCCGTACGCAGTTCAGCCACCGCAGAAGACTTACCCACCGCCAGTTTTGCCGGACAGCAAGATACCTTTCTTAATATTCGCGGTGAACCTGCCTTGCTAGAAGCCTGTAAACGTTGCTTTGCCAGTTTATTTACCGATCGTGCCATTCATTATCGCATTGATCAAGGCTTTGATCATTTCAAACTCGCGCTATCAATCGGTATCATGAAAATGGTACGTTCTGACCTAGATGCCAGTGGGGTCATGTTTTCCCTGGATACAGAGTCTGGTTTTAGTGATGTGGTGTTTATTACCGGGGCTTATGGCCTGGGTGAAAATGTCGTACAGGGTGCGGTTGATCCCGATGAATTTTATGTCCATAAACCCACTTTTGAGTTAGGCCATCGTGCGGTCTTAAAGCGTACCTTGGGGGCGAAAAAGATCAAAATGATCTACAGTGAGGGCCGAACCCATGAACCGACTCGCAATATAGTCACTTCTGAACAAGAGCGTCAGCGTTTTTGTATTTCTGATGAGGATGTACTAACCTTAGCGGATTATGCGATTAAGATTGAAAAACATTACAGTGCCAAAGCCGGTCAACCCAAACCCATGGATATGGAATGGGCTAAAGATGGGCTTGATGGTTGCTTATATATCGTTCAAGCACGTCCAGAAACCGTAGTCTCACAATTAAGTGGCATGGTGTTAGAACAATACAGTCTTAAGACTAAGACTGAACCGATTGTCACCGGTCATTCAGTTGGCAGTAAAATCGCTACGGGTACTGCACGCATTATTACCCACCTTAGCCAACTCCAACAATTTAAAGCAGGCGATGTGCTGGTCGCCGACATCACCACGCCCGATTGGGAACCCGTGATGAAAATCGCTTCAGCAATCGTTACTAACCGAGGAGGGCGCACGTGTCACGCCGCTATTATCTCACGTGAACTGGGCGTTCCTGCGGTGATTGGTTGTGACAATGCCACCACAACCATCAAAAACAATAGTCCGGTTACTGTGTCTTGCGCAGAAGGTGATAAAGGTAAAGTCTATGACGGTATACTTGATTTTGAAATTAAAACCATCGACTTATCTGGCTTAAAACGTCCTAAGACCAAAATCATGCTTAACCTCGGTAATCCCGAATTGGCGTTTAAAACCAGTTTCCTGCCGAATGATGGGGTTGGTTTAGCGCGAATGGAGTTTATCATCACCGAATACATCAAAGCGCATCCTATGGCCTTGATTCATCCTGAGCGCGTGCAAGATGATAACGAACGGCAACAAATTAAAGATTTAACTCGCAATTTCAAGAGCCCAGAAGCGTTCTTTATTCAACGTCTCTCAGAAGGTGTGGGTACCATTGCCGCCGCCTTTTACCCCAAGCCTGTCGTAGTACGTATGTCGGATTTTAAAACGAACGAATACGCAACTTTATTAGGGGGGCGCTGGTTTGAATTTGATGAAGCCAATCCTATGATTGGTTTTCGCGGTGCATCCCGTTATACCCATCCCGCTTATGCAGAAGGCTTTGCGCTGGAATGTGCGGCAATGAAACGGGTGCGTGATGACATGGGGCTAAACAATGTCATTCTTATGATCCCGTTTTGTCGTCGTGTCCAGGAAGCTAAAAAAGTATTGGATTATATGGCAACCCTCGGTTTAAAGCGTGGTGAAAAGGGACTCGAAATCTATGTGATGTGTGAGATTCCTAATAATGTCATTCAGATTGATGCCTTTTCAGAACACTTTGACGGCTTTTCTATTGGCTCTAATGACCTAACCCAGCTTACGTTAGGCGTAGACAGAGATTCTGCGATTATTGCAGAAGACTTTGATGAACGCGACCTAGGTGTAAAGGAAATGATCCGGCTGGCAGTCGTTGGTGCTAAACGCAATGGCAAACATTGCGGCCTATGCGGTCAGGCACCTTCAGACTATCCAGAAATGGCGGACTTTTTAGTTGAAGTGGGTATCGATTCTATGAGTTTAAATCCTGATACGGTGTTACAAACCACGCAACAGCTATTAGAAACTGAACAGCGGTTAACGTTATAAAAACTAATGACAACAACAAATAATCTTATCATCTCTGTGATCAAGCAATGCCGTTTAATTGCTTATTTGTCTCTGGCATTAATCGCCTTAAGTGTTCATGCACAAGAGACTGGAACTGACACTGATAACGATCTGTTTAATCAACTGCTCTCGTTACAAAGTCAGATGAATATTAAGATCATGGGCTTAGACAGAATCCAAAACGAAGCAAAGATCAACACGCGTGGCAACCTTGAACAACAAATGGAACAGCTTTTGGCTTCGTTTAATCATATTGTCAGTCGGGATGCAAAAGGCCGAATCGAGCGTATTGTTATTGTTAACAAAAAACAAAAAACGGAAGACCGTCATATTGTTTTACCCACCAGCCATCAGGGTAACCACTTTATAGTATCTGTTGATATATCGGGTAATGGCAGTCACTGGGAAACTATGGATATGGTGATTGATACCGGTGCTGATGTGGTGGTGTTACCTGAATCAATGATTGCTCGACTCGATCTTACCCATAGTGCCTTCACCACCCGAAAGATGCAAACCGCAAATGGCACAGCCGAAGCTAAAGTGGGCTTTTTAAGCGCCGTTAAAATTGCCGGAGAAACGTTGGATCATGTGCAAGTCGCCTTTATAGCAGATGCTCTTTTAGGGACAAACAAGTTATTGGGTATGAGTGCATTGGGTCGCTATCAGATCAACATTGATGATAGCACCCAATTGGTCACGCTGGTTAAGCGATAATTTTCTGAACAGTTATCGCACCGGAAAATCTCTGCCCGAAAATAGGCTCGGCTTTTATTCTTTAAACAAACTTAATTGGCTGCAAAGCAATAGAAATAACCGACACCGTTGGTTATTTTTAAACTCTCGGGACTACAGCCACGGCTGGCATGAGTGGAGTTCCACGACAAGTTACCACCAATAACGCCATGATTAGAATGATCGGAATGACCCATCTGAACACGACCTTCGGCACTGCTGGTGTAACTCTGGCAAGTATGATCAGAGCCATCATTGTAAGCCTTGCCATCATACAGAGTACCTGTAATGATGTCATGCTGATTGATGGTATCGCCTGAGCCTTTGATAAGCTCCCCCTTTTCATTAAGTGTGGTCAGACGATTGACGTTATTTTCAAGCTGAACAAGCGCCACCTTATCGCCGTGCAAATGCGCTAAATCCTCGGCAATAACAACACCCTTGGCATTAGCCCAAGGGCCTTTGCCGATACGATCACGTGCATTAATGGCAGGCTTGTTACCCTCAGCCTGAATGCTTAGATAAGCATGCCAGCTCCGCCCCCCCCACCCCGCCTCTTTAGCCAGTTGCTGGCAATGCGCATCAGCACCGGCCAGACCACCCAGATTAGCACCCTTGCCAATACCGCTGCTAGTCACAAAGAAACCCAAGGGCAACTTGGGTGGTTCTAATGCAAAAACATCGGTAACGGCTAATAACATAAACAGACAAACAACAACGTTAGCTTTACTCATTTTCCCCTCTCTTATTGCTTAATTAACTATTTCGTAACTGGAGACGTCTTGTAACATCATGCAATACTGTTATATTTCTCATCTAGAGTGATCCATTAATCATTAAATTAAGCTTGAGTATAGAGAGTTATTTTATTTGTTGTGGATTATTTATGATATTTGCAACTATTATTGTTCAAATCGGTTTTCTGAACGCCTTACAACCCTTCCCAAGGGGTATACAAGCCCTCAACATTAACGCTGAACATATCCAATATTCGTCCCACAGTTTCATTAACCATTGCCGTTAAAGAATCGGTCTTGCTGTAAAAAGCGGGCATTGGGGGAAACATAATACCGCCCATTTCAGTCACGATCCCCATATTTCTAATATGTACCAGATTTAAAGGTGTTTCACGGGGCATTAACACCAAACGCCGACGCTCTTTTAACACCACATCAGCCCCCCGTGAGATTAAGTTATCACCAAAACCGTGAGCAACTGCCGCCAGTGTTTTCATAGAACAAGGTGCGATAATCATGCCTTCTGTTTTAAATCCACCACTCGAAATACTCGCCGCTATATCATTAATGCCATGTGTTACATCCGCTAGTTTATAGAGTTCGGCCCGTTTCATATCCATTTCATGTTTTAAATTAACCACCCCCGCATCGGAAATTACCAGATGCGTTTCCCATTCTTCCTGAGCTTGTAAGATTTGCAGCATTCTTACACCGTAAACAGCCCCTGTTGCACCGGTCATGGCAATAATTAAACGTTTTTTCTGAGTCATCTGTCGTGTTTTTAGAGGTCTGTTCAGGTTAAGTCGATAGAAATTAAGCGTGTAGTCTACTGTCTTTAGACTCTTCAGACAAACTTATGCGATGAATCGAGACTTTTTTGGTCACTGAAGGACTGAGATGTCTAAATGAATTATTGGAAATAATAAAACTATCACTTGCTAAAAATGTGTATTTTAGTAGAATCAGTCCGTAGTTACATCCCGGTTTTTTGTGCCGCCTATATTATTACTCAACTCAAAGGTCATGCAGGTGACAGGTGATGAACAATTTATAACTAATCTTATGAGGCACCGCTTAAACTATGAAAAACCCAAAATTATGGACTAATTCAGATATACTCAATGCTGGCAATAGTCAGACATTTTTCTCCCAACCTGTAAATACAAACGACCACTGGTCGAGTACTAACAACAATATTCCGGCTATCACCCATCATACCCACTCAACTAGCCCATCAGTCTATCCTGAACCTATACATGTCAACAACTCGTTTGCTTTCAATTCAGGAACTGCCTTGCGCACGCCGACATCCAATGCAACGTCTCTAGTAGCTCCAGCAGCGACCTTAGTGGGTTCTGTTGGTGGCTTTCAGATAAATCTAATGTGGGATGCCACTGTCAGCACAGCCGTCTCAACTTTTCAGGCTGGCATTATTCAGGCCGCACAACTACTGTGTAACTCCATCGCCAATAACATTGTTTTAAATATAGGCATTACCTGCTCTGGAACCGGTGGTGGTGCATCGGCTGGCCCATCAAGTGGTTATTCCGAATCGTATTCGACTGTTTACACGAATTTGATTAGCCATGCAGCAGCGGGAGATACTACTTTTAGCGCTTTACCTACAGGCACATCCATTCAAGGGCAGTCCTCAGTCGTCGTTTGGGATGCTCAACTTAAGCTTTGGGGACTGGCGACACCTGCCGGCGCCACGGACGGCGGCGCAACGTTTGCCACGGACATCAATTCCAGTTTGTTACCCGGTGTCGCACTGCATGAATTAACCCATGCAATGGGCAGAATCCCTTATGGTACCACTCCAGACATCTTTGACTTATTCAGATTTACAGCACCGGGTACTTTACTTTTTACTGGCACAATACCGGCAGCGTCCGCTTATTTTTCTTTAGACGGAGGCAAAACAGTCTTAGCCAACTACGGAACCCGTTCTGATCCAAGTGATTTTCTTAATTCAGGTGTGCAAGGAAGCAATGATGCCTTCAATGAATACTATACAGGCTCAACATTTCAAGCACTTTCTGTCATCGACCTCAAGCAGTTAGATGCTATAGGCTACACGCTGACGAATGCAGCGCCTCCTTCAGGCTATGGAAGCGTAGCTACTTTTCTCAGCAGTCTGGCTACACTTGGCGCGAGTAGCTTTGTTATTATCGATACCGCTACAAACGTAGTATCTAACATTGGTTTACTACAAAGCAGCGTAAGTTTGATTAATACGATTATCCAAACGGATACGGGAGTCGCCTTGGCAATGACTGCGGCACAATCTGTTGCAGACAACGCGGTTTTATCCAAGATATCAGGGGCACCTGTGTTAACTGTTTCAGGGACTACTGGAGCCGATACACTGCAAGATACCACCAAGAGCAATGCTAGTCTGACGGGTGGCCTTGGCATAGATACTTTTATGGTATCCGGTAAAGCTTCAATTACTGATTTAGGTAATGGGGGTGCCGATGTACTCACTGTTGCCGCAGGTGGCACTGCCAATGCAACGATTAATACAGCCTGGATAGCTAGCGCTGGAACCAGTAATAATGGCACAGCAACTATTACAACAGCTGGTTTAGACGTTAATCTGGCGGCTGTCACCTCCGGTATCAACGGCTTTAAAGTCACCGATACCGGTGTTGCCACCACGCTTACTGGCTCTGCGCTTAATGATACACTGATTGGTGGGACGGGAAATGACACTTTGGCAGGCGGTTTAGGGGTAAATATCTTAACTGGCGGCGCTGGCCTTGATACTTTCAATGTCACGGGAACCGACACCATTACTGATTTAGGTAATGGGGGTGCTGATGTTCTTACTATAGCAGCAGGAGCCACCGCTATTGCGTCTATCAATACGGCCTGGACAGCCACAGTTGCGAGTGCTAATAACGGAACGGTCAATATCACCACCTCAGGACTAGCCGTCAATTTATCGGCGATCACCACCGGCACCAACGGCTTTAAAGTCACCGATACCGGTGTTGCCACGACCCTTACAGGTTCCGGTTTGAATGATATCCTGACTGGCGGCACTGGCAAAGATACACTCATTGGCGGCAATGGTAATGATATCTTGATTGGTGGCTTGGGTAATGACACGCTAACCGGTGGCGCTGGGTCAGATTATTTCGTCTTTAATACAACACCTAATACATCGTCCAACAAAGATACGATTACTGACTTTGTCTCAGGCACTGATAAGCTGGAATTCAGTAAAACCGTTTTCGCCGGCATTGCCACTGCTGCTGGAACGGGGAATGGGGCTGCTTTAACTGCGAATGAATTTGTCTCTAGCACCACTGCGACTGCTGGCACAACAGCCACTTCGCATTTTATCTATAACAGTACATCGGGTATATTGTATTACGATGCGGATGCAAATGGGGCGGGTGCTGCCGTTCAGGTAGCGTTAATTGGTACGACTACACACCCGGCTTTGGTAGCGGCTGACTTTTTAATCATCGCTTAGGTTTGGTTTGGCTTGGCCCCGTCATCGAACTCATGTTTAATGACGGGTTATCAGGCATAAAAAAAGGGAGTGGATTTCTCCACTCCCTTTTTTCCAGGCGAACGATTTAAGCGTAATGCTTAGAAACCGAAACCGACTTGGCCGCCAGCTGTGAAACCGTTTACGTTAGTACCATCAAGTTGGCTTGTTGCCAAGAAATAACGCACGTCTGCACCGATGTACAAGCTTTTCCAAATATTGTAATCAAAACCAGTAGCAAAGTTCATCCCTGGTTTCAAATAAGATATTGTATTAACTTGTGTTGGTGGACTGATAAAATTAAGTGTAAGACCCACTGGTATAATCCATGGTCTCAGTGCACTGCCTTTTAAGAATTTAACTTTTGGTGATGCGCTTAGTCTCATCATGCTTTGGCTAACAGTTGCAGGTGCTGCTATACCAGCTGTTGCTTGAGTAACACTACCAGTGTATCTGCCAACATCAACATAATTGATATCTAATTCACCTAATAAATCAGTCTTATCTAATAATCCAAATAAGCCTTCATTTAAATGAAAATCAACACCTGCGCCAACATTCCAACCGCTTGAACTACCACCAGTAGCACCTGGCAATACGCCCCCTAATGGCAATGAAGAACCACCAAAAGAATTGGTTGTAGCAAGCATTGCACGATCATTTTGAACATAACCACCACGGAAGTACAACATGTTGTCTTTATCGTGATGTTTTTCATGCTTCACATGATCTGCTTTAATTGAAGCAGCCCATGCATCTAATTCTTGAATTTTTTGAGAATCAGCAGAAACAACTGCAGCTGTTGGAACTGAAGCTCTTACTTGTGCTTTTAAGCTATCCACTTCGTCTTGCAAAGCACGTAATTGTGCTTCTAATGCACTTGTGTTGCTGCTAGTAGTTGTTACTGAGTGGTGATACTCAGAGGTAGTCAACGTTCTAACTGTTTTAGCTTTTTTTGCCATTGCCTGTGGAGCCGCAACCATACCTGCGACTGTTATTGTTACTAAGGCTGCGCCTAAGTATTTATTATTTTTATTAATCATTGCTCTCCCCCTTATGGGTTGTTAATTTACAAACTATTTGCATAAATACAACAAACTTGATTTCACGCACGCAATAATAGCAGTAAAAACATTAACCCACAAGCGTTAATGCTATTTTTTTTATATTGATTAACCCTTAATTATCAATAATTAAGAGTTGATACCCATAATCACGCCATGATTGTCTAAAAAAAACAACAGGAAACGACAAAGACTCTAACTTACAACACTGTTAAAATAACGGGTAAGAAGTTAAAGTAGATAACAATTCTACACACTTCACGCTCAATAATTGCCGTTTATTTACTTGGCAGGAACCTAGGGTTGGTCTCTAATAACAAACGAGAATTTGAAAGAATGCATTGCTCAATAACAAAAACTCGGATTTAAGCGATGATTAAATCCTCAGATATTACTATCATCGGCGGCGGTGTTATCGGCCTTCTCACCGCGCGAGAATTTTTTAATGCCGGAGCAACCGTCACGGTCATTGAAAAAAACACGTTAGGCCAAGAGTCCTCTTGGGCAGGCGGTGGCATCTTGATGCCACTTTATCCCTGGCGACAAGCAGATGCCATCACTCGCCTAACCATACAAAGCCTTAGTTTATATCCCACCTTGGCTTCCCAACTGTTAGCTGATACCCGTAAAGATCCAGAATGGACTCAATGCGGAATACTGATTACAAAAAACCCTGATTATGCTGATGCCATCGACTGGTGTAAAACCAATAACGTGCCATTTGAAGTAGCAGAATCACATTTTTTTGACGCACTCAATACAATACCGGACCATCCGCTTTGGTTACCTTCTATTGCTCAAGCCCGTAATCCTCGTTTGGTTAAATCATTAATACAAGATTTAGTTAATAAAGGTATTACCCTAATAGAACAATGTGAATTGATTGATGTTATGCTGGATAAGAATCAGATTACGCACATTAAAACCAGTACAGGCTTACTGCCAGTTCAGCACTTAATTATCTCAGCAGGTGCTTGGACAGGCTCTCTGTTTAAACGGCTATTTCCCGAACTAGCTCACGCCCCTCATGTGGCTCCTGTAAAAGGACAAATGTTGTTATTTGATGCCCAACCCGATATGTTACCCTCCATGGTACTGGATGGAGATCTATATCTAATCCCGCGTAGGGATGGAAAAATATTAGCGGGCAGTACCGTTGAGTACGATGGCTTTAACAAAAGCACTTCACTGATGGCTAAGGAACGACTCACTGACTTTGCCTTAACACTGCTACCCGCACTTAAAAAAACACCGCTTATTCATCATTGGGCAGGTTTAAGACCCGGCACTCAAGAAGGTGTACCCTACATTGACCTGCATCCAGAGATTGCTAATTTGAGTATTAATGCCGGGCATTTTAGAAACGGCCTCATTATGGGGCCAGCGTCTGCGCAACTCATGGTTGATTTAATATTGAAGCGCACCACGGCAGTAAGCCCTGAACCCTATCAATTAAGCTCTCATGAAAAGAGAGCCGCGTTAGCCGCGCAATAGTAACGACTCACGAGAGCATTTAATTTTTACATAAATCTTATAACCAACGGCAGCCCTATGAATCTTTATCCTTTACTGCGACCTATTTTATTTTCTCTTGACCCGGAAACCGCGCATGAAGTCACCTTAAAGCTATTGAATACAGCTAATGCGACAGGGATAGGCTCATTAATCTATCCAACCGTTAAAGATAAACCGGTTAATGTCATGGGTCTGGACTTTAAAAATCCTGTCGGTCTTGCTGCAGGTATGGATAAAAATGGTGACTATATTAATGCACTAGCGGCTTTAGGCTTTGGTTTTTTAGAAATAGGTACAGTAACTCCCAGACCACAACCCGGTAATCCTAAGCCACGTTTATTCAGATTACCTGAGCATCAAGCAATTATTAATCGGATGGGCTTTAATAATTTGGGCATAGATCACCTCTTGGCACAGGTCAAGTTAAGTGGCTACTCAGGAATATTAGGCATTAATATCGGCAAAAATTTTGATACGCCTATAGAAAATGCGACAGAGGATTATTTAATCGGCTTACGTAAGGCTTACCCCTCTGCAAGTTATATTACGATTAATATCTCCTCGCCTAACACTAAAAACTTACGTCAACTACAACAAGGCGATGAAATAACCGCTTTGATTGCTCGCTTAAAAGAAGAACAACTTAAACTTCAAGTAAAACACGACTTTTATGTGCCTTTAGCTATCAAAATAGCGCCCGACCTCAATGAGGATGAAATCAGTCATATTGCCCAATTACTACTGGAGTTTAAAATAGATGGTGTTATTGCCACGAATACGACAATCTTTAGAGGCGCTATTGCAGGTCACCCCTTGGCACAAGAAGCAGGGGGCTTAAGTGGCGCCCCCGTCAAAACCGCATCAACCCGTGTTGTTCGTGGTTTGGCTTCTGAATTAAACGGCAAAGTCGCTATTATTGCTGCTGGCGGTATTTTGAGTGCTGAGGATGCTCAAGAAAAACTGACAGCGGGAGCAAGCCTGGTACAGGTTTACAGTGGCTTGATTTATAAAGGTCCGCAATTAATTGAGGACATTGTTAAAGCGCTTTAGTTGTAGGTACTCAGTCCCCCTCTTTTAAAAAGAGGGGTTAGGGGAGATTTTATTAAATAAATCTCTCTCGATCCCCCTTTTTCAAAGGGGGAAGAGCAAAACGGAGACCTGAATATTTATTTTTATTCGCCAGCAATAGACATTTGCTCAACCAGTATTGAACCTGTACGCGTGCTGCCCCGATAATCAATATCATTACCTATCGCCACGATATTTTTCAGCATATCTTTTAAATTGCCTGCAATAGTAATTTCTTCAACGGGATATTGAATCACGCCATTTTCCACCCAAAAACCTGCCGCACCCCGAGAGTAATCACCCGTTAAGATATTAACACCCTGCCCCATCAATTCTGTCACCAACAATCCGGTATCCAGTTTCTTCAACATCCCCTGAAAGTCTAACTCGCTGGGATCAATGGTTAAATTACGTACACCACCTGCATTACCGGTACTGTGCAAACCCAGTTTACGAGCAGAATAAGTACCCAAGACATAACTCCGTAAGATACCCTCACTAACGATATCACGTGTTTTTGTAGCAACTCCTTCTGAATCATAAGCCGAACTTCCCAACCCACCTTTTAAATGCGGTTGTTCATAGATATGAACAAAAGCAGGAAAAACCTGTGTATCTAAAGCATCCAGTAAAAAGGACGCTTTACGATATAAATTACCCCCTGAGATTGCACTAATAAACGAGGATAATAAGCCGGAAGCAATTTCTGCACTGTATAACACAGGACACTGACGAGTACTTAAACGACGACCTTCCAATCGTCTCAGTGCCCGCTCAGCCGCTTTTCTACCGATGTCTGCTGCGGACTCTAGATTCTGTGCATTTCTGGCTACGCTATACCAGTAATCACGTTGCATACTGCCACCACGCTGCGCCAAAACCGAACAACTAAGCGAATGCCGCGTTGAAATATAGCCCTGTAAAAAACCCAGGCTATTACCCATAACGTGAATACCTTGATGCGTATTAATCGTCGCCCCTTCTGAGTTACTGATATCCTTATGAAAATTACGCGCCACATTTTCACATTCAACAGCCAGATCAATCGCCTCGTCCGCACTAATAGACCAAGGATGATTCAAATCAAGATCAGGAAATTCAGTCGCTAATAACTCTTTTTCCGGCAACCCCGCATAAGCATCTTCACTGGTATAACGCGCAATACTGCAAGCCGCAGTGACGGTTTCTTTAATCGATTCGGGCGATAAATCGGTGGTACTTGCTGAACCCTTACGCTGACCAAAATAAACCGTTATACCCAGACCTTGACCACAATGATGCTCAATAGTCTCAACTTCACCTAAACGCGCTGACACAGACAAGCCGTTTTCTTGACTTAACCCCGCTTCAGCCGCACTAGCCCCTTGTTCTTTGGCTTCATCCAACAAGTGTTGAACACTGTTTTTTAAACGCTTAACTTCTTCCTGATTCTGCACTGTGTTCTCTTTAATCTAAATATTTAGGCGACCTGACGACTATGCTTATGCTGCTGAGATAAAATATCCCTACACGCTAGTGCCGCCAACCGTTATACCATCAATCTTAAGGGTCGGCTGACCAACACCCACCGGCACGCTTTGACCTTCTTTTCCACAACTACCGACACCACTGTCGAGTTGAAGATCGGTACCGACCATCGATACTTTAGTTAAAACATCAGGGCCATTTCCAATTAACGTTGCACCTTTGACGGCACGTGTAATCTGACCGTTCTCAATTAAATACGCTTCACTGGCAGAGAACACAAACTTACCTGAGGTAATATCCACCTGTCCACCCGCAAAGTTTTTAGCATACAAGCCTTTCTTAACGGAACGAATGATCTCTTCCGGGTTATGAGTGCCGGGCAGCATATAGGTATTGGTCATTCGTGGCATAGGTAAGCTCGCGTAGGACTCACGCCGCCCATTTCCAGTTGACTTAACGCCCATTAATCGCGCATTAAGCTTGTCCTGCATATAGCCTTTAAGGATACCTTTTTCAATCAGCACAGTATTTTCTGTTGGGGTGCCTTCATCATCAATGCTCAAAGAACCGCGTCGCCCCGGTAACGTCCCGTCATCCACCACGGTACATAAATCAGAGGCTACGCGCTCACCCACACGACCACTAAAAGCCGAAGTACCTTTGCGATTAAAATCACCCTCCAATCCATGACCAATGGCTTCGTGCAATAAGATGCCTGGCCAACCTGCCCCCAATACAACCGTCATGTTACCAGCGGGTGCGTCTTCTGCTTCCAAATTAACCAAAGCCTGCCTAACCGCTTCCTTGCCATAATTTAACGCTTGATCCTGATCAATGAAGTAGTTGTAATCACTTCTACCGCCCCCACCCATACTGGCTTGTTCACGTCGCCCGTTTTCTTCAACAATGACGGTAACATTCATCCTCACTAAAGGTCGAATATCTGCGGCTAAAGTCCCATCCTGATTAGCGACCAGTATCGTTTCGTGGACACCGCTTAAACTGACAATGACTTCTTCGATACGTGCATCTAGCTTGCGGGTTTCGCTATCGACTTTGCGTAATAGATCAATCTTCTGCTGTTCTGCCAGTGATTTTAAAGGATTAGCTACTGGATAATACTGAACCGCATTAGCCGCATACACCAAGCCAACCTGAGCCTCTTGCCCCTGACGGACAATCGCCTTAACGTTATTGGCGGCTTCCAGTAATACCGGCAGTTCAATGCGATCACTGTAAGCAAATCCAGTCTTCTCACCGGATACCGCCCGAACACCAGCACCTTGTTCAATACTGTAGCTACCTTCTTTAATAATCCCGCCTTCCATCACCCAGGATTCACTGTGGCTGGACTGAAAGTAAATATCTGCTGCATCAACTGATGAACTCAGCAATCTATTCATGATTTTTTCAATATCACTATCTTGAATACCGGCAGGCGCCAAAATAGCTTGTCTTGCAAGGTTTAGTATTTTCATTATAACTTTTAGTTAATTATCCCAACAGGGCAACATCATTTACAATACCAGTAACCATTCAGTCCCCCTCTGTAAAAAAGAGCGAATAATTACAACATCATTATGTACACGAACCGCTCTAAATCGTCAATCTTTGCGACCACGTCCGCGACCACGACCCGATTTTTTACCCTTCTCTTTAGCGGGTTCACTCATTGTTTTATAGATCAACGCTAACAACTTCTCGGCACCATCGGCGGGTGGTGGCACCGTACTATTTTTTGTAGCCGACTTGGTGCTTAATTTAGGCTCCGTATTAATCACGGCACTGACTTGTGTTTCAGCACCTTTTGCCGTCACCGTCAAAAGATAACGCTCGTCATTATCTTTATCGGTAAAGTAGCCTAAGGCTTTATCAAAAAAACCCTCTTCCTCTTCATCACTCCACTTATCAGGATTATAAGTGACAAAATAACGACCCTTATCATGCTCACGATCTGTGATTTGAAGATGACTCTGTTTTAATCCTTGCCCCAACGTTTCCCATGCTAAATCATAAGTCTCCTTGATCATCAGTAAAGGAGGCGTTGTTGGTGTTAGATAAACCCTTGATCCTAATCCCGTTCCATCCTGCTTTATTCGTGCAGTACTATTATCAATATCTTCCGTACCATCGGCTTTTTTATTGACCTTTAACGCAGGCGGACGTTCTAAGGCACTGGTATCACGATAGCGCTTATCTTCGCTTGTACAAGAAACTAACATCAGTGCTAAGAATAAAATCTTAATCAGGCTTGGCATATTATTCACAAAAATAACGTCTATGTCTTAAAACAGGGAATGAGAGTCTTACTTTCTCTAATCGTTCTAAATCAATTTCGGCTAAAACATAACCACCACCGGTTTTATAACAATCTAAAATTACCCCCCAAGGATCAATAACCATACTATGTCCATAAGTTTTACGACCATTAAGGTGAAAACCACCCTGATTGGGCGCAATCACATAACAGAGGTTTTCTATTGCACGGGCACGTAATAAAACTTCCCAGTGAGCGGCACCTGTTTCAGCCGTAAAGGCTGAAGGAACCACCACAATATCAACACCTACCTGACTCATCTTTCGAAAAAACTCAGGGAATCGTAAGTCATAACAAACAGCAATACCTAGCTTTCCGAAAGGGGTATCAAAAATCTGAAAACCAGTGCCTGGCTCAATGCCATCCGACTCTCGATAGACTTCATTAGTACCAGGTACATTAACATCAAATAAATGCACTTTATCGTAACGCCCTACCCGCTCACCCTGATCATTATAGACTAGACAAGCCGCGCGTACTTTGTACGGATTGTCTGTAGCCATAGGCATCGTTCCTCCCACGACCCAGACAGCATATTTCTTTGCAACAGCGGCTAAAAAATCCTGTATGGGCCCGGTACCATCAACTTCTTTAGCCTTCAGCTTGTCTGTTTCGTGTGTACCCATCAAGGCAAAGTTTTCTGGTAATGCAACCAATTTAGCCCCTGCGTCAACCGCTTCAGCGATTAGCTTCTCAGCTTCTATCAGGTTAAAACTAACATTGGGGCTTGAGGCCATTTGTATTGCAGCACATTTAGTCATATCTTATCGTTCCGTACTTTGTTTAACCCATGGAAATCCTGTAATGCCATCCCAGGTTTTTTGCAATAAACCATCATTCTCGTGTAAAGGGATAATCTGCACATTTCCCCAAGCCCCTTTTACTAAATACTGGGAGCCAAAGAAAAAACCTTGTTGATCTTTACCCGTTAAAGCTAAGCCTATGAAATCAGTTAATTTACCCATTATTGTACCAGCAACAGGTACCGCATCTGCACTTTTTGGTACGACATTAACACTATAATCAACTGTTTCACGAACCAAATCGGCATTCCCTGCAATAGAAATTTTTGCCGGAACCGCATCCACTATCAAATCTCGCGTTGAGGCTAAGCCTCCCTGTAAATCAAATCGTCCCTTAATGCTTGAAAAACTCAACCCTTCTCCAAACACATCACTAAAATCAAGCTGAAAGCGCTTTACCCACTGAGCAACTGCCAAAATACCCAACACCCGACCAAAGCCTGGCTCTATACCTAAGATACGACCATTTTTAAAATCAATATCTAAATGGCCTTTTAGCTCATCCAAAGAAAATTGATAGGGCGCCCCCGCCCAATTTCCGAAAACATTAATCAGTGCATGGGTTTCAGTAAAATCTTTACTCAGTCCTAATTTAGCAAGTAATTGTCCTGCTTGTGGGATGTTAAGACTCCCCTCTACGTGCGTAGCAGAGTAACGACCTTTGTTTGTCCAGTAACCTGACAAGCTCAATTTTTGATCGTCCCCCATTAAATCAAAGCGCTTAAAGGTAATACCATCAAAAATACGTTCGGTTTCTACTGTCAACTTACCCAAGGGAACATCGTGCCAGCGTGTTTTTTCGCTATTAATCTGTATGAGTGGCATAAACTCTGGCGATAATGTTGAACCTGTTTCGCTTTGAGATTTAAGCTGCTTTACCACACCAAGATCCAGCTCATCCAGGTCTAGCTGGATGCTATCGGCACCCTTTAAGGCTTTAGGTATTTTAAACTTACCTTTAGCCAGTAAACTGTCAAGGTTTCCGATCCAATAATTGGCCTCAGGCTTTAAGGCAATATCAATTAGACCCAAATCAGCCTTTTTCCATAAGCCATGTTCACTATGCACTTTAATTTCTTTAATACTACTCAGTGCCCCTGTCGTTTCAGTATCTTCTGACGTTGCCAAAGAGCCAACCAAGCTTATCCAATCTTGCAAAGCCAACCGCTCTTTATTGAGAAATAGCTTAATCCCAAAATCTTGATTCTGATTTTGAGGCGTATCACCAGCCCCCAATAAGATAGTGGCAGATTCTATTTTAGATGTCTTCAAATCATAATTAAGTACTGCTTTTAATTGCTTATCGTAGTTGATCTGAATGGGTAATAAATCATGTAATCCTAAATTAAACGTCATTGCTAAAGCACGTTGCTGCTCTTTAGTTTTAGCTAAGGTGCTAGGAAAATCTAAGCCCATGCCCTGTAAATTTGACTCTACTAACAATTCAGGAGCGCTTTGATCAGCAGGCAAATTTAGCTTAATCACATAATCCGTTGCCCCTTGAGCCAAATGCCATCCAGGTAACTTAAATTGTTTTTCAAGATCCCTAGCATCGGCATGTCCCGTCACATTGACTGTCGATAAAAGGTTAGAATTCGTAATAGTCGCCTTAATAGAATTATTTAATGCCTCGGCTGTAATGAGGTTACTATACAAACCGTGCTCATTAAACTTAACCTCTCCATTCATTTGAATCACATCCAAGTCAAGTGCCTTAACTTTAAGTTTGGCATTAGCCAAGTGTGCAACTCCATCAATTTCCTGGTTTACCCCCTCCGCTAAAGGCAGTTTTAAATCCAGGTTGATATCAGTGTTACCCTGTGGATCTATTGCGTTTAACAAATTATCGGCTGACGATTTGAGCGGTGTTTGCTGTAGAAATTCCAGGCCTTGTAATATGCCTGTATTTAAAGTTGCTTTAACAAAAAGTTGCTCAGCTGCATTTAAATCAGGAAGAGTAATCATTGCCTGATTAATTTTCACATCCTTGCTCGAACCCGTTTTTAAATTAACCTGCAAACTATCCTGCAGGAATAACACATCACCCCCCAATTCAGTCAAGCTCGGCCAAGCGGAAAGATACACTAAGTCTACCTGATCAATTTGAAAGGGAATCTCAAAAACACCTTGACCCTTACTAAAAGGAAAATCATTGAGATTTCCGTAAAATAAAACATCCCCTTTGGGCACACGTCCTTTTACCAGCCCTCTATCCAACCATTCGACGACGGTTTTTCTCATCGTATTAACGGGTAAATAGCGCGTAGCTTTACTGACGTCGGCTATTGAGAAACCAGACTGCAAATCCAAAAACGCAGACTGGTCTTGCGCTTTTGGAATACGCAAGTTAAACCGGGTATCTGTTTCTAAATCGGGAGAATTTAAGGTCAGCAATGCACTAGAAAATAGATATTCATCGGGTGTTTGTTGCCAGTCAACCGTCCCCGTCAGTTTTGTAATATCGAGTGCTTGACGGAAAACCCCCAACGTTAAAAGGTGCGCCTCTTCGGTTGCCAAAACAAGCTGCCCTTGTTGGTCAGTCCCTTTTAAGTATCCCGTTAAATTTTCTACACCGGGTATTGCCTGAGAGGGTGCTACATTAATATGAGCAAAATCACCCTTAATTGCAAAATGCTGCTCATCTAAGTCCACGAATAAAGAAAGTTGCTCTAAAAAGCCTTTTAATTGGGCTTGTTTTAACAAGAGTCGTTGATCCCCAGAAAGCGGTGCAAAAAAATCAACCCAATAAGCGACTTTCTGCAAATCAAGCGTATCAATGAATAAACCTAACTTATGTAATTTATTATCTTCAGTCTGCTCACCAAAAATATTAAAGGCCATAACAGGCCATTTATTATCGACTGTTTCAAGCAGCATTTGAGGCACTTGCAAACGCCATTCCCCGTCATTCTGGAACCAATGAAATTGAGTGCTTAAATGCTGAACAAGAAAGCTCGCCTTATCAGGTCTGGTCAGCGTCAATTGTTGTAACTGCACATCTCCCACAATAGAATCTAACTTAGACTGCTGCAATTCACCCCAACATTTAAAATCGACACTACCTGAAGAAATGCTCACAGGTACAGATAAGTTCCCGGGAACCCACTCAGTCGGCTTTATCTTTTTACCCTCTACAAAAACGCTACCATCAATTGATGCTGTCTCAAAAATATTGCCTTTAAATTGCATAGAGACTATTAATTCTTCACCATAAGCCTCAGGCAACTTAAGCAGCGCATTTATCTGGTGCTGTTGCGATTTGTTAATGATAGCAACATTGACCTCACCTATTGTGACGGGCTTTATCTGATTTAGCTCATCCAACCAGTTCACTTCACTTTGTAAAACTTCGTATTGACTCCCTTGCAACAACCAAAAAGGTTTTTCATCGCCGCCCTTTAAACCAACAATTGCAATACTGCCATCCTGTTTACGCTTGATGGTCAGTTTGGCACCGACTAAAGTGACCCATGACGAAGCGAATTGATCACCGGTCATCAAAAAATCAACTAAATTGATCCCTAAGCGTATTTCTTTAAGCTGGATAGGCGATTCATTTGTAACCGCAGACAGTATCCTGAAATCCTTCAATACCAACTCAGGAGAATAGCCGCGCATATTAGCGTGCAAATGACCTATCTCGACAGGCACTCCCATTAACTCACTTACACGCACAGACAAATCTGCCTTATAACGATCCACGCTGAGCAACACCAGTCGTACCGCTGTTAAACTAACGGCACAAGCAATCAAAGACCAAAATATTAAATGCCGGGTTGCGCGTTTGATATGGTGGATCATATTACTGGAATCACCTTAAAGCAAAACAATGTCATATTGTTCCTGGTTATATTGCGCTTCAACCCTGAACTTAATCTGCACATCCAGAAATATTTCCAGCTCAGCCAGCATATCCGCCTCTTCATCAAGCAGCATATCGACAACTTCATTGGAAGCGAGTACCAACAATGTTTTGACCTTATACAGCCTGACCTCCCGAATAATTTCCCTAAAAATCTCGAGACACATGGTTTCTGCTGTCTTTAAAACACCGCGACCACCACATGAGCTACAGGGTTCACAAAGAATATGCTCTAGGCTTTCACGGGTTCTTTTTCGGGTCATTTCAACTAAACCCAACACAGACACTTCCGTGATTTTGGTTTTTGCCCGATCTTTTTCCAGGTTGCGCTCTAATGCCTGTAGCACCAAGCGCTTGTGTTCTTCGCTCTTCATGTCAATGAAGTCGATAATAATAATCCCACCCAAATTTCGAAGCCTGAGTTGGCGAGCAATGGTTTGAGCGGCTTCAAGATTCGTCTTAAAAATAGTCTCTTCTAAATTACGCCCACCGACATACCCCCCGGTATTAACATCGACGGTGGTCATTGCTTCAGTCTGATCAAATATTAAATACCCGCCCGACTTCAATTTTACCTTACGATCTAACGCTTTTTTAATTTCGTCCTCAACACTGTAAATATCAAATACCGGACATTCCCCTGAATAATGCTCAATAACCGGTACAATTTCGGGAACAAACACCTCAGCAAATTCAAGTAAACGGTGGTAAGTTTCTCTAGAATCTACACGAACCCGATCAATGCCTTCTTTGTATAGATCTCTCAGAGTTCTAATACTTAAAGGCAAATCTTTATGAATAAATTGCTTAGTCTTAGCCACTGCAATTTTTTTTAAGATAGACTCCCATAACTTTAACAAGAAGGTCATATCTGCAATTAATACCGATTCTTTAATACACTCTGCCGCTGTTCTGGCAATAAAGCCACCACAGTTATTTTCTTGTCTGAAATTATCCAGACAAACCTTTAACCGCATTCGTTCAGCATCGACTTCTATCCGCTGAGAAACACCGGTATTATTTGCATAAGGCATATACACCTGGTAACGTGAGGGAATAGAAATTTCTGTCGTTAATCTGGCGCCTTTACTACCTAAAGGATCTTTAACAACCTGTACAACGATCTCCTGGCCTTCACGTAAGTAATGTTCAATAACATCTGACTTTTTTTCTTCCAGATCTTTTGAACATAAATCAGAAAGATGTATAAAAGCCGCCTTAGGTAAGCCAATATCTATAAAAGCAGCTTGCATACCGGGCAAAACCCGACAAACCTCACCTTTGTATATATTGCCCACTAGACCTCGCTCTCGGGTTCTTTCAATAATGAGTTCTTGTAAAACACCATTTTCAATGACGGCTACTCTGGTTTCAGGTGGGGTCACATTGATTAAAATTTCTTCACTCATTTAAAAAACTCTATTCCTTGCTTAGATAAAAGCTCAGCAGTCTCAAATAATGGCAAACCCACAACCCCCGAAAAACTACCTACAATGGATTCAACAAAAATTCCACCGATTCCCTGTATAGCATAGCTTCCTGCTTTATCAATCGGCTCACCCGTATCCCAGTAACTTATAATTTCTCGCTCAGTTAACCGTCTAAAGGTCACTTCGGTAATACTCACCGCCTGACTATGCTCACGTCCTCTGAGTGAAATTGCACTGTAAACCTGATGGGTTTTACCTGATAATTGGGACAGCATAGCTACCGCGTCTGCTTGAGTTTGAGGCTTTCCCATAATCATATCACCCAAAATAACCGAGGTATCGGCGGCTAAAACAGGTAGTTCGGTTTTAAGCGCTGCAACACAGGCTGCTGATTTCTCTGCCGCTAATCGCTGAACATAAGCCAAAGGCTTTTCATTGGGCAACGGAGTCTCATCAAGGTCGACCGGATAAACCTGGTAACGGACATTGATTTGATCCAGGAGTTCCTTTCTACGTGGAGAAGCTGAAGCAAGAATAAGCTGTATTGCCATTATCGATGATAGGGGTGATTGTGAATAATACTCCAGGCACGATAGAGTTGCTCGGCAACAACGATACGCACCAAAGGATGTGGAAAAGTAAGCTTCGATAAACTCCATGACTCCCTAGCCAATTGCTTGGCTGAATCAGCTAAACCCTCAGGGCCTCCAACCAATAAAGCAACGTGCTGACCACTTTCCATCCAACGTTGCATCGCTTGAGCCAATTCGGGTGTCGTCCAAGGCTTACCCGGAATATCCAAAGTCACAATATAAGCCCCCTGTGGTATAGCGGCTAGCATTCTATCACCCTCATCCTTTACGATACGTGCAACATCGCTGTTCTTGCTTCTCTTGCCGGGCGCTACTTCTTTAAGCACCAGCTCACATTCGCGCGGTAAGCGTTTCGCATACTCATCATAGCCTTGCTGAACCCAGCCAGGCATCCGATTTCCTACTGTTATTAAATTTATTTGCATGGGCTGCAGGATACAGATAACAAAACATTCATGCAATGTAATCGGCCTTATAAATTATCAACTTTTAGTTTATAAGCAATAAAAAACCCGCTAGACCCTGAGGTCTAGCGGGTTTTTTATTAACTTGAAGCGTAAAAAACTAACCAGCAACCTGAACAGGAATAGATGAAGCAGAACGTAGTACTTCATTTTTTTCGTTAAAATAAACTAATTTGGGTTTATGTTGCTCGGCTTCTTGCTGATCCAGTATTGTATACGCACACACAATAATTAAGTCCCCTGGACACGCCAAACGCGCAGCAGCACCATTAACCGAAAAAACCCCTGAACCGTTTTCTGCACGAATAGCATAGGTAGTAAAGCGTGCACCATTATTAATATTGTAAATCTGAATTTGCTCGTATTCTTTGATGCCTGACAGGTCAAGAATAGTGCCATCAATCGCACAAGAACCCTCGTAACCCAACTCTGAACGTGTCACTGTAGCTCGGTGTAACTTCGCTTTAAGCATCGTAATTTGCATAATAAAACACTATAAATACGTTTAAAAACCGGACATTATCCATTATTAACAACATTCCATCAACTTTTTAGATATCCGCCCCAGACAAGCTTTAACCCCTACTTGCAACAAAAGCTTTGTATTTCTTGCATTTTTAGCCCTGATATTTTTACCACAAAAAAGTTACTTAGAAAAATAAATATTATCGATAAGACGTGTTTTTCCTAATCTGACCGCAACTAATAACACCAAATCTTTATCTTCTAGCGCTGCTTTCTTTAAATCACTACTTCTACACACTGACAAATAATCAGGCTTAAACCCCACTTGCTGTAACGATAGCAAAGCCTGTTCCTCCAATTCAGCATAACTGCTGACGCCTGATAAAATGGCGTCACGGATAACACACAATACCCGATACAACTCTGAAGCCACTTGCTTTTCGGACTCGGTTAAATATGTATTTCTGGAACTCATTGCCAAACCGTTAGCTTCTCTAACCGTATCCACCCCCATTATTTCAACCGGAATATTCAAATCCCGAACCATTATTCTAATGATCGTCAGTTGTTGAAAATCTTTAAGCCCAAATAAGGCAATATTTGGCTGAACGATATTGAATAATTTACAAACAACCGTTGCAACACCTGCAAAATGTCCAGGCCGATAGGCGCCACAATACCAATCAGAAACGTCCGTCACAGTCACTGTTGTTCGGGCATCAGAGGTATAAATATCATCAACGGAAGGAAGAAACAAGACATCAACGTCTGCACTCACCAACTTTTCTTGATCTTCTTTTTCAGTACGCGGATACGATTCAAAGTCTTCACCGACACCAAATTGAGTAGGATTAACAAAAATACTCACAACGACCCGATCAGCAACGGCTTTAGCTTGAGTAACCAATTGCAAGTGCCCGGCATGCAAATTACCCATAGTCGGCACAAAGGCAATGGTTTCTCCCGAAACACGCCACACTTTAATGAATTCTCTCAATTCATTAACATTATTAATTATCTGCATAAAATTTAAAAACTATGCTCAGTAGTTGGAAATCTGGATTGTTTAACCGCCTGATGATAAGCATCAATAGCAGACTCTATGGTAGTGGCTTCCTGCATAAAGTTTTTTGAAAACCGGGGACGCTTAAGAATACCAATATCCAGCATGTCATGCAGCACTAAAACCTGCCCGTCACAATTCACACCGGCACCAATACCAATCACAGGAATACGAAGTTGCATACTAATTTCTCTGGCAAGATCTGCGGGCACACATTCCAATACCAACAAACTGGCACCCGCCTGCTGTAACTGATGAGCGTCATCTATTATCTGCACAGCCTCAGTTGACTCTCTACCTTGCACTTTATAGCGACCTAATTGATTAATTTTCTGCGGCAACAGACCTAAGTGTCCACAAACAGGAATACCCTGATTAACCAAAAAACTAACGACCTCAACATGAGAGCCTTCTAACTTTATCATCTGGGCACCTCCCTGCTGCATTAATTTAGCGGCATTTTTAGCGGCAATAACCGGTGTGCAATAACTCATAAAAGGCATATCAGCAATAACAAACGCTCTTCTTCTGGCCTGACTGACGCAACGGGTATGATAAACCATATTGGAAATCGTGACCGGTAAGGTGGTGTCATGCCCTTGAATCACCATACCTAAGGAGTCGCCTACCAACATTACATCAATGCCCACTTTATCGATTAAAGCACTAAAACTGGCATCATAAGCCGTTAAACAGCTAATCTTCTCACCTTGCTGCTTCATTAAGGCGAGATCATTAACCGATAGCGGCTTTATTGTCGACTGATGCGTCATATAACTCATTTAAACCATCTGTTTTAACCCGTCCAAAGGACATTTAGCCACTAAATCAGCTATAATACCCTTACCAGGAATAATCAATTGTGGGGCAATTTCAAATAACGGATATAACACGAAAGACCTTTCAGAAATGCCCGTATGAGGCACCATTAAATCAGGCACATCAATCTCTTCATCGCCGTAAAGTAAAATATCCAAGTCCAGGGTTCTAGCACCCCAGCGTTCGTCCTTTCTTACACGCCCCTGTATGGTCTCGATGGCCTGAAGACTACGCAATAATGCGATAGGCGTTAAATAGGTTTCTACGGACAGTGCTGCATTAATATAATCAGGTTGATCCTGAGGCCCCATCGGTAAACTATGATACAAACTGGAAAAGGTTAATTCGCTCACACCCTCCAGCAAGGCTATCGCCGCACGGGCTGATTTAATTTGCGCAACAGGATTATCAAGGTTACTGCCTAAACCAATATAAGCAGTAACCAAGACATCAGAAGAATCTTTCATGTTTAATCCAAAAATAACTCGGTTAAAGTGACAAAACGACGTTTATACGTCTCCCTCAGTCGCATTCTTTTTCACCCTACCCCTATAATTTCTTTTACGGTTCGATTTACCACCTGAGGCTTTACGAGGTGGCTGAGTCATTTTTCTTTGTTCATTTTCATCTGCCTCTTGATACCGCGCCCACCATTTAGCCACTTCAGGATCAGCGCCTCCCGTTTCTGACCGTAACAAAAGAAAATCATAAGCCGCTCTAAAGCGGGGATGCGTCAGTAAACGACTCGGCTTTGAACCAAAGCGGGCATTAAATTTTGGCTGTAAACTCCAAACCTCACGCATCGCCAACGTGATATGGCGTGGTAAAGCGGTACTTTTAACCTGCATTGAAATCACTTCGTTAGCCGCCTCCTGGTAAGCCATAAACTCAACCAGACCGCGAGCCATTTTTTCTTTAGCCCTGACTTGTACAGATTCCCAAAGAAAAGCCGCAAATAAAAAGTACGCAGTGACCGTTTTACCTTCCGCAATTCTGTTATCAGAATTCTCTAAGGCTTTTACAAGGAGAAGACGAGGAAAACCCTCTTCTTCTACTGATAGGCAATTTTCTGTTGAAGGAAATAATATTTGAAACAGACCGTAATGCCTTAACATTTCAAATGTTTGTAAGGCATAACCCGACAAAAACAGCTTTAACGACTCATCATACAAACGTGCTGATGGAATACTGGATAATGAATCAGCAACCTTGTGCATAGGTTTTTCACAATCAGGATGTAATCTAAAGCCCAGTTTAACGGCAAAACGAACGGCTCTCAACATTCGCACCGGATCTTCCCGGAAACGTGTTTCTGGATCACCTATTAGTCTTAAGGTCGCCGCTTGATGGTCTACCATACCAGAAACATAATCAACAACTGAAAAGTCTTTAATATTGTAATAAAGCGCATTGACCGTAAAATCTCTGCGCCACACATCTTCCTCAATAGTGCCGTAAACATTATCACGTAACAACCGGCCTTCCTTGTTAAGAAACTGTTTATCCTGCTGATTCTCTGATGCACCTCTAAAAGTGGCTACTTCAATAACTTCTCGTCCAAAATGAACATGTGCCAAGCGGAATCGTCGACCTATTAAACGGCAATTACGAAACACTCTTTTAATTTGCTCAGGATCTGCATTCGTTACCACATCAAAATCCTTTGGCTCACGCCCTAGCAATAAATCACGCACACACCCGCCTACCAGATAAGCGCTGAAGCCTTCTTTTTGTAGCTTATACAAAACCTTCAGCGCATTCTCGCTAATTTGAGAGTGCGAAATATTATGCTCAGAACGCGAGTAAACTCTAACTTGCGTCGAGACGGGTTCAGCTTCGTTTTTAGCTGAGCTGATGAGTTTTTTAAAAAAATTTAAAATGGCAGTAACCTTGTTTGTTTTATTTGTGTTAATGATATCATTTGATACATTGTATCCAACAATCAATCTTCTTTTTTTTACATTCCCCTTTTGATTATAGTAAAATCATCACACTGATTTTTACAAGTACACATTTTGCATTTATACTAATGCATAAAGATCAGGCAACTACTTTTTAAAGACTCGCACTATAATTTTACGTAATTGACGGGATTGTTATGTTCAAAAATATTTTAAATGGCTTCATTGACCATCCTATATTCACCAGCGTCTTTATAGCTGATTTCGGCATTCTTTTGTTTCATAGACCGCCTTTCATATTCTCCCTGCTTATGCTGGGTGCATTAATGGGCATGTGTATGTATTTTGGTCAAAAATTAGCTTTGTTTAAAATCTAATTGCCTAATCATTCAAAAACAATAAAATCAGGTCAAGAGGCTTCCTCTGCGCCTGGTTTTTTGCGCCGTTTAGCTGCACAAATTTACGATATCTTTCTGCTGGTTGCTGTTTTATTTCTGGCAACGGCTCTATTGCTTCCATTCACTGATGGCGACCCTGTCAGTGAGCAACGGTTATTAATTTATCAAATTTACTTAGCATTTATTAGCTTTTTATTCTACGGCTGGTTTTGGACGCATGGCGGGCAAACTTTAGGCTTACGCGCCTGGAAAATAAAAGTGTTGACTCTAAACCAAAAGCCGATAAGCTGGAAACAAGCCTTGTTACGGTTTATAACGGCGATTATTTCTTTGGCGTTCTTAGGGTTAGGCTTTCTATGGATTTTTATGAATAAAAACCGCTATAGTTGGCATGATTACCTATCAAAAACGGCTTTGTTTTCCGAAGCACCCAAAAAGTAATACCCAACAAACGCCTACTTCAACTATTTTTCATGGCTATCCAACCAGATGCTTGCATTATTAAAGCACGGGAATATAGCCATCACTAAATAATGAGCATTATGACAAACCCTTTATTAAGCAATAGTACACTCCCACTGTTTTCCCAAATAAAACCAGAGCACATCGAACCAGCGATAACTCAATTATTAGATAATGCCCGTGCCGTTGTTAAGCAGCAACTGGAGGCTACCACACAATACACTTGGGAAAACTTAATTGAGCCTATAGAAAATACTGAAGACCAACTCAACAAAGCCTGGTCACCCGTTAGCCATATCAATTCTGTCGTCAATTCAGACGAGCTTCGGCAAGCCTATAATGCCTGCCTACCCAAACTCAGTGAATATGCAACAGAAATGGGGCAGAATGAACACCTGTTTAATGCCTATCAAATCATTGCTAATAGCGATAAATTTGCAGACCTGGATCGTGCCCAGAAGAAAATAATTGAAAATGCTCTTAGAGACTTCAAATTGTCGGGTGTGAACCTTGATATTGAAAAAAAGCAGCGTTACAAAGAAATCAATCAAGAACTCTCGCGCTTAACCAGCAACTATGAAGAAAATCTGCTGGATGCGACTAATGCATGGAGCAAGCATATTACCAATATCCTGGATCTTTCAGGACTACCCGATTCTGCTTTAGCTCAAGCTAAACAAAGTGCGGAAATACAAAATAAAGAGGGTTGGTTGATCACCCTCCAGTTCCCTTCTTATCAAGCCGTAATGACCTATGCGGATGACCGCGAATTAAGACGAGAACATTACGAAGCATTCTCAACCCGTGCTTCAGATCAAGGCCCTAGGAATCCCCAATGGGATAATACTGACAATATGGAAGCCATTTTAGCCCTGCGTCATGAGAAGGCTCAATTATTGGGTTTCAATAACTATGCTGAACTATCTCTTGCCAGAAAAATGGCAGAAAAGCCTGAGGATGTGGTGCATTTTCTTGAGGACTTAGCGGATCGCTCTTGGCGACAAGCACGCAAAGATCTTGCTGATTTACAAGCATTTGCCAAACAGCACTATGGTATTAGTGACCTTCAGTCTTGGGATCTGGGTTATTACTCAGAAAAGATGCGTCAACACTTTTACCAACTCTCCCAAGAAGAAGTTAAAGCCTATTTCCCTATCACTCGAGTACTTCCCGGGCTTTTTTCTATTGTTCAAAAACTGTACGGTTTACAGATCTCTGAAATTACCGATTTTAACAGTTGGCATCCTGACGTGCAGTTTTTCCAGATACAGGATTCCACTGGACAATTACGTGGGCAATTTTATTTTGATCTTTATGCGCGTGCCAAGAAACGCGGTGGCGCCTGGATGGATGATTGCCAAGGCCGTAAAAAATTCGACGACAACGTTCAAACACCGGTTGCTTACTTAACTTGCAACTTCACGCCGCCCACAGAGGATACCCCCGCCCTGTTAACGCATGATGACGTCACGACACTGTTTCACGAGTTCGGACACGGCCTACAACACATGCTCACTATTGTTGATCATTTGGGTGTTTCAGGCATTAATGGCGTTGAGTGGGATGCAGTTGAATTACCTAGCCAATTCATGGAAAACTGGTGTTGGGAACAAGAAGCGTTGGCTCTGATTTCAGGACATTACCAAACCGGTGAAGTATTACCTGAATCCTTATTCAATAAAATGCTGGCAGCGAAAAACTTTCAGGCCGGTATGATTATGGTTAGACAGCTTGAATTTAGTCTCTTTGATTTCAAACTACACCGGGATTACAATCCTGAAAAAGGCGGTCGTATCTACGAAACCCTGAAGCAAGTTAGAAATCAGGTTGCCGTTGTGCAGCCGCCTGAGTTTAACCGCTTTGCGCATAGCTTTTCACACATATTTGCAGGCGGGTATGCCGCAGGCTATTACAGCTATAAATGGGCAGAAGTCTTATCCAGTGATGCCTTTTCTCTATTTGAAGAGAAAGGTATTTTCGATCAAGAAACCGGGCATTCATTTTTAACTCATATTCTTGAACAAGGCGGCACTGAAGATGCGATGGATCTTTTCATCAAATTCCGAGGTCGTAAACCCAGTATCGATGCACTACTCAGACACAATGGCATTGCTGCATGAATTACCACGACCTGCGTGATTTTATAAAGCAGCTTGAAAAACAGGGTGAGCTGAAGCGGGTTACTGTTCCTGTTGATCCCTACTTGGAAATGACCGAAATCTGTAATCGCACCTTAAGACAAGGTGGGCCTGCGTTACTGTTTGAGAATCCCATTGGTTACAACATTCCTGTTCTGGGTAATTTATTTGGTACGCCACGCCGTGTCGCCATGGGCATGGGTGCTGAATCAGTCACTGAATTGCGGGGCATTGGTGAACTACTAGCCGCCTTAAAAGAGCCTGAACCCCCTAAAGGCATGAAGGATGCTTGGGAAAAGTTCCCAATCTACAAGCAAGTATTAAACATGGCGCCCAAAGTAGTTTCATCACCGCCCTGCCAAGAATTAATTAGGCAAGGCGATGAAATTGATTTAAGCGTCTACCCTATTCAAACCTGTTGGCCTGATGATGCTGCGCCTTTAATTACCTGGCCGCTTGTTATTACCCGTGGCCCAAATAAGCCTAGGCAAAATCTGGGCATCTATCGGATGCAAGTGATTGCCAAAAACAAAGTCATCATGCGCTGGCTGGCTCATCGTGGTGGCGCACTGGATTTTAAAGAATTTCAGGCGGCTAACCCTGGCAAACCTTTCCCTGTTTCAGTGGCACTAGGCGCTGATCCTGCGACTATTCTAGCGGCAGTAACCCCTGTACCCGATTCACTATCAGAATACGCCTTTGCGGGCTTATTACGCGGCAGCAAGACGGAAGTTGCCAAATCCATACTGAATGATTTACAAGTACCCGCCAGTGCTGAAATTGTTTTAGAAGGCTTTATTTATCCCGGTGAATTTGCAGCGGAAGGTCCTTATGGCGATCATACCGGCTATTACAACGAAGTGGCAGACTTTCCTGTCTTTACCATCGAAACCATAACCCAGCGCCGAGCACCTATCTACCACAGCACTTTCACAGGTAGACCGCCTGATGAACCGGCTATTTTAGGTGTCGCACTTAATGAAGTCTTCGTACCGATCTTGCAGAAGCAATTCCCAGAAATTATAGACTTTTATCTACCACCCGAAGGCTGCTCTTACCGAATGGCAGTCATTAGCATGAAAAAGCAATATGCCGGACATGCTAAACGTGTCATGTTAGGGACGTGGTCATTTTTACGACAATTCATGTACACAAAGTTTGTTATTGTCGTTGATGATGATATTAATGTACGAGACTGGCAAGACGTTATCTGGGCCATGACCACCCGAATAGACCCCGCCCGGGATTTAACCATTCTGGAAAACACCCCGATTGATTATCTCGATTTTGCGTCGCCTGTTTCTGGCTTGGGTTCTAAAGTGGGTTTTGATGCGACCAATAAATGGCCTGGGGAAACTAATCGGGAATGGGGTAGAACCATTGTCATGTCTCCCGAGGTTATCAAGCGAGTTGATGATATTTGGGATACTTTGTTCTAACAAAAAGAACGCCCCAGTGCTCACTATTCGCTCGTCGGCGGCTGGGCTACATTTCTATGCGGATACGATGCGTGCAATGACTGTTATTCATAGAGCAACACTCAATAAGGTAACTCGCAATAAATAAAATACAGGAGTGCAATAGCTTCAGCTATTGCCTGTAAAAATAGCTAAAACTATTAGACAGCAACTGAAAATCAATTAGACAATCCTTAATGCCCATTCAACAAGTACTACTAAACCAGCGAGTCCCCGTCAAAATTTGGACTACTGATATTGATGAACCCTCAACTGTGCAATTAGCCAATATTGCCAGTATGCCGTTCATTTATCACCACGTCGCTGTTATGCCGGATGTGCATTTAGGCATTGGTGCCACGATTGGCTCTGTCATCGCAACCCACAAAGCCATTATCCCTGCGGCTGTTGGCGTTGATTTAGGCTGTGGTATGGTTGCAGCTAAGCTCTCAATCACAGCCAATGATCTGGATGAAAAAGCCTTAAAGAACGTATTTGCACAAATTACCCGGGATGTTCCAGTCGGTCGCGCTCAACATGCAGATGATCGAATTTTAGTCGAAGCCGCTAAACCGTTTGAAGCCGGTTTAAAAAGTCTGACAGACCGACATCCAGAATTACTTAAGGCCTTTGGTAAGTTTTCTAAATGGACAAACCAAATGGGCACGCTCGGTTCGGGTAATCATTTTATTGAAGTCTGTCTTGATGAATCTAATCAGGTTTGGGTGATGTTGCATTCGGGTAGTCGGGGCATTGGTAATGCTATTGCCGCTTATTTTATCAGCCTTGCCAGAAAAGATATGGAACGCTGGATGATACAGTTACCTGATCGTGATTTGGCTTATATCCCTGAAGGGACTGACTATTTTAAGGATTATGTTGAAGCAGTGCATTGGGCGCAAGAGTATGCCATGCAAAATCGTCAATCCATGCTGGATTTAGTGTTAGCCGCTTTATCACGCCACCTGCCTCCTTTTGTAGTGACTACAGAAGTGGTTAATTGTCATCATAACTATATTGCCAAAGAACACCATTACGGCGAAGATGTCTGGGTCACTCGAAAGGGCGCCATTCGTGCCAGAATTGGCGATATAGGCATAGTACCGGGTAGCATGGGCGCACGCAGTTACATTGTTGCGGGTAAAGGTAATCCCGAAAGCTTTTGTTCCAGCGCTCATGGGGCAGGACGTCGCATGAGTAGAACGGCTGCTGAAAAATATTTTACTGAAACCGACCTCGCCGCCCAAACGGCTGGCGTTATTTGTCGAAAAGACAAAGGTGTACTGGATGAAATTCCCGGTGCTTACAAAGATATTGATCAAGTCATGGCTAATCAAAATGATCTGACTGAAATATTACATAGTCTCAAGCAAGTAGTGTGCGTAAAAGGTTGAGATGAGAACCGTAAAGAACGCCATCCAAATCGAACAGAAGCCCTTTAATAGTCGCCAGTGTTATCATGGTGATCTTTATAGCAAGCGCTCTAAGTACCTATGTAAAATTAATTTAACTATTAAGAAAAGTCTACGTTGTAAGATAGTCCAATATTAGCAAGCACATCAAATAATTCTCTTTTGAGATCAGCAAAAGACTTATAAGCGTCAAAAGGCAACCAGTCATATTTGATTTTTCGCCAGACAATTTCAATAATATTCAATTCAGGCGAATAGGTAGGAAGACGATAAACCTTCAAATCTTTTTTCTCCCAACCTTCAATATGACTATTGAATTCATCGCTCGTATGAATTGATGCATTATCAATGATGA
>QVQE01000179.1 GCA_003584865.1 Methylococcales bacterium
TGGCATGGATATAAACCTTCATTGTACAATGAACTGAAGGTTTGTGTTCATTTGTACATCGAAAGAAACCCGTTTTCATGACTTTATAAAGCCAAGAATTGCATAAAGTGTAAACCGGTAAATGAAGGATGCCGATTATTGCTTTTCTAATAAGTAATCTAACCACAAGTTAGATAATTTTTCTTGTACGGTATTTTGACGTAATCGTGCATTTAAATGCGGGAAGTCTACTTTATCCAAATCTTGATCTTGGTTATAGCAAGAATACACAAAATATTCTTTACCTGATTTCGCATCCACATGTTTACATAAACACTGCGCACAAATGCCCTTCATCATACATTGCATCGGTGAATTGATAGACCCAATCGCATGATGTGCTTTTTTAAGATAAGGCTTTAATACATCAAAACGCGCTGATTTTACTGCTGCCATCATCCTGTCAGAACCAATCACCACTAAATGATCGACATCCGCCAAGGAGATAGGTTGATCACCTAACTCACCGCCCGCATAAGCCACCATACATTCCAGAATATTACCGACAAAGCTCTTATCTTGTGGACGGGTTGGCACAATCGCCTCAACACCTTCACCTTTATCAACCGACCAGACGATTAAATCCGCAGCCGCTTCGACATCTTCAACTTTAAAACGGTCTTGCGAAAATTTATAACCCGCGAAATAAATCACCCGATTATTGGCGGCACGTAAGGCTTTACCAATGGAGAACAAGACCGCGTTACCTAAACCACCGCCTAACAACAACACGGTTTGATTGCTCGGAATATCCGTTGGTGTTCCGGTGACCCCCATAATAACCAGAGGATCGCCTACTTTCCAAGTTGCACATAAACGCGAAGAAGAACCCATTTCTAACGCAATTAAAGAAATAGTACCTTTTTCTTTATCCACTTCAGCACCGGTTAAGGCTAAACCCTCTGCCGCTAAAACAGTACCTTCTACAGTAGGTGCAAACGCTTCATAATTTTGCACACGATAGAACTGGCCTGGATAAAACTTCTGCGCCGCGAAAGGCGCTTTAACAACCACTTCAATAATCGTAGGCGTTAAACGGTTAATCGCCACAATAGTCGCTTTAAAGGCTTCATCCAATCGCGAGAATAAGTCCGTTAAATTAGCATCACGTTCGTCTTGTTTTGCTGCATCCAAGCTAGCCAATTCTTTAGCAAATAACTGAGCCACATAAGGATAACCATGCTTTGCACTCGCCATGGCTTTAACCACGTTACCGGCATACACAGGATGGTTATCGCCATAGAAGCTAATAAACTTGCCGTCTTTTTGATACGAGGTCAGTGGCGCAGGCTTGCCTAGCTTAGGCATTTTTTCATCCTGCATAGCCACTAACTCAACGCCATCAGGAGTCCATTCTGGCTCATAACGTTGAAAGAACCATTTATCCATCACAAACGTATCAGGGTATTCACTTTGATAAATAATGTTCGGTGAAGTCCCCGCTGCTACGTATAAGCCCCGTAAGGGCACCTTAATAATCTCACCCGAATTGACCCATCGTCCCGCGTCTAAGACTAATTTCTCAAAATCCACCGACGCTAAATGCCCAAACTCATCAGGCTCAGCGCCCGAAGGACTCATACCTTCAGCTAAGGCAATGCCTTCTTCTAAAGCTTCGCTGATTTCTTCATGGTTCTGACGGTATGCCGGTGCATCCTTCATACCTTTACGGTAGAACAAAGTCACACCACCCCATGACTCCACTAAAGGTTGAAAATTGGGTGCTTCGCCTTCGGCTTCTGCACGCAGCCGTTCAGCATAAATCACTTTGCCATGGGCTAAAAACTCATCCAGGATAAGTGTTTCTTCTTTATCATAACGCGCACGAACTACGGACTCACCATAGATATCCACTAGCGTCTCATAACGATGCAAGATTTTTTCAACTTGCACCGGATAATACGCCATCAATTCTGTGGCAGTATCAATAGCAGTTAAACCACCACCAATCACACCGGCGGGTAAACGCACTTGTAAGTTGGCGATTGAAGAGGCTTTTGCCGCACCGGTTAATTGTAAAGCCATTAAGAAATCAGAGGCTTTACGAATACCACGCATTAAATTATTTTTAAGATCAATAATCGTCGGTTGACCTGCACCCGAAGCAATACAGATATGATCAAACCCCAACTCCCAAGCATCATCAATGGTTAAAGTACCACCAAAACGCACACCACCATAAGAACGAAAAGCAGCACGTCTTTGCAGAGTCAGATAAATCACTTTTAAAAAATTCTTATCCCAACGCACGGTAATACCGTACTCTGCCACACCACCAAAGCCCGCTAGAATACGTTTATCTAAATCTTCATATAAATCATTAAAATCAACAATCGGTGTCGGTAACGTATTCGCATCACCGGTTAATTCAACGGGTAAAGGCTCTAATTTAAGACCATCAATACCCGCTACTGCGAAACCTTCATTCAATAAATAATGGCTCATAGTGTAACCCGCCGGCCCTAAACCAACCACCAAAGCATTTTTGCCGTTATAAGGCAACATCACCGGGCGTTTAACGTTTAATGGATTCCAACGGGTTAATAAGCTATAAATCTCAAACCCATACGGCATGAATAACACATCGGTTAAGACATTGGTTTCAATTTGAGGAATATTAACAGGATCGGTTTTTTGATAGATACAGCCTTTCATACATTCGTTACAGATACGATGACCGGTACCTGGACACATGGGATTATCAATCACGATAATCGCTAAGGCAGCAATATTGTCACCGTTGCGTTTAACCAGTTGCATTTCTGAAATCTTTTCATCCAAAGGGCAACCAATGGTGGTGACACCTAAGGGATCTGTTTTAAAGTCATTGGTTTTTTTATTGCGCATGCCTTTAGAGCAGGAATCGGTGTCACGCTCATGGCAATAAATACAATGATTAACTTCGGATAAAATTTGTCTTTGATTATAACGAGGATCGGTTAATTTAAAACCATCTCGGCGGCGACGATGTTCTAACTCACCCATCCAGGCCGTAAACTGTCCACGATCAACGACTTCATGCTCAACTAAATTATCGAAATCTCTTTTATGAGGAAACTTAAAACTTAACCAATCTGCGACCACATCGTTATCTTGTTGCGCAACAAAACTCCAGCGTTGCACGATATCCATTAAACCGCTAACAAAATCAGCGGCTTCTGTAGCGGCAATAATCTCGGCAAACTCTGTTGCAGCCAGTTCATGTGCCGCTAATTTAGCGCGTAACGCAGTGACTTGCTCATCCGCATTTTCATAAGCACTGTCTTTACCTTTAGCGATTAATTTATAGTGGCTAGACAATAAACCAATCACAGCACCCACGCGAGCAACACGATGTTCTGGATCAAGGTCTTCATTGGCTTCTGAAAAACCCGCTTCGATTAACAAATCGAAACGATTTAACACATCAGGAATTTTCCATTCACTGGTATCTTGACCCTTAAAGACCACGCCTAACTTTTCAACGACTTCATTTTTATAAGTGAAGATCGTATCCATTTCATCCTTGATCTTGTCGGCCTGCGCCTGGTGTTGTATAGACACATTAAACAACTCAGCCACAAACTGACCCACATAAGGCCCCATTGTCACCAACAACTCAGAAATGTCTTCTGGCTTTAAGCCCTCACCCTGACTTTGCCGATAAGCAGAAAATTTATCAAACAATTCAGCATCATGCTTTTTGATAGACGCATCAAATACATCTAATAAATCTTTTAGACGCGTGGCATCGTATAAATCGGCGTAGGTAAAAGTTGGGATTCCAAGAATAAGATTGTTTTGTTCCATAATGCGTCTATGTGATTAGCTAAATGAAAAAGTAGACTCCAGATAGAGCCACCTTGACCGCTAAGGTTACTGAAAAAGATATTTTGGCGGGTATTTTAAGTAAATCAAGCTATTTTATCCATAAATAAAATATCGACAAACTGTTAAAAACGTGAATTAGTGCCTCTAACTAGGACAAGCTTAAATAACTTAGTCCTAGTCCTAGTTGAGAAACATCTATTTTTAATACTATTAATCAAACTTATTAATCAATCGGCCTGGCGTCTTAAAAAAGCAGGAATATCAAGATAATCTAAATCTATCTCTTTTTTATTTTGAGCGCCAAAGCGGGTTTCTTTAGCTTCGGTTTTTCCACCTTGTTGACGCATGACCGTAGGCTTATCCAAGTCATCATAATTTGCGTTGCCGGCGGTTGATTTATGCATAATTTTAACAGGTGCCTTAACAGCGACTCGAGGCATCCCCATTCCAGTAGCAACGACAGTCACCTTAATTTCATCACCCAAAGTTGGATCAATCGCCATACCAATTTTAATAACCGCATCTTCTGAAGCAAACTCGTGAACTATATTACCCACTTCATTAAACTCGGCCACACCCATATCTGCAGCCGAGATATTAACCAAAATACCCCGTGCGCCTTGCAAATCAATATCTTCAAGTAGTGGACAGGCAATCGCTTTCTCTGCCGCTTCACGCGCTCGGTGCTCGCCCGATGCAGAGCCGACACCCATAATAGCAGCCCCCATTCCCGACATTACTGTTCTAACGTCAGCAAAGTCAACGTTAATCATACCAGGATGAATAATAAGTTCAGTAATGCCCTGAACGGCATCAAGCAATACATCATTAGCCGCTCTAAAGGCATTCATTAGAGAAACACTATTACCCAGTACTGGCAATAATTTCTGATTGGGAATGGTAATTAACGAATCAACGTATTTTTCTAACTCTATAATGCCCTGCTCTGCAACAAGCTGTTTCTTTTTACCTTCAAATAAAAAAGGCTTCGTCACGACTGCAACGGTTAAGATACCCATTTCCTTTGCAATTTGCGCAATCACAGGAATAGCACCCGTACCGGTTCCACCTCCCATACCAGCAGTCAAAAAAACCATATCGGCGCCTTGCAATACTTCTTTAATTCGATCCTTATTTTCTTCTGCCGCAAACTTTCCAATTTCTGGATTAGTCCCAGCTCCCAAACCTTTGGTTAACTCAACACCTAACTGAATAATCGTCTCTACAGCAATCTTTCTTAATGCCTGAGCGTCGGTATTTGCACAGATAAATTCCACACCTTCAATATGACTGCCAACCATGTGGTTGACTGCATTGCCACCACCCCCACCAACACCAATAACTTTGATGACTGCGGATTGAGTATACGTATCCACCAATTCATATTTCACGACACTACCCCTTAAATACAAAAAACGTTATTAAAAATTACCCTGAAACCAGCTTTTCATCTTGGAAATCCAGCTTAAACCCTCAGACTCATGATTTCTACCTAAGTTCTGATGATCTTTTCCATACATTAACAAGCCAACCCCAGTGGAGTGAATAGGATTTCTCACCACCTCGGCTAACCCAGAAACATTTTGAGGCCCCCCCATTCTTACTGGCACATGGAAAATCTCCTCCGCCAATTCAATCAGCCCCATTACTTTTGAACTGCCCCCGGTCAAAACAATGCCCGCTGCAATTAACTCTTCATTACCACTTCGTCTAAGTTCTGACTGCACCAACAACAAAAGCTCCTCATAGCGAGGTTCTATTATCTCAGCCAGGTTTTGCATTGAAATTTTGCGTGGTGCCCTATCACCTATACTCGGAACTTCAATAACACCATCAACGTTTGCTAATTGTGTTAATGCACAAGCATACTTACGCTTGATTTCTTCTGCATTTACAGTAGGTGTTCGTAACGCTACAGCAATATCATTGGTTACTTGATCGCCTGCAATCGGTATTACTGCGGTGTGCTTGATGGCTCCTTCAACAAAAATAGCTATATCTGTTGTCCCCCCCCCAATATCAATTAAACAAACACCAAGCTCCTTTTCATCTTCGGTAAGCACAGAATTACATGACGCTAATTGCTCCAACACAATATCTTCAACTTCTAACCCACAACGTCGAATACACTTGATAATATTCTGAGAGGCACTGACACTGCCTGTCACCATGTGAACTTTAGCTTCTAACCGTATACCAGACATCCCAATGGGTTCTTTAATTCCGTCCTGAAGATCAATTACAAATTCCTGAGGCAAAATATGTAATATTTTCTGGTCAGCAGGAATGGCAACCGCTCGCGCTGAATCAATAACTCTGTCAATATCATACTGAGTGACTTCTTTATCCTTAATGGCGACTATACCATGTGAATTTAGACTTCGAATGTGACTGCCCGCAATACCTGCAAAAACAGATCTAATCTGACACCCTGCCATCAACTCAGCCTCTTCAATCGCTTTTTGAATAGAATTAACGGTTGATTCTAAATTAACCACTACACCTTTTTTTAGGCCTCGTGATGGCGTAGATCCTATGCCAATTATTTCTATATTGCCGTCACTGGTCAGTTCTCCAACAATAGCCGCGACCTTTGACGTACCAATATCTAATCCGACTATTAAATTACGCTCTGTTTTTTTTGCCATTTTATTTACTCTTTATCGCCTTATCGTATACTCAATTCATTATTGGGATTTGCAATGGCATTCCAGTCAATATCTGCGGTTCCAGGCTTCCAGGAAACTGCATACCCATTGGGATATCTCAAATCAACTCTTTCAATTTGCAAAAACTGTTCTTCATCTAACACTGTCAACGTTTTTAAAAAACGCTGTAATTTCTTTAATTGCTCATTACGCCCCAACAGTATTTCCAGTTCACTTGCCAACTTGATTTTCCATGCCCCGCGTTCATTAACACTAAACTCAGCCAACTTCATAGAATGATCCGCTAAAGCCGTTTTAATGCCCTTCATTATTTCCAGTACTTTTAATTGCTGTAGTTCAGGCCCAATGACTAACACCTTATCTTTAAACAGCTCTATATTTTTAGGCGTAAATATAATACCTTGCTCTGTTATCAAACTTGTTTCTCCCCAACGCGCATAGGGTTTCCTTTCATCTACCTTGATATCAATGGTATCAGGCCAAACACGCTTAACTGTAACCGTGTCGACCCAGGGCAATATTGAAACAGCGGTGTGTATCTCCTGCATATCCACATCAAAAAACCCCGCCATTACTATTGGCTGCAATACAGTCTGTATCTCACTTTTACTGAGGTATTGAAAAACGCCTTCAATTCTCACATATCTAATCGGCATAGATACATTTTTTATCGATAACGACCGAATCTGCCATTTTTTGTTTAATTGATGCCCGGCAACTACAATCAGACACAGCAGCAGCACTCCGGTTAACAGGGGTTTAATGCCTACATTATTCATTATCCAAGGCTGGTTTCCAGTACCCGCCACACTAACTCTTCAAAATCTATACCGGCCTGCTTAGCCGCCATCGGCACCAAGCTATGATCGGTCATACCTGGCACAGTATTAATCTCAATTAACTGATACTGCCCAGTAGCATCAATAAATATATCGACCCTTGCCCAGCCTTTAGCGCCAACCACTTTACTGGCTGTCAATGCCACGTTTCTAATAAACTGCTCTTGCTCTTCGCTTAAACCCGCAGGACAATGATACTGTGTGGTGGTCGCATTATATTTTGCCTCATAATCATAAAATGAATTGGGCGTTTCTAAACGGATCACGGGCAACGCGGTATCATTCAATATAGCGACAGTATACTCCTTACCCGTCACCCAGCTTTCAGCATAAACATCACAACGGTAGTCTAAAGCCACTTTCAACGCTTTTTGCAACTCTTCCCTTGAGTTTGCCTTACTCATACCAATACTAGACCCTTCCTGAGCAGGTTTCACAATAACGGGAAAACCCAATGCTTCAATACAAGCATCAAGATCATTTTCGTCTTTCAATAAAAACCATTTAGGCGTAACTAAACCATATCCCTTCCAGCATAGTTTGGTTTTAAGTTTATCCATCGTTAACGCTGAAGCTAAAACCCGACTGCCTGTATAAGGAATTCCCAATACCTCAAGAACACCTTGAATAACACCATCTTCGCCCCCACGGCCATGAATAACATTGAAAACCCTATCAACATGTACGCCACTCAAAGCCTGAATGGGACTTCCTTTGACATCAATAGCGATTGCGTCGATGCCTTTTCGTAATAAAGCCTGATAAACAGCCTCGCCACTTCTCAAAGAAACAGCCCTCTCGGCGGCTGAACCACCCATCAATACTGCAACCCGTCCAAATTTTTCAGGATTCCGAAAAGACACCCGGTGCCGTACTACATCAACCTCACCTACCATACATACCTCTGTGTGCAATTCAACACCCTGCTGTTCCTTTACTTTTTTTTGAACGTAAGCAATCAACTGCTCTATATCAGCAGCCGTCGAATTACCTGTATTTACTATGAAATTAGCGTGCTTTTCCGAGACACTAGCACCACCAATTGAATAACCTTTCAAACCTGACTTCTCTATCAATCTCGCTGCAAAATCACCTTCTGGATTTTTAAATACCGATCCACAACTGGGCTGATTAGTGGGTTGTGTTTGTGCCCGCTTTTCTAACAAGCCTTTTATTTTTTGTTGACTGGCAACAATATCACCTTTCTGTAATCGCAAGTGACAACTTAAAAACCACTCAACTCTTTCTGTCTTAACTGACCGATAACTTATTTCGTAGTCAGAAGGATACCGAACCGACAATTCTCCTAAGGCATCAATGGTTTCAACTTGACTCACGACGCCCCAGGTTTCTCCACCAAAAGCGCCTGCATTCATTTTTAAGGCGCCGCCCATTGTTCCCGGTATGCCTGCTAAAAACTCAGCACCGACCAATCCCTGTTCTGAACAAAAACGTGCGACATGGGCACAAGGAACACCCGCTTCGGCATAGACAATCATCTCCTCAACGAGGCGCATTCCCTTCAATCGCCCCTTAGTATTTATCACTGTACCTCGGATACCGCCGTCTCTAATTAATAAATTACTGCCTAATCCCAGCCATAATACAGGCTCAGAAACGGGTAAGGATTTTACAAACTCACATAAATCGTCTCTATCAAAAGGGATATATAACTGGTCAGCAGCTCCACCCACACGCCAACTCGTATATCTAGCCAGATTTTCATTGAGTAACAATCGACCTTTCATGAATCTTGACTCACCGTCGGCACAATCCGGGCTGCCAGTGCTTCGGTCAACAACTCAGGTAACTGTGTAGCAAAATGCCCTACATTACCAGCACCCATTGTCAAGATGACATCATCAGGTCTTACAATACCCGCCAATATCTTGGGTAACTCTTGCCAATTGTCAACAAAGACAGGATCAACCTGAGCACGCATACGAATAGCACGGCTTAAAGCCCGACCATCAGCACCTGTAATTACTGACTCACCAGCCGAATAAACATCCATTAAAATAAGCACATCTACCGTTGACAGTATATGCACAAAATCTTCAAACAAGTCGCGGGTTCGCGTATATCGATGAGGCTGAAAAATAACCACAGCTCGTCGCGTTGGCCATGCCTGACGTAAAGCCTCTAAAGTCGCAGCAATTTCTTTTGGGTGATGCCCATAATCATCGACCAAAGTCAGTTTTCCTTCATCAATTGCTAAATCACCTTGTATTTGAAAACGCCTACCAACCCCTTTAAACTCACCAAGACTTTTAACAATTGCATCATCAGAAACTTCAAGCTTGGTGGCTACCGCAATAGTGGCCAGAGAATTAAGCATATTATGCCATCCTGGCATGTTCAGAGTAACTTTTAAAGCCGGATAATCGCCTCGACGAATAACATTAAACGTAGTCAACATGCCTTTTTGCTCAACATCAACCGCTCTAATATCGGCATCTTCATGCACGCCATAAGTAAGCACTGGCTTGGATATGTTTGGCAAAATCGCTCTAATCCCTTCATCATCCAAACATAACACCGCTAAACCATAAAAAGGTAAGTGATGTAAAAACTCAATAAAAGTGTCTTTCAATCGCTGGTAACTATTTTGATACGTCTCCATGTGGTCTTGATCAATATTAGTCACTATTGCAATCATTGGTTGCAGATATAAAAATGACGCATCACTCTCATCCGCTTCAGCCACCAAATAATGACCTAACCCTAATTTTGCATTACTGCCGGCACTATTTAGGCGTCCACCTATCACAAACGTAGGATCTAACCCACCTTCTGCTAATACACTGGCGGTTAAACTGGTTGTGGTCGTTTTTCCATGCGTACCGGCAATCGCAATCCCAAACCGAAACCGCATTAACTCCGCTAACATTTCTGCACGTGGAATCACTGGAATCCGATTAATATAAGCCTGATCTATTTCATCGTTACTTCGATCTATCGCTGTTGAAGCGACAACAACATCCACATCCGTAACATTTTCTCGCTGATGCCCTATATTAATAACTACACCCAAATCGGCTAATCGCCGTGTCACGCCACTTTCTTTAATATCAGATCCTGACACTTGATAGCCAAGATTTAATAAAACTTCAGCGATACCGCTCATTCCCGTGCCACCAACACCCACGAAATGTATACGTTTTATATTGCCTAGTGTAGATACAATTTGCGTGCTTTTCTCAGGTATTTTCATAATCCGGCCTCAACCATACAATAGCCCGCAACAACTTCTGTTGCATCTAAACGAGCACACTTTTGTGCATTCTTGCTCATCAAGGCTAAATTACTTAAAGCATCATCGATACATTCAGCTAATGAGAAAGGATTCAAATTATTTTGCATTAACACGAGTCCAGCACCCGCATCCTTTAAATAACATGCATTAGCCGATTGATGGTCATCAATCGCAGTGGGCAGCGGGATAAAAATGGCGGGAACCCCCATTGCTGCCACCTCACTCACTGTCATCGCACCCGCCCTACAAATCACTAAATCAGCCCAATCATAAACTGCGACCATATCTTCAATAAAAGCGCTAGCTTCAGAATCAATCCCTAAGTCCTTATAGCGCTTGTCGACTTGAGACAACATCGCCGCACCTGTTTGATGCCTTACTCGTACGAGGCACTGCTTAGAATCCGTTTTTTTAAATTGAAAAATACCCTCTGGTACTATCTCATTTAAAATTTGGGCACCCTGACTGCCGCCAACAACCAACAACCGAATTTCACCTTCCACTGTTTGCTGCGTATTTCTCGCTACATTCAGAAAATCTTTTCTCAGAGGGTTACCGGTGAATTTTGCTTTAGTGCGCGATTCAAAACTGTTTGGAAAAGCCTCTAAAACCTGGTTGGAGATACGCGCAAGCAGACGATTGGTTGTGCCTGGAACACGATTCTGTTCATGAATGATCAACGGAATACCTAGAAGCTTTGCCATTAAGCCACCCGGTCCAGCAACAAAACCACCCATACCCAACACCACATCAGGTTTACGGGTATGCAATATTTTCAAAGCCTGAAAGCAGGCCTTAAAGAGCATAAAAACCGCCTTTATTTTAGCCATTACGCCTTTGCCTCTTACGCCTGCCACTGACAACCAATCAATCGCAATACCATGCTCTGGTATCACGCGACTTTCTAGTCCTCTGTGCGTCCCTAACCAACTAACCTGCCAATCCTTTTCCAGTAAATACTCTGCAACCGCCAAGGCAGGAAACACATGTCCGCCAGTTCCTCCGGCCATAATAACTATGCGCTTGCCCATTTTGACCTTTCCTTTGGTTTATTAGCATTTATCTCAGACACTTCACTGTTAACACGAAATAATAACGCAATTGCACAGCACATAATCATCATGCTGCCACCACCATAACTCATTAAGGGCAACGTCAGGCCTTTAGTCGGTAAAATACCCATATTAACTCCCATATTGACAAATGATTGAAAACCAAACCAAATGCCTAACCCATAGGCGATAAAAGCCGAGAATCTTTCTCCCACTTTCTCTGCTGCTACCGCGATTTCAAATGCACGCCAGACTAGTAACGTAAATAACACGATAACTGTTAAAACACCCAACAATCCCAGCTCCTCAGCAATCACTGAAAATAGAAAATCTGTGTGCGCCTCAGGAAGATAAAATAACTTCTGTATTCCATTGCCTAATCCAACACCGACCCATTCTCCACGTCCAAACGAAATTAATGCATGCACCAACTGATAACCGGTATCTTTAGAATCTGCCCAAGGATCAATAAAACTGGTTACCCTTTTCATTCGGTAAGGCTCAAAATAAACTAACAATGTCGCCGAGATAGTTCCAACCGATAATAATGCGATAAAAGGAGATAACCGCGCTCCCGCCAGAAACATAATACCCATTGCAATAATCATTATTACCACCGCAGAACCAAAATCAGGCTCCAGTAACAATAACAAACTAGCTGTAGCAAATAGCATCAAAGGCTTAAGTAAATAAAAAATCGATTCCCTTATGAATTTCTTATGTCGTGTCACATACCCGGCCATATATATCACCGCAAAAAACTTAACTACCTCAGAAACTTGTAATCTTACTCCGCCTAGAGACAACCAGCGCGTACTGCCGTTAACCTTTACCCCTAGACCTGGAATTAACACAATAATAAGCAATAATAATCCACAGACAAACAACCACTGACCGGAGTTTTCCCAAATTCTAATAGGCGTTCTAGCTATACAGTAACCCAAAAAAAGTCCCAACCCTATATGGATAGACTGTCTTACGGGATAGTAAAAAGTATCACCATTTAACTTCGCACCTAAATGCAAGGACGAAGATGCGACCATGACATATCCAATAATCAATAAACTCAACGTAACAATCACTAACAGCGTATCAAAATGGAATCGACCAATCCTTGACGGCTTTGCTCGCTTTTTCATTTAAGTAACCCTAATACAGCTTTAGCAAATTGATTGCCTCTATCTTGGTAATTTTTATATTGATCAAGACTTGCACAGGCAGGTGACAATAAAACACTATCACCACTTTCAGCTAGTCCAGCACATATCTTTACAGCTTGTACCATACTCTTCGCTTCGTAAACAGGAACACAGTCATTCAACGCCTGCTTGATCAAACCCGCATCCTTACCTATCAAGACGATACTTTTTGCTTTTTCTTTTACAACAGGACTTAATTCATTCATATCAGCGCCTTTTGCATCACCGCCGGCAATGAGAATGACTTTACGTTGATAACCTTCCAAAGCGGCCACACAAGCACCAATATTGGTTGCTTTTGAATCATTGACCCACGTCACACCTTTTATTTCTGCGACTCGCTGCATTCGATGTTCTAACCCTTTAAAAACTTTTAAGGCTCCACACATCGCCAAAGGATCTAACCCGACCGCCTTACCTAACGCCAGAGCAGCCAAGGCATTAGCAGCATTATGTCGACCTTCCAGTGGCAACTCGGCCAGTGGCATTAACCTTATATTAGCCTGCATCAAATATTCTTCATTATCCTGGACATCAATATAAAAATCAGCCTTAGTCTTAATTGAAAAAGTTAGTGTTTCCCTATCTGAGACCCGCATGTCATTGACCAGGGGATCATCAATATTGATCACCATAACACCGGTTCCCTTAAAAATAGTTTCCTTTTCATAGGCGTAACGGGCTATCGTTTCATGCCTGTCTAAATGATCTGCAGAAATATTCAAGACCGTTGCTGCCGCCGCATTTAAAACACTCGTCCGTTCAAGTTGAAAACTTGAGAGTTCCAATACATATAAGTCTGCGTCCTGTACCAACAAATCTAAAGCAGGGGTGCCTAAATTACCACCTACACCCACGTTTCTGCCTGCAAATCTAGCCATTTCACCCAACATCGTGGTGACAGTGCTTTTGCCATTAGAACCCGTAATAGCGACAATAGGTGCATCAACCGAACAAGCCAATAAGTCAATATCACTGACAATCCTCGATCCATTAGCAATCGCTTTAACAATGGCTATTTCAGTTAATGATACCCCTGGGCTTACAATTAAATGCGTCGCCACCTGAAAAGCAGACTCATCAAACCCGCCTGTGAAAACAGGCGTGTCCGGCATCATTTGGAAAAAAGCATCTTTTAAGGGCGGCTTATCCCGACTATCTGTGACGCCAAAATGAAAACCCAATTTATATAAATAATGTGCGACGGAAATACCGGTGTCACCCAAGCCAACAACTAATACCTTTGAGTAATTGGGATCTAAGGAAAATTTGTTTTTTAACGATTGTAAGATTGCGTCAATATTCATACTCATACACTTACGACTCGGCAACTCATCATTAAATAGTGTCTTTTTTATTCTTGTACAAATGGCTCATCTCAATTTTAATGTGGCTAAACCAATTAACACTAAAATAACGGTAATGATCCAAAAACGCACAATAACCCTAGGCTCTGGCCAGCCTTTCAATTCAAAATGATGGTGTATAGGTGCCATTCGAAATACCCGCTTTCCGGTTAATTTAAAAGAAGCGACCTGAATCATAACGGATAATGTTTCCATGACGAAAACCCCGCCCATAATGACCAGTACAACCTCTTGTCGAACCAATACCGCAAGCACCCCCAGAGCGGCACCTAAAGCCAAGGCGCCCACATCCCCCATAAACACCATTGCCGGATAAGCATTAAACCATAGGAAACCTAAGCCAGCTCCAACCAAAGCAGCGCAAAAAACAATTAACTCACCCGAATTAGGTAGATAAGGTATGGCTAAATAACTTGAAAATGCACTGTGTCCGGAAAGATAAGCAAAAACGCCCAAACCTGCGGCAACCATAACGGTTGGCATAATAGCTAAACCATCTAAACCATCTGTTAAATTAACGGCATTACTGGTACCCACAATCACAAAATAGGTCAGAACAATATACATCCAACCCATATCCAGCATAAAATCCTTAAAAAAAGGAATAATCAATTGAGTTTCCGCCGGCACTGATGCGGTTTTATATAAAAAGATGGCTGCCGTTAATCCAATGACCGATTGACCTAAATATTTAGCTCTAGCCGATAAGCCATCACTATTACGCTTAATTACTTTTCTATAGTCATCAATAAAACCGATAATGCCATATCCCATAGTCACTAACAAAATGACCCAAATATATCGATTGCCTAGATCAGCCCACAGCAGGGTACTAATTAAAATGGCAACCAATATTAAAGTTCCGCCCATTGTCGGTGTCCCAGACTTTTCATAATGTGACTGCGGACCTAATTCACGGATACTTTGCCCAATCTTATTGGAACTTAATTTTCTAATCATGACAGGGCCAATCATGAAAGAAATCACTAATGAGGTTAATGCACCCAATATCGCGCGAAAAGTCAGATACTGAAATACTCTAAACCCCCCATCAAACGTCATTAAATAATCTGTAAAATAAAGTAACATCTTTAATTCCTAAAATTCTCAACTAAAGCAGCAGCCACATTTTCCATGCGCTGCGCCCGTGAACCCTTAATCAAAATAACTTCATCGCCGGTTATTTCTTGTTTTAATTCGGCAATTAAATCTTCTTGTTTTTCATAATATGTGGCGCCCAAACCAAAGGCTTGCACCGTTTTCTTAGTATCGGCACCCACGGTAAATATCCGACTCACACCACTTGATTTGATAACCTCAGCTATCTCCTCATGGATCTTGGCACTATGTGACCCCAACTCGCTAAAAGCACCTAACACCAACCAGTGCCTACCCTTTAGCTGGCTCAATGCTTCAAGACCTGCTTCAAGAGAATCTGCATTAGCGTTATACGTATCATCAATGATGATGTTTCCTAAGTGCCCTACTAAAGGCTGCATTCGACCCACTACTGGCTTTATACTCTCTAAACCGGCTTTAACTTGTTCTAGTTCTATTCCCAAAGCCAGTGTTGCAGCAGTTGCCGCCAACGCATTAAGCACATTATGCTGACCTGCCAACTTTAGATTTACCTCAACAGCACCCTGGGCTGTAAGCAAATTAAATGCACTAATAAACGAATTGTTATTAATCCCCATTCCAGTCACTTTAGCCGTTACATCAGCATCTGCCCCTAGGCCAAATGAGATGACCTTTCGGTTTCCCGCAACGGCTTTCCAATAATCAAAATAAGCATCTTCCCTGTTGAGAACAGCAACACCCTTATCTCCAAGTGTTTCAATGATTTCGCCTTTAGCTTTCGCCACATCGCCTAAGCTGCCAAAACCCTCCAAATGTGCAGCACCTGCATTGGTAATAATGACCACGTCCGCGTTAGCATAATGACTGGTATAGGCAATTTCTCCAATGTGATTTGCACCCATTTCGATAACGGCGTAACGATCTTGTTCAGTCAATCGAAACAATGTCAAAGGCACTCCAATGTCGTTATTTAAGTTACCCTGAGTAAACAGAACCGTATCCTTAACCGCCAAAATTGCAGCGACCATTTCCTTAACCGTCGTTTTACCATTACTACCCGTCACCCCCACTACAGATAGTGGCCTTTCATTCTCCGATAACGATAGACGCCATGCTCCTGCCAATCTTGCCAACGCTAAGCGTGTATCATCAACAACAATATGCGGTAAAGCCGATGAAACGCCTGCATGCACAATTGCTGCAATCGCTCCCGCTTTTTCTGCCTGTTCAACAAAATCATTTCCATCAAAATTATGGCCTTTAATCGCAACATACAATTGATCTGCTTTAATGACGCGCGTATCTATGCTAACCCCTGTAATAGCAACGTCCTTTCCAATGAGTTTTCCTTGCACAATAGCAGCACAGGCACTCAGCATCATTTTCATACTATTTAAACTCTCATTTTTAAGGTATCAATCACCACCTGACTATCACTAAAATTAATTCTCTCACCATTAATCTCTTGATAATCCTCGTGCCCTTTACCTGCAATCACAATACAATCGTCTTCAGTTGCATTGAGTATGGCCGTTTGTATTGCCTGCTTTCTATTTTGAATAACGATAATCCTGGCGTTCGAATCAGAACTGATTGAAGTCTTACAACCTGCCAGAATATCACCTACGATATCCAGACTAGCTTCAAATCGTGGGTTATCATCCGTAATAATCACCCGATCAGCCCACTGTTCTGCAATCGCCCCCATCTCGGGTCTTTTACCTTTATCTCTGTTGCCTCCACAGCCAAACACCACCCATAATGACCATCGGCAATGCTTTTTAAGACCCGATATTACTTTATTCAACGCATCCGGAGTATGCGCATAATCAACAAAAACTAACGGCAATCCGTTACCACCAAAATGTTGCATACGTCCTGTCACAGGTTTTACGCTTATTAGTTTCTCAGCCGCCTCGGATAATGAGTAGCCCATTGCCAGCATCACCGTCAAAACAAGGAGGCTATTTTCAGCATTAAAATCCCCATAAATGGGCACATAAACTCGTTGATTATCGTCTCGCCAATTGACCATAAACTCAATACCGGCGACACTGTGCAAAATAGCCGCCTTAACACTTTCGCCAACGCTTACAGCTTTACCTTTAAAACTGACACCCCATATAACAATGTTTGAGGGTACCGCATCGATAATTTTCTCACAGTAGGAATCATCAAGATTCACTACGACAAAGGCTAATCCAGGCTTATACAATAATTGTAATTTAGCTTGTAAGTAATCATCCATAGTTCCGTGGTAATCTAAATGATCACGGCTAATATTAGTAAATACTGCACCTTTAAATATCACACCGTTGACTCGACCCTGCGCTAAGCCATGCGATGAAACCTCCATCGCGACAATACTCTTCTTATTTTTCAGTAATTCTGACAATATTCTCTGGATTTCAAGCGCGTCTGGCGTAGTATTTTTAGTTTTATTTAAATGTCCCGACTCTCCCCAACCCAACGTACCCACAACTCCACAGTCATTTAACATTTGACTTAAAAATTGGGTACAGGATGTTTTACCGTTCGTTCCTGTGACACCAATCACAGACATCAAGCCAGAAGGATCACCATAATAACGAGCAGCAATATCTCCCAGCTTAACAGCCAAATTATCAACTGCAATCAGGGGCACATCCGCTATTGATTCCGCCAACTGCTCGCCGCCACCTAAAGGGTCATAGATAATAACAACTGCACCGTTTAAAATGGCCTGACTCGCGTGGAAAAGACCGTGTTGCTGAGCACCCACTAACGCAATAAATACATTTCCAGTAACAACGTCCCTACTATCTAAAACGAGTCCAGTTATAAACGTATCGCCGACTTTAGAAAAAGTAGCGTTTTGACATGAAACAAATCCCTCTAATAATTCACTTAACTTCATTGACATCGAATGGTTTTCTTTGTGTTAACAAAATAGGCATCGTCTCCTCTTGATCGGGAGCCACTTCAAGTATTCTCAACGCACCCGCCATCACCTTTGAAAATACGGGTGCGGATACCAAACCGCCGTAATACTTGCCGGCTGAAGGCTCATCAATCATGACGACTATGATCAAGCGAGGATCATTAACCGGTGCCATTCCTGCAAAAACCGCGAAATAACTGCTCTCTGTATAACCTCTTGCGGTTGCTTTTTTTACAGTTCCTGTTTTACCGGCTGCACTATAACCATCAACTCTTGCTTCATAGGCTGTGCCTTCTTTCGTTAACACAGTCTCCATCATCTTTCTTACACTTCTTGCAGTCTTAGCAGAAAACACGCGCACAACATCATTATCTTCCTCTCGCTTTAACAAACTGACAGAATGCAAAAGACCGTCGTCTGCCAGTGCGGTATAACTTCTTGCCAACTGCAATGCCGAGCTATTTAAGCCATATCCAAACGACATCGTTGCCCGATCAAAATCGTGCCATCGCTTATAATCCTTCATTCTCCCGCTGGCTTCACCGGGAAAACCAGCTCCTGCTGAAACACCAAAGCCAAGTTGATGATACGTATCCCACAGATACTTCGGAGGCATTTTTAAAGACATCATACTCACACCCACGTTACTGGACTTTGTAAGCACATGGGTTACATCCAGGGTACCGTAGTTATGCACATCCCTAACTGTATTACGCCCAATTTGCAAAGTGCCATTGGTTGGAAAAATCGAATTAGGCTTTATATACCCACCATCCAAAGCGGCTGCGACAACAAAAGGCTTTACCGTTGAACCCGGTTCAAATACCTCAGTAAAGGCTCTATTTCTATACACACTTTCTTTTAAATTATTCCTTGTATTCGGATTAAAAGAAGGTTGATTAACAGCGGCTAGAATTTCCCCATTTTTTGCATCTAAGACAACTAATGTTCCTGATTTCGCATTATTTTCTTCAACGGCCACCTGTAGTTCTTTATAAGCCAAATATTGAATGCGTTGATCAATACTTAACTCCAGAGTCTTTCCAGAAACAGGTTCATTGATACTTTCTACATCATCAATAATACGTCGCTGCCCATCTCTGATAACGCGCTTACTGCCTGCCGTACCTTTAAGCTGTTTCTCGTAACCGGACTCCATTCCGGCTTGCCCAATATCATCAACATTGGTAAATCCAACAATATGAGCAGACACACCACCCGCCGGATAGTACCGCTTAAACTCCCTTTCAAAATAAACACCTTCCAGTTTTAATGCTTTTACATCATCCCCTAATTGTGGATTAACCCGACGAGCAATATACAGAAACTGCCGTCTTGGTTCCTCTTTAATCCATTCCATTACTTTTCCATCAGGCAAATTCAGGAGCTTCTCCATTGCTCTTATCCCTTCCTGTTTGGCGTATCTTAATTCTCTGGGATTTATCCAAATAGACTCAACAGGCGTACTGATCGCTAAAGGCTCACTATTTCTATCAATAATCATGCCTCTATAAGCTGAAACAGCGACCTCATCAACTTGCCTCATATCGCCTTGATGCTTTAAAAACTGCTTACTAATAACCTGTAAATGAATATCCCGAACGACAAGCACCAGCATACAGACCATTATAAAAGTAACTACAATCTTACGCCTGCCGGAAAAGTCATCTATGACTTTCTTTACAGAACCTCTATCTCGAAAATCTAACATTTATGGTTTTATATAAATAATTTTTTCTCTTAGCGGCATAACCAGCTTTAACTGTTCCCTTGCCACAAGTTCTAATCGATTCTGCTCGCCCAACATCGTCAGTTCCAATTGCATTTGTCCCCATTCGACTTCGTATTGATCGAGCGCTCTCTCTTGCTTTTGAATCTCAATAAAAATCAGACGTGAATAATACTTACTATAAACAACGGCTAGGGATGACAATAAAAGCACCACACTCGCCACAATCAAAAGTCGCTCAATAATCACTTAAACCTTCTCAGCAACACGCATAACAGCACTTCTAGCCCTTGGATTTTGTTTTATTTCTTGCACATCAGCCTTCAATGCTTTTCCTACTTTTGTTAACACACCTTTTGCAATATCAATTTCTCTTATTGGCAACTTACCAGGATTAAACTTAGCTCCGGATTCATCCCTAATAAAACGTTTTACGATTCTATCCTCAAGGGAATGAAATGAAATAGCGACCAATCGTCCGCCAGGCTTTAAAACTCGCACAGACTGTTGCAAAACACTTTTTAATTCCTCCAGCTCCCGGTTAATTTCAATACGAATGGCTTGAAACGTTCGCGTTGCAGGGTGTTTATTTTTTTCTCTTATAGGCACAACATCTTCAATTAGTCTGGCTAATTGAGTTGTTGTTATGATAGGAGATTCCAGTCTTCTATCGATTATCGCTTTCGCGATACGTCTGGCGAATTTTTCTTCACCATAATCAAATAAAACACTGACCAGTTTCTTTTCATCAACCGTAGCCAACCATTGCTCGGCAGACATCCCTGAGGTACCATCCATACGCATATCCAAAGATCCTTCTCTTAAAAAACTAAACCCCCTTTCAGGATTATCGAGTTGAGGTGATGACACGCCTAAATCCATCAAAATACCGTCTACCTTTCCAACCAGCTCACTCGCTTCGATAAACGTTTCTAACTGCGAAAAGCAAACCTGCTTTATCTGAAAACGACCATCTTGTAGCATCGCTTTTGCGTAACTTGAATTAACCGCATCAAAATCACGATCAAAAGCAATCAATTGCCCACCTTGACCCAATAAACTTAAAATGCCTCGACTGTGCCCCCCTCGACCAAACGTACAATCGAGATAAACACCTTCTTTTTTAATCGCCAATTGTTGCAAAGCTTCTGCATACATAACGGGTAAATGTTCCATCAACAAAACTCCCGTATTAAAAAGACAAAGTATCTAACTCATTCAGACCTTCATCATCATCACTATTCAACCATTCGTTTTCTTTGGCTGTCCAAGCAACATCATTCCAAATTTCAAATTTATTAAGTTGCCCGACTAAAACTATCTTTTTATCCATTTGAGCAAACTTCCTTAGTTTTTCTGGCAATAAAAACCGCCCTTGACCATCCATCTCACATTCAGATGCATTTCCAATAACGAAACGCCTTAACTTACCGGCCATCTTATTTAACGTAGGTAATCGACTGATTGTTTGTTCAAGACGCTCCCATTCGGGCAGGGGATAAAGCCATAAACAGCCACTTTCCCCAACACATCTTTCGTTTACTGCAACCGTTACAATTAATTGTCGCTCACAGCACTCTTCCAACTCTTTTCGGTAACGAGTGGGTATTGCAAGACGGCCTTTATCATCTAAATTAATTGAACTAATGCCTCTAAACAAAAACTGACTCCAAAAATCCTAAAAAAACCACTCTCTACCACTTTTCACCACCTAGAAGCACTATAAATTCCAAACAGTTCATAGTCAAGAATGTTTTCATTTAAACTCTTTCTTTTTTGACAATGACTTATGTGACTATAAAAAAAAGGCGAAACGATGAACCATAGAATGAAACAAATTCTATTATTTATCAGATGGTTAATTGATTTTATTCAGAAAACACGTTAGGAATAGAGCAACTCAATGCTTTAATTTTATAAGGGAATTACGATATTAAAAAAGAAAGAGTCAGCCTATAAGCCGGGTTCTGTCGTGAACAGTCATTCATCTAGGCTGCAAGTCACCTTACAGCTCAAGCAATCTACCCAGGAACCGCGCGGGCCACGCGTCTGTCCCTCTATTTGATCTTGCTCCGAGTGGGGTTTACCATGCCACCGCTGTTACCAGTTGCGCGGTGCGCTCTTACCGCACCTTTTCACCCTTACCTATCAATAAATAACAGGCGGTTTATTTTCTGTGGCACTTTCCGTAGGCTCACGCCTCCCAGGCGTTACCTGGCACTCTGCCCAATGGAGCCCGGACTTTCCTCCATTTTATTTTGACAATAAAACAGCGACTGCCCAGCCAACTCTTTCGGCAGTCAGTATACTTCATTCGTTAAAGCAAAGCTAATGAGAAATCATATTGCAACCCACTGCTAATAACAGATAAGCTGATCTTTTTTATCCCTATCAATCACTAATGCGGCTTGATACAGCACCTTTTTTCTTACTCCCGTAATCTCGACAGCCATTGCAACTGCTGACTTTATTGAACACTCAGCCAATAAAACCCGAAGTACTTTTTCCTGCTCAGGGGTCATAACTTGCGCCTCTTTATCGACAGCCGCTCCATCAACAATAACAACAAACTCCCCCTTTCTCATGTTCTCACTGTGCATAACCAAGTCCAACGCATCACCCAGACTAGCCTTTACAATCGTCTCATGAAGCTTGGTTAACTCTCTAGCAATCACAATTTCTCGCTCTAAAGGTAAAACCTCTGCCATATCCTGTAATGCCGCTAAAATTCGGTGGCACGACTCATAAAAAACCCAAGTCTTCGGAGAATTAAGCCTTTCAGTAAAAAAAGCTTTGCGTGCTGATGACGTTCTAGGTAAAAAACCCTCAAAAGAAAATTGCGTCACTGGTAATCCTGAGGCAGACAATGCCGCAATTAATGCACAAGCACCCGGAATAGGCACCACATCTAAACCCGCGTCCTTCACCATTTTCACAAGTGGCATTCCCGGATCACTTAACAAAGGTGTACCCGCATCAGAGACCAAAGCAATAGACAAGCCTTCACGTAGTTTCTCTAACATGACTAAAGAAGCCTTATCCTCATTATACTGATGCAATGAAACTAATTTATTAATAATCCCATAATGCTGTAGCAGCATCTTGACATGCCGGGTATCCTCTGCCGCAATCAAGTCAACCTTCTTTAAAATCTCAACAGCTCTAAAACTAATATCGGCTAAATTACCTATTGGCGTAGCAACAACGTATAATTTGCCAGAACCATTAATATTTGATACTGCCATTCATATCACCTTCAATTTAAAGATAAAACCATGAACCGTCATGATTAGATGTAATTATTACTTGAGTAAGCCCCGATTATATCAGTATGTTGCTGTATCAATACGGCCAGATTACAGGCACACAGTAGATAGCCCGTGCCTCTAACAAAATCCCCAACCAAAGCTGCACACTTAATCCAGGGTGAAAAAGCCGAAGAACAAGCCCACAACTTTCTCATCAGTCAAGGACTCATTCCAATAGCCAGAAATTATCGCTGTAAGCTGGGTGAGCTTGATTTGATTATGAAAGACCAGCAATCATTAGTTATTATTGAAGTGCGTTATCGAAAAACCGATCGTTACGGTTGCGCTACGGAGAGTATTACCCGAGCCAAGCAATCGCGTATAATAGCCACAACGCATTGCTATTTATCCTCAAAAAAACAGGATACTCCGCTCCGCTTTGATGTTGTTGCGATCTCTGGCAATGGCAAACTAGAATGGATAAAAAACGCTTTTTAAGTTAAAAATGATCTCATGAGTTTACAAGACAGAATAATAAACCACTTCACTGACAGTATCAAAATTCAGCAGGATACCATGACTTATCTGAGTGAATTAATTGAATATGCCTCTCAACGCCTGGTTTCGACCCTACTCAATGATAAAAAAATACTGACTTGCGGTAGTGGACGCTCTGCAACCAGCGCTCAACTGCTTTCATCAGCCATGCTTAACCAATTTGAACGTGACCGCCCCTCGTTACCGGTTATCGCATTAACAACCAACACAGCAACAATAACCGGAATAACCAATGAGTTTCACTTTGAGGATATTTTCTCAAAACAACTCAGAGCCTTAGGTCAAAGCGGTGATATGCTGGTTATTTACACGGATGGTAACAGCTCAACCAATATAGCCAAAGTCATTACTACTGCACACGACAAAGAAATATCTGTTATCGCGATAACAGGAAATAACGGTGGACTAATTCCCTCATTACTGAAAGAAACTGATATTGAAATACGTATACCATCAACTTCCAGTACTCGCATTCAGGAAGCGCATATATTGATTACTGATTGCTTGTGCGATTTAATTGATCACCAATTATTCGGTTAAAAACCCTACCATTATCATAGGCAAGCCATGAAAAAAGCATTTCTAATCATTATGTTGCTTAATACCTTAAGTATCGTTGCGTGTGTACCTACCGCCAATAACCAGGAAATAATCACAGAAAAGACCTTGGCTCAAGATAGACGAACCCGAGAGATTATTTTGTCGGATCGAGAAATAATATCCGATGCCTATTCCGATCTTAACGCCGAGGACGCCATAAAAAGTCAATGTCACATAACCATCAACACCTATAACGGTGCAGTTCTCATTACTGGCGAAGCACCTACTGAAGCGTTAAAAGCAAAAATTATTGCTATCGTCCAAGTCGTCAGCAACGTGAAAATGGTGCATGATAATTTAACTATTTCTCGCCCCAGCAGTTTAGAATCACGCGCCAGTGACAAGAGCATAACTCAAACGGTTAAAACTGCACTCAAGCAAATTAGAACACTACCTGACTTTGACCCTGCCATGATAAAAGTCGTTACCGAAAATGGAATTGTTTACTTGCTGGGCTTGGTGCATAGAGATGAAGGCTCGGTTGTTATCAATGTAACTAAACTACAACCGAATATAAAACAAATTATTACCGTTTTTGAGTACCTCGACTAATAACCATCGTCTCAATGACGACATTAGCGATACTATAACATTTATTAAGGCCACTGCATGAGCGACAAGATTTACGCCCTTTCGCTCTAAAAAACCGAGTTAAACCAGTTTAAGCTGTCTAATGAACTACCAATCGGCTTATATTCAGCACCGACCCAACCTGAATAAGATGATTGCTTAATCACTGAAAACAGGTTTTCAAAATCAATGTCTCCCGTTCCCGGCTGCCCACGTCCGGGACAATCCGCAAATTGAATATGCCCTATTCTGTCAGCATTTTGACTAATAAAGCCGACAATATCATCCCCCATCTTTGTCAAATGATAAATATCATATTGCATAAATAAGCTAGGCAAGCGCAGTTCATCCAGAATATCCAGCATTTGCACCCCATGATTAATCATAAACCCAGGCATATCCTGATCGTTAATGGCTTCAAAAACGGTTTTAATCCCCAAAGGCGCAAACGCCTCAACGGCAAACAACAAGTTATCTTTAAAAGTCTTTAAATACGCCTGCCGACGATATTCATTAAAACACCGCCCAGGCAACACATTAATAAATTCAGGTTTTAATACCTTTGCATAAGCCACTGCTTGCGCCACTGCGTGACGAAACTGCTCCTGCTTCTCAGGAACACTAGCCAACCCTTCTCCGCCATCTAACAAATCATCTGCGTCTACATTAAACAGCACCAGCGTCAGTTGTTGCTCATCAAGACAGGCTCTTAATGATTCTGCCGATAACGTATAAGGGAATTGCACCTCAACTGCCTGGAATCCTTGCTGCCTGGCTACTTTAAAACGCTCAAGCAGAGGCACTTCATTGAACAATAAACTTAAGTTAGTTGAAAATTTAAGCACTTTTCCTCAGATGAAAGAAACTTAGCTTCTTTTGCCATGTTTTATCAACCGGTCTGACAGGCAGAGGAAACAACACCGATACCTTGAGACCACCAAATTGAGAGACACCCAGTATTAAATCCGCATTATGAATCGCGGCAATACGCTGTACAATCGAAAAGCCTAAGCCAGTCCCTTTGGCTGTATTTGCCGTTTCAACGCAGCGATGAAAACGTTCTAAGGACTTTTCATATTGATCGGGTGAGATGCCTGGCCCGGAATCTTCAACGCACAATTGTAAATATTTCTCATGCCCTGCCACGGTGATTAAGACATTGCCTTTAGCGGGTGTGTATTTAATCGCGTTATCAATAATATTCCGAATTAAAATGGTCACTAAGGGCGCATTGACGATTGCAGGCACTGCATTATCTTCAATAAACTCAATAACAATCTGCTTTTTATGTGCCTCAGGCTCTAACTCTGTAATCACATGGACAACTTCCCGGCTTACCATGGTATTCTGCTTGGTTAGAAATTCAGTATTAGACTCAATTCTCGAAAAAGTCAGTAACTGCTGTACCATATAAGTCATCCGGTTGACAGCTTGTTTAATACGTGACAGAGCCTGCTTTCTAACCTCTTCGTCAGTGGTTCTTAAGGCAACATGTGCTTGAGTCAGTAAACCCGCCAAAGGTGTTCTCAACTCATGCGAAGCATCCGCAGTAAAGCGACGCTCATGTTCAAAAGCACGTTCTAGTTGCACAAAAAGATTATTGATTTCATTAACCACCGGAACAATCTCATTGGGCAGTCTTTTGATAGAAAGCGGCTTAAGATAACTGGCTTCACGTTTTGCAAGTGCCTTTTCCAATCTATTCAGGGGTTTTAATGATAAACCCACAATAAACCAAATAACTAAACCTAAAATAGGCAACCCAATCAGAAATTGAGTGACTAACTGTGATGATATTTCATCAGTTAGTTCAGCGCGTATTTCCTCTTTTTGACCGACATGGATAACATATTCACCGGTTGCATTCGCAATACTAAAAACATGCCACTCATGACCATCGATATTCGTATCACTAAATCCGTGATCAGACGATGAAAAAGCAAACTTCGGTGCGCTATCTGATCTCAGTATTAATCCTTCTTTCTTTGACCACAACTGAAAGGCCACTTTTCTTTCATATTTATGACCTAACGCATTTGCTTTTAGCAGATCATCAAAAATGGGCCATAGTTGTTCATCAATATTACTTTGACTAAAGCCATGAACGGAAAAAGCAGGAGCGTTTTCAGAGCGCAATAACAAGCTATCGTCCACAGACCACAACTGAAGTGCATTTTTATTCTTAAATTTACGTTTGAATGTAAAAGTATGAAAAATCTCATCAGCCTTTTCTTTCTCTTGCTCTTGACTCCAATGTCCCGACAATGATCCCTCACGAAACAAGCTTTCTACAAAAGCATTAAGCACTTTTGCGGACTGCGCCAGTTCCGCATCAAACAAATTGGCAACTTCATCTCGCGTTACTTTATAATTTAAATAAGCCGCAATACCCCAAATCAGCATTGAAGCTGAAAGCAGACTCACTAACAATAACTGCCTGAGAGAATAATTCATATCTCATCTACATTATCAATAATATAGCCTACACCGCGTACCGTTCTTATCAGTGAAGAACCGAGTTTCTTTCTCAAGTAATGAATATGAACTTCAACCGTATTACTTTCTACGTCAGAATCCCAAGAATAAAGACTTTCTTCAAGCCGGGAACGCGAGACTACTTTGCCGATATTACTCATCAAAAAGCTTAATATCTCGAACTCCTTTTGCGACAAATCTACTTTTTCATTATTAAACGTCACTTGATGTGAAGCAGGATCAAGCACAATACCTTTATATTCGATGGTCGGCGCACTTCGCCCTTCACTCCGTCTGGCCAACGCTCTTAACCTGGCACAGACTTCATCTAACTCAAAGGGCTTAATAACAAAATCATCTGCCCCACTGTCCAAACCTGACACCCTATCAGATATGGTATCTTTTGCCGTTAACACCATCACGGGCGTTTCATCTTTACGGCCTCTTAAGGCTCGCAAAATGGCCATACCATCCATATCCGGGAGGTTTAAATCCAATACGATCAACTCATAACTGTTTAGTTTCAGTGCCTCATCAGCTAACTTACCGTTTGTTAACCAATCGACCGCATAGCCCTCCATTCTTAAGCCCTCAACTAAACCATCGCCGAGTATTTCATCGTCTTCAACTAACAGGAGCCGCATTCAACCTCCAAAATCATTTTGTATCGACCCATTAGAGCCCTTCATTCCTTTATTCAACTGTCACTGATTTTGCTAAATTTCTAGGTTGATCAACGTCCGTACCTTTTAGGATAGCCACATAATAAGACAGTAACTGCAAAGGAATCGTATAAATAATAGGAGAGACTTCATTATCAATTTGTGGCACTTTTATAATCTGTACATTTTCATCCTCTGTCGTCACCAAGGTTTCATCCATAAAGACGATTAATTGCCCACCACGCGCACTGACTTCCTGAATATTTGATTTTAACTTATCCAATAATTCGTTATTGGGCGCCACCGTGATCACTGGCATATCGGCATCAATTAACGCAAGTGGCCCATGCTTCAATTCACCTGCTGGATAGGCTTCGGCATGAATATAAGATATTTCTTTAAGTTTTAAGGCACCTTCCATGGCAATGGGATAATGAGTCCCTCTACCCAAAAATAGCGCATGTTGTTTATCAGCAAACCTTTCAGCCAGGATTTCAATTTCTTTATCCAACTTTAATACCGCTTCAATTTTTCCGGGTAAACTAAATAATTCAGAGGTTATTTTCGTTTCATCGGCTGCGGATAATTCAAAACGGCGACCGACTGCAATCACCAACAACATCAGTGCCGTTAATTGCGTGGTAAACGCTTTAGTAGAAGCCACGCCAATTTCTGGGCCAGCTCGTGTCATTAATACTAAGTCTGATTCTCTAACCAACGAGCTTTCTGGGCCATTACAAACGGTCAAGGAATATTTAGCGCCCCGTTTTTTAGCCTCTTGCAAAGCCGCCAAGGTGTCAGCCGTTTCTCCGGATTGAGAGATGGTAACAATTAAGGTATCCGGTGCTAACACAGGGTTTCGATAACGAAACTCACTTGCGACCTCTATATTACAGGGTACTCTTGCAAAACTTTCAAACCAATAGCGTGCTACCAAACCGGCATGATAACTGGTGCCACAGGCTAAAATTTGTACTGATTTAATAGCATCAAATACTTCATTGGCATTATGACCAAAGGCATTTTCCTGTAGGCGATGGTTAATAAATCGCCCCTCTAAGGTTTGAGAAATAGCAAAGGGTTGCTCATGGATTTCTTTCAGCATGTAATGGCGGTATTGGCCTTTATTCACTGAATCTGCGGTCAATTGAGTTTCTTTGATCGGACGATTAACGATTTGATCATTTTCATCATAGATGACCAATTCATCAATACTAATGCTTGCAATATCGCCGTCTTCTAAAAAAATAAACTGCTGAGTCACCGGTAGTAAGGCCGCCACATCAGAGGCAATAAAAAACTCACCAATACCGACACCAATCACTAGGGGACTGCCTTTTCGACAGGCCACTAACGTGTTCGGATTTTCACTACTGATAATCCCCAACGAATAGGCACCTTCTAATGTTTGTACGGTTTGCTTAATAGCAAGCAGTAAATCGCCGGTTGTCTCCATCATCTTAGCTATCTGATGCACAATCACTTCAGTATCCGTTTCTGAAGTAAACACAAAGTCATCCGCTTTTAACTCGCTGCGTAAGTTTTCATGGTTTTCAATAATGCCATTATGAACAACAGCGATGGTATCTTTACTCATGTGAGGATGTGCGTTTTCGGTACTGGGTTTTCCATGCGTTGCCCAACGGGTATGTGCAATGCCTACTGTTCCCGAAACGGGTTCAAGATTTATTAAATCTTCTAGCCCTTTGACCTTTCCCAACTCTCTTTTTCTATAAATGGTTTGATGATTGACAACAGCTAATCCAGCCGAATCATAACCTCGATACTCTAATCGTTTAAGCCCTTCAATTAAGATAGGGACTATGTTTCGTTGTGCTACACCACCGACAATACCACACATATTATTTTTCCTGTTTTATAGGTCGTTGCCAATCAGCTATTGAAACTTGCTTGACTCGGCTTAGGGTTAACTGATTTTCTGGAGTATCTTTAGTAATCGTTGAGCCTGCACCAATGGTAGCATTTTTACCAATGGTCACAGGGGCGACTAACTGGGTATCCGAGCCTATAAATACCCCATCTTCAATCACTGTTCTAAATTTATTCGCACCATCATAATTACAGGTAATGGTGCCTGCGCCTATGTTAACACCACTGCCCACGGTCGTGTCACCAATATAACTTAAATGATTGATCTTGCTTCCTGAAGCAACAGATGATTTCTTGATTTCAACAAAATTACCGATATGGACATGATCGGCTAATTCTGTTTCTGGACGTAAACGGGCAAAGGGACCAATTTTACTACCTGCGCCTATCACAGCATTATCAATTACACAGTTAGCCAATATTTCTACATCATCACCAATGACTGAATTCTTAATCTGTGTATTAGCGCCAATTTTTACATTGTTTCCTAGACTATTTTTTCCTTCAATAATCACATTCACATCAATGATGATATCAATACCTAATGTTTCTATTGAACCTCTGATGTCAAAGCGAGCAGGATCTAACAACGTCACCCCTTGCTCCATTAATACTTGGGCTTGTTCTAGCTGATAAACCCGCTCTAAGTGACTTAATTGTACCCGATTATTAACCCCTAAGACCTCATCCACGGTGTCTGGCTGACTGGTTATTACGTCTACCTTATCAGCAACGGCCATTTCAATCACATCGGTTAAATAATACTCGCCTTGGGCATTATTATTACCCAATTGTGCTAACCATTTTTTCAACTGACCACCCTGCACAGCCAAAATTCCGGTATTACCTTCAATAATGAGCTTTTCATCCGGGGCGGCATCTTTTTCTTCAACAATTTTGGTGACTTTTCCTGACTTGTCACGCACTATTCTGCCATAACCGGTAGGATTTTCTAAATTAACCGTCAGTAGCGCTAAGGTGTTATGACTCACATTCGCTATTAATTGCTGTACTGTACCTAACTTTAATAAGGGTACATCACCATAAAGAATAAGTACGGTATCGTCATCACTGATTTGTTCTTTACACTGTTGTACCGCATGTCCGGTACCTAATTGTTGTTTTTGTTCAACCCAGTTTGCATCCAAGTCTTTTAAAGTATTCCTTACTAGATCAGCGCCGTGACCATAAACAATGGTAATGGTATTATTATCCAACTGCTGACTCATGTCATAGACATGTTGCAATAAGGGTCGATTAGCCACTTTATGTAATATCTTGGGTAATTCAGAACGCATGCGCGTGCCTTTACCCGCTGCCAGAATAATGGTTGTAATTTTCATTTGAAATCCTGTTAAACAAAAAAGCCCGATAACGAGTTTAGCGCTACCGGGCTTTCTTTAAATTAAAATATCGCCTGTTGTTCTATCAAGAACATGAGAGCTATCTATTATCCACCGCGCTTTCTAAATCTATCCAGCGTTCTTAATTGCATAACAGCTTGTTGTAGTTGAGCCTGAGCTGTTGCATAATCAATCTTTCCTGATTTATCAGACAAGGCTTCTTCTGCTTTTACTTTAGCGTCTAAAGCAGCCACTTCATCGATGTCTTTTGCTCTAACCGCCGTGTCCGCCAAGATAGTCACTAAATGAGGCTGAATCTCTAACAGCCCACCTGAAATATAGAACGGGTAGCTTTCAGTGTCACTCACTTTGACCCGAACTTCGCCAGGATTAAGCTTTGTTATCAACGGAGCATGACGAGGTGAAATACCTAATTCTCCCAACTCACCCGGCGCAAAAATCATTTCCACACTTCCGGAAAATATCTCCTTTTCTGCACTGACAATGTCTACATGTACGGTCATGGTCATTTCTTCACCTTTTCCCAACGCCTCTCCACCGTTAGGAGGAGAGGCTATTTATTAGCTTTTTAATGTCTTAGCTTTCTCAAGCACTTCATCTATGGTACCGACCATATAAAAAGCCTGCTCAGGAATCGCATCGTACTCACCGGCAATAATGCCTTTGAAGCCGGCAATCGTGTCTTTTAATGACACATACTTACCTGGCGACCCCGTAAAGACTTCAGCCACAAAGAAAGGTTGAGACAAGAAACGTTGCATTTTACGCGCTCTGGATACGGTTAATTTATCTTCTTCAGATAACTCATCCATACCTAAGATGGCAATAATATCGCGTAATTCTTTATAACGCTGCAAGATACCTTGAACGCTACGCGCTACATCATAATGCTCTTGACCAATCACTAAAGGATCAAGCTGACGACTGGTTGAATCTAAAGGGTCAATCGCAGGATAAATACCTAACTCTGCAATCTGACGTGACAATACCACTGTCGCATCTAAATGCGCGAAGGTTGTTGCTGGTGATGGATCTGTTAAATCGTCCGCAGGTACATAAACCGCTTGGATAGACGTAATAGAACCGGTTTTAGTTGAAGTAATACGTTCTTGTAAAACCCCCATTTCTTCAGCCAAGGTGGGCTGATAACCTACCGCAGAAGGCATACGTCCTAATAACGCAGATACTTCTGTACCCGCTAAAGTATAACGATAAATGTTATCAACGAAGAATAATACGTCACGACCTTCGTCACGAAAGTATTCAGCCATCGTCAAACCGGTTAACGCAACGCGCAATCTGTTTCCTGGAGGCTCATTCATCTGACCGTAAACCAAAGATACCTTATCGATTACGTTTGAATCAGTCATTTCATGATAGAAATCGTTACCTTCACGAGTCCGCTCGCCCACACCGGCAAACACAGAATAACCACTGTGTTCAATCGCGATGTTACGAATCAATTCCATCATGTTAACGGTTTTACCTACCCCAGCACCACCGAATAAACCGACTTTACCCCCTTTTGTGAAAGGGCAAACCAGGTCGATAACTTTGATACCGGTCTCTAATAACTCATTAGCCGCAGCTTGTTCTGCGTAACTGGGTGCTTCACGATGAATACCCCATCTTACCGCTTCGCCGATTGGACCTTTTTCATCAATGGGTTGACCTAGGACGTTCATAATACGACCTAAGGTTTCTTTACCCACGGGGACTGAAATAGGGGCGTTAGTATTAGTCACTAATAAACCTCTACTTAAGCCATCAGTACTACCCATAGCAATCGTTCTGACAACCCCGTCGCCTAATTGCTGTTGTACTTCCAATACTAATTCTTTGCCTTCTACCTGTAAGGCATCATATACTTTTGGCAGGTCTGTACGTGAAAATTCCACGTCAACGACCGCGCCGATAATTTGAACGATTTTACCCGAACTCATTGAGTTGTCCTCTTAGTGTGATGTCATTTTGCTTGGGTCCTTCGACTAGCGAGAGCCTTAAACAGCGGCGGCACCGGCAACAATTTCCGAAATTTCTTGAGTAATAGCAGCTTGTCTGGCTTTGTTGTAAATCAATTGCAACTCACCAATAAGATTGCCTGCGTTATCTGAAGCACTCTTCATAGCAACCATTCTGGCAGCCTGTTCACAGGCATTATTTTCAACCAGTCCTTGATATACCTTCGATTCTATAAAGCGGGTCAATAAATGATCCAATACTTCTTTTGCATCAGGCTCATAAATATAATCCCAGTGACCACCCAAATTTTCATCCAGTTCACAGGCGGCTACAGGTAACAATTGCTCGATTGTAGGCTTTTGAGTCATGGTGTTGACAAACTCATTACTGATTACAAACAATTGATCAATTTTACCTGACTCGTAAGCATCCAGCATTATTTTAATAATACCGACTATGTCGTGTAGGTGCGGAGCGTCACCTAATTTGGATACTTGACCGATTAAATTCACCTTTAAGTTACTGAAAAAACCGAATGCTTTAGTCCCAATCGTACAAATATCAACTTCAACATTTGCATTATTCCATTGACCTAATTCAGACAGCGTTTTTCTAAATAAATTTGAATTTAACCCACCGCACAAACCTCTATCAGAACTAATCAGGATAACGCCAACACGCTTAACGTCACGTGCTATTAAATACGGGTGCTTATATTCCGGATTTGCCTGAGCCAAGTGCTTAATAATTTGGCCTATTTTTTTGGAATAGGGCCTTGTTGCCTGCATTCTGTCTTTTGTTTTACGCATTTTACTCGCCGCAACCATCTCCATTGCCCGAGTGATCTTTTGAGTATTTTTGATACTCGCGATCTTTGTGCGTATTTCTTTGCCAACAGCCATTTGAAGACCCTTTTACCAACTATGAGTTTTAATGAAAGTTTCTATTGCAGTGCGTAAACTACTGCTAATTTCATTATTAAAGTCGCCAGTCGCATTAATGTTATCAAGTAACTCAGCATGTTCCGATTTCACGTATAGATGCAATGCAGACTCAAAACTTAGCACCTTATTGACTTCTATACCATCAAGAAAACCTTCATTCGCAGCAAACAATGAGACTGCCATTTGTGCAACTGACATGGGTGAATATTGATTTTGCTTCATCAGCTCGGTCACACGTTGACCGCGTTCAATTTGCTTACGGGTGCTTTCATCTAAATCTGAAGCAAACTGAGCAAACGCCGCTAATTCACGGTATTGAGCTAAATCAAGACGTGTACCGCCCCCTAGCTTTTTAATAATCTTGGTTTGTGCAGCACCACCTACTCGAGATACGGATAGACCCGCGTTAACCGCTGGACGAATACCTGAGTTAAATAAGTTACTTTCCAAGAAAATCTGACCATCTGTAATAGAAATTACGTTAGTCGGTACGAAAGCCGATACGTCGCCACCTTGCGTTTCAATAATAGGCAATGCCGTTAATGAACCTGTTTTACCTTTTACTTTTCCGCCGGTTAATTTTTCAACTTCATCCGCGTTAATTCTTGATGCTCTTTCCAATAAACGTGAATGTAAATAAAACACGTCACCGGGATACGCTTCACGACCGGGCGGTCTGCGTAATAATAATGATACTTGACGATAAGCCCAGGCTTGTTTAGTCAAATCATCATAAATAATTAAGGCATCTTCACCGCGATCTCTAAAGAACTCACCCATTGAACAACCGGTGTACGGTGCGATAAATTGTAACGCAGCTGATTCAGAAGCAGAGGCCGCAACGATAATGGTGTGCGCCATAGCCCCGTGTTCTTCAAGTTTACGTACTACGTTAGCAATCGATGAACGTTTTTGACCAATCGCCACATAGATACATTTAATACCTGTACCTTTCTGGTTAATGATGGCATCAATCGCAATCGCTGTTTTACCCGTTTGTCTGTCGCCAATGATTAATTCACGTTGACCACGACCGACTGGAATCATTGCATCAATTGATTTCAAGCCTAATTGGACGGGTTGATCAACTGATTGACGAGCAATTACGCCCGGTGCAATTTTTTCAATAGGCGCGGTTTCAGTCGTATCAATAGCACCTTTACCATCAATTGGATTACCCAACGCATCTACAACACGTCCAAGTAATGCCTCACCAACAGGCACTTCTAAAATTTTTCCAGTACATTTAACCGTATCGCCTTCAGTAATGTGTTGATAGTTACCTAAAACCACCACACCCACTGAATCTCTTTCCAGGTTAAGTGCCATGCCAAAGGTATTGCCAGGAAACTCCAGCATTTCACCTTGCATCGCTTCTGAAAGACCATGTACTCTAACAATACCGTCAGTCACACTGACTACGGTACCTTCTGTATGCGCTTCGGCACTTAAGTCGAAGTTTTCGATCTTCTTTTTAATCAGATCACTTATTTCAGATGGGTTTAATTGCATGTTCTATTTCTCACTCTCACTGTAGCGCTTTTTGCATTTGTTGAAGCCGACCTTTAATAGATCCGTCGATGACTCTGTCGCCTGCCCTTACTAAAACACCACCTATTAATGATTTATCAACGGCAACACTCATAATAATCTTCTTGCCTAAGGTTTTTTCTAAAGTCGCTGTAAAACGCTGCTTCGCTTCTTTGGATAAGGTATAAGCCGTGAAGACCTGAACATCGACATAACCTTCATCCTCTGCCTTATACGCTTCAAATAACGTAGCAATATGTGGCAGCAGCACCAATCGATGGTTATGAACCAGCAACTTTAGGAAATTACCACTCTCCTCATTAATATGCTCTTGGCAAATATCCAGCATCAACGTTGATAACCTTTGTTTATTAACTTTTGGATTATCAACTACGACAGAAATATCTTCGTTTTTAAGTACAGCTGACATAAAAGCCAAACTCTTAGACCATTCTGTAGTCGCATGAGTTTCTTTAGCTCTTTTAAAAACCGCAGCTGCATAAGGCCTTGCCAATGTTGCCAGTTCGCTCATTATGCTTAACCCAGTTGATTAGAAACTTTGCTAATAATATCTTGATGTTTGGCCTTATCAATTTCTGCACCCAGAATTTGTTCTGCCGCACTCAAAGCCAGTTCAGCTACCTGTTGACGTAAACCTTCTTTAGCCTGCTGTATTTCTTGTTCAATTTGTGCTTTTGCCGCAAGAATCAATCTGTCACCTTCTTTTTTAGCAGTGTCTTTTGATTCTTCAACGATTTCATTGGCACGTTTTTGAGCTAGAGTAACAATCTCTGAAGATTGTTCTTTGGCTTCTTTTATAACGCCTATCGCTTTCTTTTCGGCCAGGATAATTTGTTCCTGACCTTTTTCAGCCGCCGCTAAACCATCGGCAATTTTCTTTTTACGTTCTTCTAAAGAGTCAAATAAAGGCGGCCAAATGTACTTCATGGTAAACCATACCAGAAGTGCAAAGGTAATCATTTGCCCAATCAGAGTAGCATTGATACTCACGATGCGTTCCTCTTGTTGCTATTAAACACGATGGTAATCTATTAACCCGCTGCCGCAGCTTGAACAGCTGACAGGAATGGGTTTGCGAAAGTAAAGAATAACGCCAAACCAACACCAATCATTGTTACCGCATCTAATAGACCCGCAACAACGAACATTTTTACTTGTAGCATTGGCACGAGTTCTGGTTGACGTGCCGCGCCTTCCAAGAACTTACCACCTAATAGACCAAAGCCTATCGCAGTTCCCAAAGCGCCCAGTCCAAGAACCAGACCCACTGCAATAGCAGTCAAGCCTTGTACGTCAGCAATCAATTTTGCAATTTCCATGAAACCTCCAAACGGTTAGTTAAATAATAAAAAGGGTAAATAAAAAAAATTAATGATCTTCATGCGCCATACTGAGATATACAACGGTCAATACCATAAATATAAAGGCTTGAAGCGTAATAATTAAAATGTGAAATATCGCCCAAGGAAAACTTAATACAGGTTGAATGTACCAAGGTAACAAGGCAATCAAAATAAAAATCAACTCACCTGCGTACAGATTTCCGAATAAACGAAGAGCGAGTGAAATGGGCTTAGCAATTTCTTCTACCAGCTTTAATAGTAGATTAAACGGCAATAACCAAGGGCCAAAAGGCTGGAACATTAATTCTTTCGCAAATCCCCAAGGGCCTTTTATTTTGATGCTGTAAAATATGATTAAACAAAAAACAGAGATTGACATCGCAAAAGTAGCGTTAAGATCGGTACTCGGTACTACGCGAAGATATTCAATACCTATTAGAGAGCCAATCAATGGAAAAATATCAACCGGGAATAAATCCATAAAGTTCCACAGGAACACCCAGCAAAATATCGTCAATGCCAAGGGCGCAATTAACTTACTATGACCATGAAAACTGTCTTTAACCTGATTATCAACAAATTCGATCAATAATTCCGCAAAATTTTGCACTAATCCAGGAACTTCGGACGTGGCTTTTTCCGCTGCCGTCTTAAAAAACCAAACGAACAAGCCTCCTAACACAGCCGAGAAAAACAAGGTATCAAGATGCAATGTCCAGAAACCTTCCCCAAAATGGAGCGGTGTTAAATGGTGAATAATGTAACCGGTAGCACCTTCAGCAGCATGAACTTCGCTAGCCATTGTTCCTCTCTTTAAAAAATTATAACGTTAACGCATCAATAGTGCGAACCAAAAAACCGATAATGCTGCAATATAACTCACCAGCAGCGGTAATATTTTTATATCAGGCCCATTAAAAATCATTACAAACAGCACCGCCGTTAATAATAATTTTCCTGACTCGCCTGCATAAAAAGAATTGACAACCGTTCTTGCCGATTGCCTAGACGATTTGTATACCATTAACGCAAAGAAAAGATTGGGTATAAACGCCGCAATCCCTCCTAAAAATCCCGACAGGCCTTGTTGTTGCCCACCGAAAAAACCAAAGCCCGCAGTGATCATCAGTATTATCAAGATTTGATAACTCAGAATCTTACTGACCGTAGAGAAATTTCTATCGATCACATAACCCTCCAAACACAATAGCTAAGGGATTATATCTATCGATGCAAATTAAATCAAGGCAGATTAAAATCAAAACCTGGATTTTATATCTCATAACGGCGTATCGAATTTTTCGAACGCATTATACCCTACTTCGAACAAGGTAAACGTAAATATGTCATAAAATGTTCATTTAATTAAATTGGGCGTGCTTTCCGATGACCCATCGGATTACAACTCGCCAACTAATCTCACTTCTGCTTCGTGATATTTTTTTGCACAAAAGTCAGTCACCTCGGTAGGTAATAGGGGACCTGGTGCGGTTTTATTCCAATCCAGGGTTTCTAAATAATCACGAATATACTGCTTATCAAAGCTGGGCGGACTGACACCGACCTGATACTGGTCAGCCGGCCAGAATCTTGAGGAATCCGGTGTTAACACTTCATCAATCAGATATAAAGTCCCTGCATCATCGACACCAAATTCAAATTTGGTATCGGCAATAATAATGCCTCGCTCCTTTGCATAGTCGGCAGCTTCCTGATAGATCTTCAAGCTGGCGGCACGCACTTGCTCTGCCAAGTCTTGTCCCATTAAGGCTACCGTGGCTTCAAAGGAGACATTTTCATCGTGTTGATCCATTGCGGCTTTTGTTGAGGGGGTATAAATCGCTTCGGGTAATTGCTGTGCCTGTTGCAAGCCAGTGGGTAATTTAATGCCACAAATCTCGCCTGATTTTAGATAATCTTTCCAACCGGAACCGATTAAATAACCTCGCACGATGGCTTCAACCGGTAAGGGTTTTAACTTTCTGACAATCACCGAACGCCCTTCAACCTGGCTGCGTTCCGCTTCATTAGGTAAAACGGTGTGTAGACTGATATCAGTCAAATGATTAGGCATGATATGAGCTAACCTTTTAAACCAGAAATTTGATATCCGTGTTAACACGCGGCCTTTGCCCGGAATAGGGTCAGGTAAAATAACATCAAAGGCTGAAAGCCTATCGGTTGCCACTATCAACATGGTGTTATCGTCAATATCATAGATATCTCTTACTTTTCCGCGCGCCCGAAGTTTTAAAGAAGTCAGTGTTGATTGATATAAAGCGGCTGGCGTAGTCATAAGTCCTCGCTAAGATTTTAAAATTTGAAACGATTTGTTGATAAAGAGTTAACTGTATCGAATAGATTTAACGCTAGTTAGTTTACGTACAGTCCATTTCTTCAGTGACATCGTTATTGCTGAAATGATTTTACCATTATTCTTGAAAGCGAAATGATTCTAAATTAACACCCGCCTCATCAAGAATGCTGTAAACAAGATCGGGGTTGTAGTAGATCACTATTTAACCCTAACAAACAAGGACTAGCTTGCTCTAAACAAGACCCAGAATGCTCTAAAAGGAAAGACTTTTAGAGTAAACAGAACCACTTTTAGAGCAAAAGAATACTTGTTTGTTACAAACAAGATCATGTTTACTCTAAACAGACTTCCTTTTGTCGCAAACAGAACCTAGAATGCTCAAAAGGAAAGACTTTTAGAGTAAACAGAACCATTCTTAGAGCAAAAGAAGACTTGTTTGTTGCAAACAAGATCATGTTTACTCTAAAAGAGATTAAGAATGTAACAAACAAGGTTCTGTTTATCGTAAACATGACTTTGTTTGCTATAAAAGAGTCTCTTTTTATTGCAGACACGGATACGAAAACTGTAGAGCTGTCATTGTATACGGCGTTCTTGTACTTGTTTATGGTAGTTTAATTTTTAAAGCGGTTAAATATTAAACAATCCCTAGTGATTTTTCGGCATCCTTCATAGCGGCCTAAAAGTAGTTGACACTTTTGATGTCAATAAAAAATTAACAACAAGCTACCGTAGCCATTAAAAAACGGCCAGTGACTTTAAAGATAAACGGCTTAGCTGTTTCTTAAATTTAAGAAATCAGTAGTAGTTCTGGCTTTTTCTCTCTGA
>QVQE01000189.1 GCA_003584865.1 Methylococcales bacterium
CGAATTGGAAATCATCTGGATTGGCTAATGGCATGGATATAAACCTTCATTGTACAATGAACTGAAGGTTTGTGTTCATTTGTACATCGAAAGAAACCCGTTTTCATGACTTTATAAAGCCAAGAATTGCATAAAGTGTAAACCGGTAAATGAAGGATGCCGAATTGTCGGTATTAAATATAAGCAGTAGATAAAGGCTGAGCAAGCCAGTGATTAACGTACCGACAAAGCCAATGCGTAAGGCAGTTGTTAATGTTTTAGAGAGTAATATGGCCACCATACTGGCAAGCGGCACCAGTGTCAATGTGGTTAGTAAGGGAAACGAGAGGGTATCCAAGCCATAAGTCATTGAGGTATCCATTATCATCTCAAAAAGCCAGTGACAAGGTAATGCATACAAATAACACCAGGTAGCGCGGTCTTAGGACTAATAGCTCAAATTTATTAGCGCTCTGTCCTAATTTGCGACCTATGTTAATAGTACCTTTGCCCAATCCACCTAAGACAACGCGGTCTTCAAATCCATGTGTGATACTGGCAAATGTTTCGGTGATTTTACCTATAAGCCCATTGCTGTAAGAAAACGAGGGCGAAGGATTGTCATTGTCCAGGGACGCACTAATTAGTCTTTCTTCCAGTTCCGCTAAGGACGATATCGAGTTGATTGCCGGTTTAGGTATGCCTGCAAGGTGATCAATGACATGGTCATCAAAGTAACTAAGATCCTGTGCCAAGCGGCGAATAGGTCTAATCAATGTCCAGTCTGTGAGTTGATCTAACCAGAATCGTTGTAAGGAAGCGGTGTATGCCCAGCGCTGTTTCGCGATAACTGGGCTCACCGGTTTGATTGGGTTTTCGTACACGTTGTGCATTAATGAGGGTGCTGTTAAGAACGAATAAGTGCGAATAATGGCATGGGCGCAAAGATGCCATTTAGCGAATTGCCAGAAGCCTAAGCCACATTCTATAAATAACAATCCCAGTTGTCCTGACATTGCAAAGGCTAAACAGCTTTTTACATCCGTTTGGGTAAGCCCCACTAGATAACTATATAACGCAGTCAGTCCACCAATGATGACGAGTAAGGCCATTGCTAAGGGTGCTTTTTCAAAAATAGGTTCTAAGAGGCAGACCAAATAGACACCGGCATGAATCATGACTGCGCCATAAAATACGGTGCTGGAGGGGGTAGATCCTTCTATTGCACGAGCTAGCCAAGGGGTAAAGGGGAGTTGAGCTGATTTTGCAAAAGCGGCAATAGCAAAGCTGATAGCAATGCCAGTTGCTTCGCCGGTGCTGAGGTGTTCGGCAGCCGTTCTTAAGTTTAGCCAGTTTGTCGTTTCAGTCCAGGCATAGCTTAAGCTAATGCCCAATATAAAACTGGCATCACCGATTCGATTGGTGACGAAGACACGTGTGGCATTAATTGCTGCAACTGGCCTATTGTAGACATAGAGTATTAAAAGATAAGAGCACAGTCCGGCGATTTTCCAGCCAAAAAAAGTACCAACGGCATTGCCTGATAGAATCAATAACAGCATCGCTGAAGAGAACAAACTTAACACGAAGAAAAAGCGGTGGAAGCCTATTTCCCGATGCATGTAATTGATTGAAAAACGTAAGATGATTACTAAGAGCAATGAGAATAGGGCAGCCAAAACGAGGCTAAAGCCATGGGTCATAAAGCTGATGTCAATGCTGAGCGTTTCACTGGAAAGCCATTGTCCTAGCAGGAAACTGCTGGCATTTTTATGCAGTAAGTCTGTGCCTAGTAAGGTAAAGGCAAGCAAACAAGACATACTGGTAGCCCACAGTGCAATGAATGCCGTTGTGCTTTCGCTGGTTTCACCACGCAGTAAGCCAATTAACTGACCGATACCAATGATGATGGCCGCGATAAAAGGCAGTACAGGAATTAAAACGACTAGGCTATTCATTCTCTAAAAGCCTCGTTGTTCGGGTTGTTTAATCAGCACTGGAGCCACCATGCTGACCGCCACAGGCACCATCATAGGCGTACAGCCAGATTTTACTACGCTCAGTGATATTAAAGTTATCCAGGATGTTTAGCAACGCGAGTAGCTCATCTTTTGTGGCTGTTTGTAGCTGAGTGGCTGTGAGTCCTAAATGCTGGCATAAACGAAATAAGCGCCAACCACTGTTATGCACGGTATGTGCTGTGTTTTGCTCTGCCATAGGACTACACTGCCAGATCCAGATCAAGTCAGCCAGTTGTTGCCACTCGGCACGATTTTGTCGATCGGGATCGGCAGAAAGGGTTAATGATTCAGCTAGTTGCGTTAGATATTCCGGTAAGTCACCTTGGTATAAATAACGACGTACCGTAAACTCTGCAAGATTCTTACGGAAATAGGAACGCAGTGCGCTCACTGTAGCTGACGTTTTCCAGAGGTCCATGCAGATTTGGTTTAGCCACAAGCGATCCAGAGTAAGGCGAATGGCAAGATAGTCAGCCAGTTTAGGCGTCGCATCCTGGTTTGTAATGTAGTGAGGGTGTTGTTGTTGTCGCCAGTTAATCAGACCAGACCAGCCGGGTAATTCAAGGCTGAGTCTTCGTAAGTAACCGATCCAGTTATTTTTGGGGATTTCCAGTTGGGTTAATTGCAGAATAATGGTATCAATGGCATCTTCAGGTAATTCATTGACGATGTGTTGCCAGTCAGGTAGTTCGTGTAAAAACGGGTTTGCGTCATAGTTGATGAGAGTTCGCCACGCCTTGTAAAAACCTAATTCATGTCGCTCTGGAATTGACCATGCGGCAACACCTTCATCCAGTACGGCGGCACAGATGCGTATCAGTTGCGGTCGAATAGACTCAAGGACGTCAACGCCACTCAGAGTGAGAATAATACTGCGTAAGCTAATCTCATCGCCTAATTGTAAGAAGAGGTCGTCAAGTACGCAAGACTCTCTCGATGCTATCTCTGCTAGTGGTGCGGGTGTCGCTGTTAGGGCTTGATAACTTGCAAGCCATTCTTCTGCTTGTTCTAGGGGTAAGTCCAGTAATGTTTCTGGGTGCAGGATGGCTTGTTGTAAATCCAACTTATTTAAAAGGCATTCCCACAGTTGTTTGACCACCAGATGTTCTGGGTGTCCCTCGGTCAATAGTTGTTCACGTACAGAGAGAGGGATGTCCAGTTGGAGATTTTTTAAGGCATCTAATTCGTTAATATTCCAATTCAATTGGCTAACACTAATGCCCTTTAAGTCGAATAAGAGTGTGATTTTATAAAGCTCTTTTCGAGTAATAAGGCTTCCGCCCAAGTTGCAGGCGATTTGCTCAGTTTGTAACACCGGGCATCTTGCTAAGGCGGTATTTAGATCATCGTCATTGATTCGTTTTTGTTGATAAAAAAGTCGGCTCTGTTGTTCGGGTAGGTGAGCACAAATATAGGTGAGGGTTTCAAATTCAGCTAAGGCTTGCTCAAAAGGAAGATGCTGAAAGCCATGTAAGGTGTTGTGGTGGAAAAACTGTAGAAGCGGTGCCTGCCCAGGTAGAATGGCGTCTAGTTGAGTTAATGCTGCGATGATTTGAGCGCGGTCAGCAGAGTGATTATCGGAGCGGTTTGACGGTGATTCTTGAATATTCATTTGTAACTTAGAGTAAGCGCTGACTTATTTGATTAATCATCTGAGTAATGGTTGCAGCCGATAACTCAATGAGTGGGCTTGGCATAAAACCTAAGCCGATAATGCCGCTTACCAATAGTCCGGCTGCAATAGTTTCACGAGCATTAAGATCGACAAGGTGTTGCATATTGGGTTTGATAGTGCCTGTTAACAAGAGACTGATGGTACGTATCGAATAGGCCGCACTAATAAGAACGGTGATGCTAAAAAACACCATGAGTCCACCCCATTGTTGAAAGCCACCCATCAGGGCATGGAGTTCGGCAATGAAGCCAATAGTTCCGGGTAGTCCCATGGCGGCGAATAAAGCTAAGCTGATGAATACTGAGAATCGCGGCATGAGTTGTATTAGGGCGCTGTAATCGCCAATATGACGGGTCTTGGTACGTTCATAGAGTAGTCCTATGAGTAAGAACAAGGTGCCAGAAATAAAACCATGCGCCGTCATTTGTAATACAGCGCCGGTTAAACCGATTTCATTTAAGGTCGCAATGCCCAGTAAAATGATACCCATGTGACTCAATGAGGAGTAGGCAATCATGGCTTTAAGATCCGTTTGTCGCCAAGCCAGTAAGGCGCCATAAATCATGCCAAAGAGTGCAAGAAACACCAGTAGGGGTTGTAAACTATGCGCGGCTTCGGGCAGCATGTTGACCGCTCGAATGAGTCCATAAGCGCCCATCTTTAATAGAATGCCTGATAATAAGATACTGACAGGGCTGGGTGCTTCAACGTGGGCAAGGGGCAACCAGCCATGCAGTGGAAAAATGGGCATTTTAACACCAAAGCCAATTAAAAAACCTAATAGCACTAGAATTTGTTCATAGCGGGGCATGTCTTTTGCGGCTTGATGTAGGGTTGTCATCAAAGAGCCGACATGCTCAAGGTCATATTGACTGACTGCTAGTAAGCTGATGAGCATAAACACAGAGCCGCTCATGGTGTAGAGTACAAAGTTTAAGCTAGCCGCATGGCGTCTCTGTCCTCCCCAGCGTCCGATCAGGAAAAATAAAGGGATGAGGGTGAGCTCCCAAGCGATATAAAACAGTGCCCAGTCTTGAGCTAGAAACACACCTAACATACCGAATTCAAGTAATAAGATACACAGATGATAGCCCTTAACACTTTTAGGTAGCTTATAAGACGCGATTAAGGCAATAGAGGTTAGGAGTGTTGCCAGTATCAGCATGGGCATAGATACACCATCGACACCTAAGGCATATGCACTGCCCAAATTAGGGTTAAGGGGAAAGTATTCACTGAATTGTAGTTCAGGACTGTTTTGATTGTATAAATGAAGTAACCAGCAGCTTAATAAAAATGCCAAGGTGGTAAATAAGTTCCCGATAGTGCGGATTAGGGTGGTTTTTTGACCCGGCGTAAAAGCGAGTAGTAAGACACCAGTGGCCGGCGTCCAAAGTAGTAGGCTAAGAATTCCCATTCGGTAAAATTAATTTAACTTTTTAATAAAAGTCTACGTTGTAACATATTGATATTTCGTTATTACATCAAGGTTATTTACTGCAATTATTTTCGTATGAAAACAACATCGTTGAGATAATTTTGAAATATCGCATCGTAAGTTACAACAGCCATAGACTCGTATTTTGCTTGGGCGATTAGCAACCTATCAAAGGGGGGGAGGGCATTGATGGGGTGGTTTTTAATTTCCCCCATCAGTCAGTCGTAAACAATGCTGGTGTCAAGTAGTAGATGCATCATCAAGCCCCCGTAAACAACCGTTCAATTTCGTTGTTTGTTTCAGTGCTATCCCAGTCGGTGGAATATTGACTAAGGCCTTTCCATATTCCGGGAGCGGCAACTTTGGGTGCTATATATTTAACGATTTTTGCAACCGGTACGCCATTACGAGCAATCACCACCTCTTCATCTCGTTCGACGGCCACAATAAGCGTGGATAAACGGTTCTTGGTTTCAAGCATGTTGATCTGCATAGCAGATACCTTGTAGTTAGCTAATGTTAGCCAACTGTAATTGAATATTTTTTTAATGTCAATTTTATAAAACAGAAATTTAAAAGGCTCAGACCCTAAATTCTGACCATTGACTAAACGACATAGGTTCTGGCATACCATTCAAGTTTTCTGGTGAATGACTTGTGGCTCAGTCAATCAACATTGCCAGTACCTCTGTGTCTTCTGTAGGGTTGTTGCAATTGCGTGAGTCGTTGGGTGTGTATATCGGCTAATTCTGCTTCTATGTGCATAATGTCCTTATTTAGTAAATGTAAAGCATGTACAAATTATAGGCTTTGTGTCAAAATCTGTAGAAACTCATTATCTACACTGGACAAAGCTCACTAAATTTATTATGACAATCAGGTTATTTGTAGTATCTAAAAGATTGAACTCTTTGTTATTTTTATTTGTAATAGTTGGCATATTGAATGGATGCGCAGGATTTAGTACTTTTTTTGGTTCATCTGGTCCAAATAATGGTCAAGTACAGGATATGCGTAAAGACCCTCGTTTAAAAGGGGTGCAGTTTGTTAATGTAGATGGAGAAATTGCTAATAGGTTACTAAGTAAACGCAAGCAAAATGTATTCCCCGAGTCTTTTGTTAATACAGCTAAATCAGGTTATGTTTTAGGTGCGGGGGATGTCGTTAGTGTCACTCTTTGGGAGGCACCGCCTGCCATGTTATTTGCTACAACCGTTTCGGGAGCCGCGAATAATGGATTTGCAGGACAAACCACTACTTTTCCTGAACAAATGATCAGTGGTGAGGGTAAAATCAATATTCCTTTTGCAGGCACTATTTCAGTCGTCGGTAAAACACCGCAACAGGTTGAAACTTCAATTGTTAACGCCCTAAAAGATAAGGCCAATCAGCCCCAGGTGTTAGTGAAAGTAGTGGCTAATAATACCGCCAGCGTAACCGTTGTCGGTGAAGTATCCGCGAGCGCTAGAATACCCTTAACTTCCAGAGGTGAGAGGTTGCTGGATGCTATAGCAGCGGCGGGTGGTGTGCGTCAACCGGTTGATAAAACCACCATTCAGTTGTCACGGGCTAATAAATTACAAACCATCGCCTTAGAAACAATTATAAATAATCCTACTCAAAATATCGTGTTGCAGCCAGGTGACGTGATAACCGCTATTATTCAGCCTTTAACGTTTACTATTTTGGGAGCTATTAGTAAAAATCAAGAGATTCATTACGAGAGTGTAGGGATCTCTTTGGCTCAGGCATTAGCCCGTGCAGGTGGTCTGGATGATCAACGCTCAGATTCTCGTGCCGTATATGTATTTAGGTTTGAAGAAGCTGACGCTTTAAACTGGGCAACACCACCGATGTTAACCGCTCAAGGTAAGGTGCCAGTGGTTTATCAAATTAATATGAATGATCCCGCTAATTTCTTTGTAGCACAAAATTTTCCTGTAGCGGATAAAGACGTAATGTATGTGTCTGATGCCTCTTCGGTGCAGTTACAAAAATTTACGACCATGTTGTTCCAGTCTTTATATATTCTGAAAACTTTTGTACCGGCTATTCCTTAATTGTTTTTAAGATTGATTCTGGTGTCTTGATAAATTTTGAAAAAATTACATTCAGAGGTAATCATAGATATTACCCGTCTGGTAGACAGGCAAATGCAGGGACGCTTTCCTACCGGTGTTGATCGAGTCAGTCTTGAGTATGTTAAGCATTTTGGGTCGTGCTCATCAGGCTTGATAAGGTATGCGGGGCAGTGGCTTGAATTATCAAGAAGAGACTCTGAACAGCTCTTTGAGGCCTTATTGGCACCTAATGAAGCGTTTAATTATTTAGTTAAACAAGCGGTAGTTAGGTCTATTCTAAAAGGCGTTATACATAGGGGGCGTGCTTCTCGCATTTTATTTCATACGGGTCATAGTGGCTTAGAAAAACCTAATTATGTACCTCGTTTGCAGAAGTCAGGTTTAAAACCTTTTTTTTTCGTACATGACCTAATCCCCATTACTCATCCAGAATATTGTCGACCGGGTGAGGCGCTACGTCATAAAGTGAGAGTCGATACTATGCTTTCCTCAGGGCATGGAATTATTGCCAATTCTGCGGCAACCTTGGCTGAACTGAATGCTTATGTTGAGTTAAATTGCTTGCCTAGCGTACCTGCTGTTGTGGCTTTGTTAGCGCCAGCCAGATTACCGCTACCTTCTGTTAACCTGCCGTTGAATAAACCCTATTTTGTGATGCTGGGAACCATTGAACCGCGCAAAAATCATTGGATAATTTTGCATTTATGGCGACAATTAATTGAAAGTTTAGGTGATGAAGCACCTCGTTTAGTCATTATTGGTCAACGTGGCTGGGAATGTGAAAACGTGGTTGATTTACTGGATAGGTGTGATGCTTTACGTGGTTTTGTCATCGAACAGTCGCGTTGCACCGATACGCAGTTATCAACCTGGCTGCATCATGCCCAAGCCTTGTTGTTCCCTTCCTTTGCGGAGGGGTATGGTATGCCATTAGTAGAAGCTTTGTCGGTCGGTTTGCCGGTTATTGTTAATGACTTACCGGCATTTCGTGAGATTGCCGGAGATATTCCTGAGTACGTTGAGGCGCTTGATGGGGTGGGTTGGAAAGCGTTAATTTTAGCCTATGCCCAATCAGCTCATCCAAAACGTGTTGCGCAATTAGAGCGCTTAGAACATTTTATTGTCCCAACGTGGGACGCGCATTTTGAGCAAGTTGAAAGATTATTGGCAGACGTTAATGATTAATGCTATTGATCCGTTAAAACCCGTTTATGCCTATCAATTTCCTTATTGGAAGTGGCCGATTGTCAGGCAGTGTTTTCCTGATTCTAAAGTTATTTTTGTCGAGAAAGTAACGGCTGTTGCAGAGGGAGCTTATATAGTGCTTTGGGGCATGAAGCCCTTGCCTGATGGGTTGCCCGCAATGGTATCCGTGTTACGTATCGAGGATGGTTTTATACGATCTGTAGGCTTGGGTGCTGATTTAATTAAGCCCTTGTCTTGGGTGATGGATGAACAAGGTATTTATTATGATGCTACGCGACCCTCTGATTTAGAAACGCTTTGTTTAAATACCCAGTTCGATGATCGCTTGCTTGAGCGTGCCGCTGCTCTACGTTTAAAAATTGTAGCCTCTAATTTAACCAAATACAATGTAGGCGTTAAACAGTGGCAAAGACCCAAGCACGTGTCCAATGTTATTTTAGTGCCTGGGCAGGTAGAAAGTGATGCGTCATTAGCCTATGGTGCACCAGTAGAGCGAACCAACATGGGGTTATTACGTGCTGTCAGGTCGGCTAATCCAGAGACTTATATTGTCTATAAACCCCATCCAGACGTGTTGGCTCGGTTAAGAATTGCTGGGCAAGATGAAGATTCTGCAAGTCGTTGGTGTGACGAGGTGATTACCGATGTAGGCATGGGGGATTTATTGACCCAGGTTGATGAAGTGCATGTATTAACATCGTTGACGGGGTTTGAGGCCTTGTTAAGGCAAAAGTCAGTGACGTGTTATGGTCAGCCGTTTTATTCAGGTTGGGGATTAACACACGATTTAACGACAAATACCAGGCGGTCACGCTGTTTAACCTTGAATCAGTTAGTGGCAGTGGCTTTAATTAAATATCCACTGTATTTAAGTCGGGAGGGTAAGCATTTAATTACCCCAGAACAGGCATTAGATGAGATGCTGTCTTGGCAACGTACTGTAAAAGTGGGTACCCCTTGGTGGCGTGAAATGTGCCGATTTTTCATAAGACGTATCGCCGGTGTTAAATAACGTTCATTTCGTTTTGAAAATACTTTTATTTTGAATCTCGGGAATATGATTCAGTAACGGATAAAATATGCCAATGAACTGATTGATTAGAGTTGATGGCGAACGTAAGGCCAGTTTAATGGGGGACAGATAAGCCCCTAGATCTTTCTTGATAGCGTAAGTGGTGAGTCCCATTTCAAGTTTTTTTGCACCTAATACAATCGCAGTTTCTACTACTTTATGGCCTACATAAATATAAAGACTGTCGTTTATGGCTTCGTTTCTACCAAAATATAACCAGCGTAACATATCGTTATCCATTAAGAGTAAGGCATGTCCTATGAGTTCTTTTTTGCGATAAAAGAGTAAAACTTTAGAGCTTGTGCCCAGCTTTAAGGAGAATTCTGCGTAAAACTGAGGGCTTAATACTTCTCTCTGAAACTCGGTGGCATGATCATGTACCGTTTGCCATTGTTGGCATAATAGTTCAGCAAGATCATCAAAGTTGTCCAGCAATTCATGTGACACGCCGTGTTCTTGATTAATACGCAAATGCTTTTGTAGTTTACTGCGGTAGTAGCTTTTCATTGAAGCTAAATACTGAGCCGGTGTTTCCCACTGTATATCCATATAGGTATTGGGTAAGCTATCTTCTAAATGAAAACCTAATTGTTTTAAAGTGAGCTGTAGCTGTTTTGTTTCTGGCTCAAAGTCCCTTAACACGATCAGGAAATGACCTTGATTTTTCGCCAGTTGGATGAGATAGTCTCCCAACTGTTTAATAATCTCTGTGCTAGCTGTGTCATCCCCAATAGCAACAGGCGAGTTAAGGGTGATAGGCGTTCCACATTCCAGCATTTTAACTTTTAAAAAATCAGGCCATAAACGTCGTATTTGTTGTAATATCGATCTTAGTTTTTTGGGGGCAAAAATGGCAATGTCTGTGGTGATGGTATAAAAGCTGGTTAAAGCGATAGGGTGATCTTGATCGTTATAAAATAGAAGGTATTGATAAGAAAAATCGTTAAGTTGACACGCTTCCATTATTTCCCAGAACTGATAGGAATACGCCATTGAGTGATGTGTTAAAACGCTGTCCCATACTTCTCTAGGTACGTTGCGTATGCGGTCATAAGTATTTGTTTTAATCATACGCTGTGAGATTAAGGTATTTGTATCGATTGGATGTTAGGTGTTTTAATATAAATGAATTTGGAGCTTAAGCATAGTCGTGGAAACCAAAAAGAAAGTCTTGGTAACGGGTGCAACCGGTTTTATCGGTCAGCATTTAGCAGAGCGTTTAATAGCTGAAGGCTGGTCTGTCAGATTATTGCTGAGGAATATCCATAAGCTTGCACCATCATTACAATCGATAACAGATATTGTAGTTGGTGATTTAAGTGATGAAGTCGCTTTGGCGACTGCCGTTAAAGGTGTGGATGTGATTTTTCATTGTGCTGCCAATGTTAAGACGTGGGATACATGGGATAATTATTACAGCGTTAATGTGGTTGGGCTTAAAAATCTATTGACAGCGATCACTCAGGAAAATGTGTCCGTGTCCCGCTTTGTGCATTTATCAACAGTGGATGTCTATGGCTTTCCTTTAGTGCCGTGTGGCGAGCAAGTGGCAATCAATCGTGGTGGTTTTGGTTATGGTGATAGTAAAATATTGGGTGAGACTGCATTAAAAGAATACGCTGAACAATTTGGGTTACCTTACACCATCATTAGACCGGCGAATGTGATGGGGCCAGGTAGTCAGTTTGTTGAACGTATTGGAGTGGAGTTAAAGTCAGGGTTGATGTTGAAGATTAATGGCGGACGGTCAAATGCCGGTTTTGTTTATGTTGATAATTTAATTGATTACTTGATGTGGGCCGCAATTGCTAAGAACGCCCAAGGTCAATGTTATAACGTACGCGATCATTATGATGTCTCATGGGCGCAGTTTTTAAATACCTTTAGAGAGGGTATTAATGGTAAAGGTCTTGTTATTAGTTTGCCCTTTTTTATAGCTGATATTTTCGCGCGTATCTGCGAAGTATTCTATAAATTGTTTTTGCCAACAAAAGAACCGTTGTTGCATCGCTTATTAGTGCGGTTTTTTGGTAGAACCTGTGGACATAGTGCAGAAAAAATATGTATAAGCAGTCAGATGGTATCTAAGGTGGGCTTTGATGAGGCCATGAAGCAATCCTGTCGATGGTTTTTGGAGCAGTATGCCAATAATAAAAATAAATGATTTAAGTAACTTATGTCCGATTTAAATTTTCTTTTTTTACAGGGACCACGTTCGCCTTTTTTTAGCAGAATTGCTAACGAATTATCTACCTTAGGTTGCAGAGTCTTTGGGATCAATGTTTGTATCGGTGATCGTTTAGTGTGGCGCGGGTCTAATACCTCAAATTATCGAGGCCGCCTTGCTGATTGGCCTACGTATTTAAGTGCTTTTTTAGAAAAGAATAAGATTACTGATATCGTGTTATTGGGGGAGCAACGTAGTTACCATAAGCCTGCTATTGACCTTGCCAAGGCATTCAATATTCGCATAACAGTCACTGATTTTGGTTATCTTAGACCGGATTGGATTACGCTTGAAAAAGACGGCATGAGTGGTCATTCAAAATTCCCAAAAGATCCTGCCAGCATTTTTAGCTTGGCTGAAAATGCACCTCACGTCAGTTTAGAAAGGCGTTATGAGGATAGTTTTTGGACAATGGCTTATGGTGATATGCAATATGACTTTAGTTGCTTCTTTTTTGGGTGGTTATATCCCCATTATCGCCGGTCTTACAAAAGAGATCTGTCCATCATTTATTATCCTGCTATGGGTTTACGGCTGCTGTTGGGTCAGCATAGACATAAATGCGCTCAACAGCGTTTAACAGTTTTAAAATCGGAGCAGGCACGGTATTTTGTGTTTCCTTTACAGTTAGAAAACGATTTTCAGATTATTGCTTACTCGCCGTTTGATAGTATAAAAGTAGCGATTGACTTAGTGCTTAAGTCATTTGCAAAGCATGCAAATCCTGAGCTGCGTTTGTTGTTTAAAGTTCATCCTTGGGATCCCGGTCTTACGAATTGGAAAAAGTTTATTTTTACTTCAGCCGATAAATTAGGTATAGCGCAGCGTATAGATTATTTAGAAGGTGGAAATCTTGAGGACATATACTTATCTTCTGAGGGAGTGGTTACTATTAATAGTACAGCCGCTATTACTGCATTGCAATTAGGCCTCCCTGTGAAGGCGCTGGGTGATGCCATTTATGATATTGAGGGGATGACTTATCAAGGTTCGCTTGATAGTTATTGGGTACAGGCAAAACAGCCCGATAAGTCTTTAGTCGACGCTTTTATTAAAGCGATAGTCAGTACGATACAAATCCGTGGCGTTTATTATAGCGAGCCCGGTTTAACGGCTGTAGTTAATGAAGCCGTGGTACGCTTGTATCATCAAAAAGTGGGTGAGTTGCTGTAAGTTGAGTTATAGTTTTTTTACTTCCTCAGCGAGTAACTTAACAGTGTATCCAAGTTGTTCTTCGGTGTGATGACATGAAATAAAGAAACGTAATCGAGCTGATTTTTCAGGTACAGCCGGATAAAGTATAGGCTGTACATTAATACCCCGGTTGAATAGGGCTGTTGATAATCTTACAGTCTTGACTGAGCTACCCACAATAGCAGGAATAACGGCCAATCCAGAGCTGGTGCCGGTATTGATGCCCACCGCTTGAGCTGCTTTTAAAAAAAACTCACCCCGTTGTTGCAACGCATGGACACGTTCAGGTTCTTTTTGGAGTAGTTCAACAGCCGCTAAGGATGCAGCAGCAAGCGCAGGTGACATACCCACACTGTATAAGAAGCCGGGAGCAAAACACTTTAAGTTTTCAATCAGCGCCGTTTCGCCGGCAATATAACCGCCACAACCGGCAAATGCTTTACTGAGAGTCCCCATCCAAATATCAACATCTGAGCCTTTTAGATTAAAGTGTTGCCGAATACCTAAGCCTGTTTCACCCATAACGCCGAATGAATGCGCTTCATCAACCATTAAAAAAGTTTTATGTTTGTTTTTAATGTCTACAAACTCGGGGAGGTTGGGATAATCGCCATCCATGCTATAAATGCCTTCTATGACAATCAGTACACGCTCAAAATGATGGCGTTGTTTGGTCAATAGCTCATCCAGTGCGGCACTATTATTATGTGCAAAAGGTAGGCGTTTTGCGCCAGATAGAGTAATGCCCTCTAAAATACTGTTATGTACCAGTTCATCATGAACAATAAGGTCTTTGGAACCAAACAGATAACCAATGGTTGTTACGTTGGTCGCATGTCCACTGACGAAAACCACGGCATCTTGCACGCCATAAGCATTAGCAATGGTTTGTTCAAGTTTACGATGAATAGGTCTTTCACCGGCGACCATTCGACTGGCTGAGGCTGATGTGCCGTAAAGGTCTATTGCTTCTTTTGCGGCGCGATTAGTCTCTGGATGCCCAGAAAGCCCCAGATAGTTATAGCTTGCAAAATTAATATAGGTTTGATTATTAATCTCGCTGGTGGCTCCAGCACAGCCGTTGTGTAGTTTAAAGAAAGGGCTTTCTATACCTAAACGGGCGGCTCCATCATTCATAATACAGAGTTGCTGATAACCCGGGAGCTGGTTAAATCGATAGTATTGTTCTGGAATAAGGTGTTTTTCAGTTAATTTTGAAGGTGGTTTTTCCTCAATAGTAGGGGTATTGCTTTGCTTAAACCTTCTTTCTAGTGCTTGCTGAATGAGCTTGTCTTTTAGTTGGGCTGTTAAGCCGTGAATGCCTTTTTGAATCATATCAATGAATGATCTTGTCTGTTGAGTGATTGTAATTTTTGGCTTGCAGATTCTGAACAGTTGTATTTATAAGTTCTTCTGCATTTTCCACGTCATGTTTTGAAAAGATCTGCTGGGTTTGAGCCAGGATATCGCTTTCATTAAAGGTATCTTGCTCACCCGTTTTAAGTAGTAAAATGATGCGTTCTGCCAGTTTTGCAAGCGTGGGCGTTTCATTTAATGTCATGACGGGTAGGCGAATACCAAAACGTGCTTCTAAAGCAACCATCAGTTCAACCCCCATCAGAGAGTCTAAGCCCATGTCATAAATTGATTTATGGGCATCAATTTTATGGGGTGACATTCTTAGAATCTCACCGGTTTCAATTTTTAGCATTTCAATGAACGTAGTTAACAATTCTTCATCAGAGAGAGTGAGGAGTAATTGTTCAATATCATTTGAATTATTTTTGTCGTCATCTTTTACTGAGTTTTTAGTTAGTTCCTGGAATTTTGGGCTGTTTGCGGTGGGTAAGAAACGAGTTAACGCAGTCCAGTTAAACTCCATCACCCCTTTATTGGATTGATGTTTGATTAATAGCTGTTCGAGAATATTGAGAGCGATAGCTGAGTTTAGAGCCGACCCCCCCATCCTATTTAGCAAAGCCGTTTTTATGTTTTTGTTACGCGCCAAAAAACCAACATCATCAATAGCACCCCAAGCAACACAAGTTGCGGGTAGTCCATTGGCTCTACGTTGCTCGGCTAAGTTTTCCAGGCAAGTATTGGCAGCGACATAATTGGCTTGTCCGGGGTTACCAAAGAAGGTAGTGGCTGATGAAAACAAAATAAAGAAATCCAGCGGTATATCAATAGTCAAATCATGTAGATGATAAGCACCTAATACTTTAGGGGCTAATACTCTTTTAATTTGTGCAGCATCTGTATTTATAATAAGCCCATCTTCAATAACGGTTGCCGAGTGGACTATGCCTTTAAGGGGCGGCATTGTTGTGGACATCTTGGTGAACAACGTTGAAATAGCCTGTTTGTTTGTAATGTCACAAAGGGCTACTTGTACCTGGACATCTTGTGCTTCTAATTTCGCAATAGTTAATTGAGCTGCTTCTGTGCTGGCACCGCTACGCCCTATTAATAGTAGATGCTTCGCCCCCTTATGAGCCAACCATTCGGCTGTTTTAAGACCCAAGCCACTCAGTCCTCCAGTAACCATATAGGTATTATGGGCAGAGAGTGTTAACGCTTTGAGCCGTTCTTGTTTAGGATAGTGAATGTTATTAATGCCATTGCGGTAAGTAATAACAATTTTTCCTATTTGACGGGATTGTTGCATGTATCTAAAGGCATCGACAATCTCATCAGCTTCAAAAGCACGGTAAGGCAATGGGTGGAGAATACCTTCAGAAAATAAGCTCATCATTTTGACATAGAGTCTTTGGGTGAGCTTGGTTTGAACTTTTAATAGTTGATCCGCATCAATCCCAAAGTAGCTAATATTATTTCTAAAGGGGCGTAAACCTATTTTTGTGTTTTCGTAGAAATCACGTTTGCCCAGCTCAAGAAACCGACCAAAGGGTTTAAGGACTTGAAAGTTTCGGTTAATAGCTTCTCCTGCTAGCGAGTTGAGTACGACATCAATACCCTCGCCTTGAGTTTGTTCCATGATTTCATCGGCAAAACCAAGCGAGCGGGAATCATAGATATGATCAATCCCTAGCAGTCTTAAAAAGTCCCGTTTTTCTTCTGAACCAACGGTAGCGTATATCTCGGCACCTATCCACTTGGCAATTTGTATTGCCGCCAGTCCCACTCCACCTGTTGCCCCATGAATGAGTACTTTTTCCCCGGGTTGTAAACGGGCTAAATAGTGTAATGAATAATAAACTGTAAAGAAGGTGCTAGGAATGGTTGCAGCTGCTTCATAAGAGATATTGGCAGGTATGAGGGTAATGGTATTGGTCTGAGTAATTATCCGATTGCTAAAGCTGGACGGTGCAAAGCCTAATACTTTATCGCCGACTGAAAAACCGTTAACGTTACTACCGACACTTTTAATACTTCCTGAAAACTCAAGACCGAGCGAGGGGCCAGAGAAGCCATTTTCGACCGCCTCATCGGACAGTAGGCCCAGTGTATACATGATGTCCCGGAAATTTAGACCGGTCGCATGAACATCGATTTCAATTTCATCTTCACTGGCCATTACAGGCGCATGTGCCTCCCATCGTAAATGACGTAATTGTCCCGGAAATTGAAAACCAAGGGTGATCGTTGGGTTTTCTATCGCGTTAGTTTCATCTGCCTTGTGAGCCGTTTCACTGTGTAGACGGGGTGCATAACGAGCTCCATTGCGGCTTATAATTATTTCCTGTTCATTATCCTGGCTGTTTAATTCTTTTTCTAAAGCGGTGACGATGGTTTCTGTTACCAGAGGGTTTTCAAAATCTACTAAACGCACGGATAATCTGGAGGTTTCATTAAGCAGGGTTCGACCAAAGCCCCAAAGTGCCGCATCACCACTGATCATTTGGGTGGAGGCTGGGGTGTTGATAGCCGTTGGTTTTGAGAGCAGATAACTGACTGCATTCTGGGTAACAAGCCAGCAGGTCGTTTGAGTTTGGGTTTTTTCACAGGCCTGTAAAATAATAGCGGCTTGATGACAACGGGTGACTTGCTGTTCGAGTATTGTTTCTGCGGTTGTGCTGAGTGCGGGTGTTGTAAAACCCGCTAAATAGATTATCCCATCAAGATCGCCGTAGTTCGCTGTGGTTTCTACTAATAAAGTTTGGAACTGATTGATATTGTTGATTTGAGATTGTATGACGATATCACAGTTAATTTGTAAATGCTTTGTTAAGGCATCTGATAAATTGACTGAGTAACCGGTTTCATCAGTGACTATAATCCAACTGCGAGGCTTAACGTCTAAGGTCTCAGTAACGGTTGGTACTTGTTCTTCACGTTGAGCCAGTAGAAGATAGGGGCCGGATAGGGTTTCAGGCGATACGCTGTAAATTGAACTATGCGTAAAGTTAAGGTGATGTAATTGGTGTTGCCAGAATGCAGCGGTGCGATGATTTGACAAATAGTGTTCATCGTCGTCTTTTTGTGTCCAATGGTTATTTTGACCCCCAAAAATAAAATCAATCCAGCGGCATGGATGTTGTCCGATTACAATGAGTATCCCACCGGGAACCAGGTAATCATGGACATAATTTAAGGCAAGTCGACTTTCTTCTAAGGTATCAAAATTAAGTGTAATGACAGCCAGTTGATAACGTGCAATAGGGGGCGTGAATTCGGGATTGTTTTGAATCAGTTGGGTTGCAATGTTTGGAAACTGTTCCTTAAGCTGGGAAATTTCTTCCAGTGTGTCTGTCGATGTACTAGCAAAGACATAATTGCAGTAAGTTGCGTTCAAAGCAGCACAAGTATCAATAGCAAAAAATGGTTTGCTATTGCTAATTTCAAGTAGATTGAGTAGTTGGCCTTCGGGTAGTTTTTTTATGCTGTCAGTTATTATATTACGTAGGGTCTGGCCTATGTTTTGTTGCCCTTCAGCACCCAGTACCTGTTTGCTTAATGCGCTTAGAGGGGATTCTTGCGGTAATATTTGGGATAGTGTCAGTTGACCTTTCAAAAGCTTTAAAAGATGCTTGCCCACTCGACCTACCGCATGGATAATATGAAAATAATCTGGATAATCAGCAAGTAAACTATTCCATATATCTTTAACGGAGGCCTGAATGTCTTGATTAGTAGAAATAGTCCAGCCAATACTTGACGGTATTAGCGTTTGGTCTTCTTTTGCGGTTGTTAGTAAATAATTAAAATAAGCAAGAGCATCTGGGTTAGCCTTTTCATAGGCGATAATATCCTGTAAGGACAGGGTTTCACCATTATTGGACAAACCCCGTAGGGCTTGCTCGGTGAACAGGTTGCAAAGACATTCCAATAAAGGCTCTACTTCTTCTGAATAACAATTATAAGTGCCATGCAGTGCTGCCCGTCGTACTAATTTGGCCATAACAGCTTGAGTCTCGCTAATACCGATTAACGTATTCGTTTTATTGCTGATAACGTGGTGAGGGACAGGTATGCTGTTATAGTGCAAATAATTGATATTATCTGTCAGCCCTTTACTGAGTCGAATACTGCGAAATCGTACTTCCTTGATAATGGCTATAGGCAATTCTGAGTCATCAAAAATACTAAACTCTGCGATGAGCGCTCGCGGTGTTTGGCGTAACAGGGTTGCTTTGGCAAAGCTGGGTTTGCCTGCATTAGCATTGAAAGTTAGATGACCTATTTTTGTGGGTATAAAAGTAATATCAGCGTTTGCATCGACATGATCTTTTAGAATCTGAAAGATCAATTGGAAGGTGCAATCTAAAATACTGGGGTGCAGATGACAGTGCGCTAGTTCAGCCTCAATATTTTCAGGTATCCTGAAAACAGCCAGTGCTGAGTTTTTGTCTATCCAGCCGTAATCAATACATTGAAATGCCTTGCCATAATCAAGATCATTAGATTGAGTCAGTTCATGATGACTCGTAGCATTAAAGTCTGGCGTGCGACTGGGTAATGCGGGTGCGATTTGTTTAAACAGTAATTTGTTAGGTTCGTTTAAGATACGGCCAACACTGTGTTCAGTCCAGCTTTCATGGCTACCATACTGACGGCCTTTAATGGTAAATGTACCGTCTTTTGCATCAATAGTTAAACGGATAAGTTTTGTATGACTATTATTTAATAGTAGGGGTGCCTGGATGGTTAATTCTTCTATGCCTACTAGTTCAGTTGTTTCTCTGGCAAAAGCGGCGGCTAAGGCAATCTCTGCAAAACCGGCACCTGGAAATACAGTGGCTCCTCCAACCACATGATCTGCAAGTGTGGGGTTTAGATTAATATCAAGTTGGTTTTCCCAGGTTAGATCATGATTTTTAAGTGGAAAACCTAATAGTGGATGTATTTTATATCGATAAATTAAGCCCAGAGACTCTGGGGTGACGGGATGCCAATGGCGTTCACGTTGCCATGCGTAATTAGGGAGTTGTATAAATTGACCCGGCTTTACAAAAATAGTTGACCAGTCGAAGGGAATGCCTATGATAAGTGCCTGATTAAACGTTTCGTTTATTTTTTGTAGACTGTCATTATCACGGGTTATTGTAGATAAGATGCGACTGTTGATCTCTAAATCTTTTGCAGAGGTACTGATATAGTTTCGTAAAACGGTGTGGGGACCTATCTCGATAAAGATATTAATAGCCTGTTTTAAAATGCTTTTAATCGCTTGTTCAAATTTAACGGGGTTACGAATATTGTGCCACCAATAGTTGGCATCGAGTGTATTACCCTCTATTAATTCGCCGGTTACCGTTGAGTAAAAAGGAATAGTGGTTTGATTAGGATTTAAATCAGTCAGATTTTGTTTAACACTGATTTCAATGTCATCCATGAAAGGACTATGGAACGCATAGTCTAAATCGAGTCTTCTGTAGAACGTATTGTTCGCTTTTAAGGCTGTTTCAAGTTGCTTGAGTGCAAGTATTGAACCCGCAATCGTTAAGCCATTAGAACTATTAATGCCTGCGATCGTGAGTGATGTTGAAAGTGATAAGTCTTCAAGCAGCTTTTCCATAGCCTCTAAGCTTAAACTAACAGCGGTCATTGCGCCTTTGCCTTTAGTTGTGCCTTGTGATTGACTGCGGTGATAGATCACTTTTACAGCGTCGTCCAGGGTTAAGGCACCCGATGCCCAGGCTGCAGCCACTTCACCTACGCTATGTCCGGCTACCGCAATAGGCGATAGACCTTTTTGTCGCAATAATTCAGTGATACCTACCTGAATGGCAAATAGGGCGGGTTGTGATATTTCGGTATATTGATAACGATCTTCGCCATTTTTGCCGGAGAGTTCGTCGAGTAAAGAGAAATTAGCATAGCGACTAAATAATGTATCTATTTCCTGGATTGTTCTTTTAAAAGAAGGCTCTTCCTCTAAGAGATGTTTTCCCATGCCGATCCATTGAGAACCATTGCCAGAGTATATAAAAGCAGGGCCTGTTGGTGTAGGGACTGCGATACTTGATTCGACTTGTGGGTGCTTTGAGTCTGTATTGGCATAGCTGAGCAGAGCATCGATGGCTGTTTCTTTTGATGTACCATGAAAAATAGCTCTATGTTCATGCCAGTCTCGATGAAATACGCTGGAGTAAGCAATATTGTAAAGTGCTGATTCGGGTTGAGTTTCAATGAAATCTGCAAAGTTGCGTGCCGATTCTTTTAGTGCGGCGCTATTTTTACCTGTCAGAATGATTGGAAAGCTTTTCTCGATAGTATTCTTTTGTAAAACACAGTTCGATGGCTCATGGCTTTCTAAAATGACATGGGCATTTGCACCACCAAAACCAAATGAATTAATGCCAATAGTGAGTTTTCCCTTTTCTTTAAGAGCCTGGTTTTGGGTGACGACCTTAAGATTTAAATCTGCAAATGGAATCGTGGGATTAAGTGACTGAATACCAATCGTGGCAGGAATGGTTCGGTGTTGCAAGCAGTAAAGTGCTTTTACCAACCCCGCTACGCCAGAGGCGGGCTCTAGGTGCCCCAGGTTGCTTTTGACTGAACCAATCAATAAGGGATTGTCCGTTGGTCTTAATTTTCCCAGTGCGTTACCCAGAGCCTTTGCTTCAAGGGGATCGCCGACTGATGTGCCTGTGCCATGTGCTTCGATGTAATCAATGCTTGTCGGATCAATGCCCGCTTGACTGTATACTTTATGGAGTAAGTTCGCTTGAGCTGTTGCATTGGGTATCGTCAGGCCCGATTTATGACCGTCTGTATTGATGCCGGTGTTGGCAACCAGAGCAAGAATTTGGTCACCATCGGCTAAGGCTTGCTCATAATCTTTAAGTATAAATATCCCGCCGCCTTCTGAACGCACATAGCCATCGGCACGTTCATCAAATGGATTACAACGTCCTCGAGGGGAAAGCATCGAGGCTTTTGAAAATATAATGAACCCAAAGGGATGGATATGTAAGTTAATCCCGCCCGTTAATGCTTGGGTGCATTCACCGCTCATAATTGATTGGCAGGCTTGGTGAAAGGCGATTAGGGAAGATGAGCAAGCAGTATCAACAGCAAAACTGGGACCCGATAAATCAAGTGCAAAAGAAATGCGGTTAGCGGCAATACTTAACGCATTTCCCGTCGCTGTTGAGGCGTCAATTGCGGCAAGATCATCCGCTATTCTATAAGAATGGTCGGTACCAGAAATACCTATAAACACGCCGCATTGGCTGCCTCGAATGCTGGATGGTTTAATGCCAGCGTTTTCTAACGCTTCCCAGCTCATTTCAAGCAGTAAGAGTTGTTGTGGATCCATAACAGCGGCTTCTCTTGGAGAAATTCCAAAGAATTCCGCATCGAAACTTGAGATATCTCCGATAGTGCCTGCTGAAAAGGTGTAGCTTGTGCCAGGATTGTTTTTATTGGGGTGTTGAAAAATATCTTTTGACCATCTATCAGCGTTAACTTCTGTTATTAGGTCACGACCCTCTAGTAAAGCTTGCCAAAAGTCGTTATTAGTTGTGTTTGGCAATCTGTAAGAAAACCCAATTATTGCAATTTTTTTTCCCATGATACCTTAGTGTTAAATAGAGATCGATTTTGTGATTCACCTATAGTCCTTCATAGTGGAAAACAAAGATATTTTGTCATTTTGACATCCTTTTACGGGTACCCACTTAAGGTTAAAGTAGGTCAAAAATAATAACTCGTTGGCGAAATCTTGTATCATGCGTTATAAAAAACAAAATAACATAAAAAATACGTGCAACCAGAAGGCCGATTATCTCTGAAATGACCCATAATGGCAAATAGAGTTTTCGACAATTACGTTGATTTGAAATTATTTATCTGAAAGCTTATCTGTCATTATAATGCCTTAACTCTAACCCTTACGTAACGGATTATCATGCCTCTTTTTATTACGATTAATCTTGCTCTCTGCTTTTTTGCTCAAACCAACAATGCCTTTAAAGGTATATTGTTAACGCCACTACTGATGGATATCAGCTTAGGCGTTGCTCTGGTAAGTGTGGCAGGCACTTTATTCAAGAAAACAAGAAGTTTAATCTGGTATGACTTATTTAGTAGTGCGGTCATTTTAGTCTGGTATGCTTATTGGCAATCCTCTTTTAAGGAAGATTCGCCGATGTTTTTCTTTTACCCACTTTATTTTTCCATGATCACCGCACTGGTCTCCTTGTACGCTATTAACTCTAGGGATAAAATTGATAAGGCCAGCTTGATTGTTATGCAGTCTTTGGTTAATAAAGTTATTATTCAGCCGTGGATCATTATGCTTTTTATATTTTTAAGTCTGGAAGCACGAGAAAACTTTATGTTATTCCCCACGCTCATGACACTACTTCTTATCAGGTATTGTTTAGCGTGTTATATTAAAGATTGTTAGTTTTAAAAGTGCGCGTATAAAAAAACTGTTTGTTTTATAAACCATCCTCTATTGATAAGGCTACCCATGAACTCCCCCATTGATCAAAAAGAAGAAGTGACTAAACAATTACGTGATGCAGCATTGGAATATCATGAGTTTCCAACGCCTGGCAAAATTAGTGTAACCCCGACCAAACATTTAACCAATCAGCGAGATCTTGCCTTGGCTTATTCACCGGGTGTTGCAGCGGCCTGTGAAGAAATCGTGACTGATCCAGTCAATGTTTTTAAGTACACCTCAAGAGGCAATCTGGTTGCGGTGATTTCAAACGGCACCGCTGTATTGGGTTTAGGTAACATTGGGCCGTTGGCGGCCAAGCCTGTGATGGAAGGGAAGGGGGTTTTATTTAAGAAATTTGCGGGTATTGATGTTTTTGATATTGAGATTAACGAGCTTGATCCAGATAAGCTCTGCGATATTATTGCCTCTTTGGAACCTACTTTCGGTGGTATCAATTTGGAAGATATAAAAGCACCGGAATGCTTTTATATTGAAAAGAAATTGCGTGACCGGATGAAGATACCGGTTTTTCATGATGATCAGCATGGCACAGCGATTATTGTGGGCGCGGCTATTTTAAATGGCTTAAAAATTATTGGTAAAGACATTACGCAATGCAAATTAGTGGTGTCTGGTGCCGGAGCAGCGGCTATAGCCTGTTTAGATTTATTAATTGAGCTGGGCTTTCCGCGTGAGAATATGTTTGTCACAGATCATTCTGGCGTTATTTATAAAGGTCGTGAGGGTTTAAATGATTCCGATAAAGCGGCTTTTGCCCAAGAGACAGACGCACGTTCCTTAGGTGAAATCATTCAGGATGCTGATATTTTCCTGGGGCTTTCGGCGGGCAATATTCTAAAGCAAGACATGGTTAAGCGAATGGCAGCCAAGCCATTGATCCTGGCCTTGGCTAATCCAAATCCTGAGATTTTACCCGAGGATGTAAAAGCAGTACGTGATGATGCGATTATTGCGACAGGGCGTTCTGATTATCCCAATCAGGTTAATAATGTGTTGTGTTTCCCCTATATTTTTCGGGGTGCTTTGGATTGTGGTGCCACAACCATCACTCGTAAAATGGAAGTGGCTGCGGTGCGTGCCATTGCAGAGTTAGCACGTGTTGAACAATCTGAAATTGTAGCCAGTGCCTATGGCGTAGCTAATATGTCATTTGGCCCTGACTATTTAATTCCTCTGCCTTTTGATCCTCGCTTAATGACTAAAATTGCCCCTGCGGTTGCTAAAGCAGCGGATGAGTCGGGCGTGGCGGTACGCCCTATCAAGGATATGGAGGCGTATGTTGATCGTCTTCAGCAGTTTGTGTATCACAGCGGTACTTTTATGAAGCCTATATTTCGGGTTGCAAAGAATATCGCGGCTGATAAGAAACGGATTGTCTTTGCAGAGGGTGAAGAAGAGCGGGTGTTACGCGCTGTGCAAGTCATCGTAGATGAAAACATAGCCCTACCTATTTTGATAGGTCGGCCTTCGGTATTACAATTTCGTATCGAGAAGTTTGGGTTACGTCTCAGACCGAACATTGATTTTACAATGGTTAATCCTGAGTTCGATGAACGTTATAAGGACTTCTGCCAAACCTATTTAAAGATGACGGCGCGTAAAGGTGTCACCGAACAATATGCCAAGTTGGAAATGCGCCGGCGTCATACTTTAATTGGCGCCATGCTAGTGCATAAAGGGGATGCAGATGGAATGATTTGCGGCACGTTTGGCGATAATCTTCAGCATCTGAATTATATTGATCATGTCTTGGGAAAGCGTGCAGGGGCTAATGTTTATGCAGCGATGAATATTCTTATGTTACCTGAGCGCCAAGTTGCTTTAGTTGATACCCATGTTAATGAAAATCCAAGTGCTGAACAATTAGCTGAAATAACCCAATTAGCAGCAGAAAAAATGCTTAAGTTAGGTATGGTTCCGCGTATTGCCTTGCTATCACATTCTAACTTTGGCAGTAGCAACAGCCAGTCTGCCCAAAAGATGCGAGCCGCCTTGGCTATCATTCAGGAGCAAGCACCGCATTTAGAAATTGACGGAGAAATGCACGGTGATGTGGCTTTAAATTATGATTTATTAAAAAGTGTTATGCCAGGCTCAACACTTAAATCGAGTGCTAACTTACTGGTTTTACCCAATATCGATGCGGCCAATATTGCTTATAATCTCTTAAAAACAGCAGCGGGTAATGGTATAGCTATAGGGCCAGTGATGTTGGGGTGCGCTAAACCTGTTCATATATTAACCGCTACGGCAACGGTTCGACGCATTATTAATATGACGGCATTATGCGTTTTGGATGCGATGGAAGAAAGCACAGCAAGTTAATGAATCCAAAAGTCCATAATCAAATCGTTAGTTTCATTTGGAGTGTTGCCGATGATGTTTTGCGTGATGTCTTTGTAAGAGGTAAATACCGGGACATCATTCTTTCTTTTACGGTTTTAAGGCGTTTGGATGTGTTATTAGTGCCCACTAAAATTTGCCCTTGAAAAAGAAACTGATGGCATCTTGAATGTAATAGTGAGCGACTAATAGCATCGCACAGATGAGCCAAAACTCTCGGCAGTGCTGAGAGTTTTGGCTCAATTGCGACAGCAATATAAACCTTGGTATTTATATTAGCTTGACTAGCCACTATTTAATATAAGTGCTAGAGTGCCGATTTACTTAGTGATGCAGATGTTGAGGTGTTTTAATGCAAAGATATGAAACTGATATCATTTCATGGGCGAATGAACAGGCGGCATTTATCCGCTCTGGTCGATTTGATTTGCTTGACCTTGAACATATTGCCGATGAGATTGAAGACGTGGGAAAGAGTGAGCAACGTGAATTAGAAAGTCGTATGGCGATATTAGTAGCCCATTTAATTAAATGGCAGTTTCAGCCGTCTCATAGAGGCGTAAGCTGGGAAGTCACTATAAAAACCCAACGAAAAAATATCGCTAGACGCTTACAAAAAACCCCTAGCTTAAAATCAATTATCAGTAATGATGATTTTTGGCTAGAAATATGGGACGACGCTATTGATATCGCAACCAAGGAAACAGGTATGAGTGGTTTTCCTGAATCATGTCCTTGGGAATATACTCAAATCATAAATTCTGAATTTTGGCCAGATTAATTACCTAAACTCAATACTGACGCTAATATTATATTAGTGCTAAAGTGCCATCGTGCATTAATGCTCGGGAGATTATAAAGGTCAATACATCCAGTGCATTTTCTAGCTCGAAACGCAGGGCGTTCTTGTTGGCCGTATCTTCTTTATTGCCATCTTTGCATTTAACTAATGCGGCTGAGTAAGCGAGTCGCACCTTGAACGGTGGATAGATCGGGTTGAGGAGCAGTATAGTGTTAGATTCTAACCGGTACTTTAAGGGTCTTTTTAGGGTTTGAACTGTCTTAAGATGGGGTAAGAATGGCGTAAACAAGGACTCTTTTAAAGCAAACAAGACCCTTTCTGTAACAAACAAGATCTTGTTTAAGATAGAAAGGGTTCTTCTTGTCGCAAACATGATCATTTTTAGAGTAAACACGACCTTGTTTGCCCTTAGGAGAGATCATTTTAGGGTTATCGACTCGATTCAAGGTCGTCAGTATGCAAGAAAATGAGCATTCTAGGTCTTGTTTGTAGTAAAAGGAACCCTGTTTAGAGCAAACAAGACCTTGTTTACTACAAACTAATCCCTGTTTACTCTAAACATGGGTTAGTTTGCTCTGAAAGTCTTTCCTTTTAGAGCATTCCTGTTCTGGTTAAGAGCAGAGTAGTGTTCATCCACAGTGGTTAGGTATGGGTTTGCTATAAGCGCAATCTTGTTTAGATCATTCAACATTTTGTTTTGTAATTATTAAGCCTCGCTGGCTTTGCATCTCTCCTCAGAACAAACAAATTTGTTAAAGAAGCGTCCTGTATTGGGGTGTGAATTAATAGTTTTGTGGGTTGGAATGGTTACTAAGGCAAACAAATTTGTATGTATATTGCTGGTGTATTGGTTGTGATGTAATGCTTGTTTTTTAAATTAAAGGTATTTAGCGATGACTATTGAAAAAGCAATATCTGCGGGTATCGCCGGCAACGAGATCTCAAAAAAAATCACCGGAACCAGTGAAGTGAGTGCAGGAAGAGCAGCGGTTGCGGTCGGTGCTGGAGCGGTAACGGGTGGAGCGATTACGTTTTGACATCTTATTATCCATTTAATTGATCTCAATCAACTTCATATTTAATGCTCTCTTAATAATATCCCTGTATGATATGATGTAATAAATCCCCAGCTATCTACACTATGATCTTATAGAGCCAAACATTTATTAGTAACTTTCCTTAATCTTCCTTAAAAGGATCTCCAAATGAAGTACTTGAAGTACTTGAAGTACTTGAAGTACTTGCCAATCTTATTGGCATTCAGCACACCCTCACAGGCCACTGTGATGTACGGTACCCTAGGCAATTTTGATGTTATCAATGATACCGGAAGAGACGCCCACGGATTTGAAATCGAATATGAAGGGCTACATAGTACCGATATCGGATACACTTGGACTTATTCCAGATACGGCAACCCCTCTTTAGTAGAAGTACCCGCAGCAACTGTTAATGGCGTTGCAACACCGTTAAAAACAATTGTTCGTTATACTGCACCTTATGACAATGCAACGCATAAATGGGCAGCGACATCTAATGCAGCTACCTTCCCCTGGATGGTAACAGCCGCACACCAATGTACAAATCCACTCTCCACTGATGGCTGTGAACATTTCGTAAACGGAATTTTTACTAGTGCTATTACGCCTAAATCAGTGTCGTATCACTGGTTAGTTGATAATGGTGCAGGAACATTAGTAAGAGCAGAAACGCTTGGATTTTTAACACCACCGCCGGCTATCAATATTCCCGTTTTCCAACCTACCGTTGTTCAACCAGCGCCCATCAAAAATGTTGTGCAGCCACCCGTTGTAAAAGCGGTTGTTGCAGTCATGCCTGCACCAAAAGAGCCCGTAGAACCAGCGCCAACGCAGTGGGGAACGCCTCATTGGGTCAAAGTAATCAAAACAACTATTCATAATGCTAACCCAGTCGATGCTGGGGTATTAATTAATGAAGATAAAAATGGTGATGGCATTCCTGACTGGCAAAATGGCGAACCAGCTCAAGTAGAGAGTGAATGGTATTTGGTTCAAAAAGAACCCGTTGGAAACGCAGTTGGCCCCAAAGCAGCACACAAGGGCGCAGCAGAAAAGATCAATCCAAACGAAAAAGTGACTCGTAAATATGAGTTTTACAAATATACTGGTAAAGCGCTGTCATTTGATGGGGAAACTCATGAAGCCATGTGTGATGCTGTAGGTAAAGATAATCTTCATGGCTCACTAGCTTTAGCAGCCGTTAATGTAACTGATTCTATGGGGAATAGTTATAACTACAATTGTTCAACTGATGCGATTGTTGGCGATTATATCGGTGCGAATATGGTTGCTTTTGAGGCGGCTGCCCCATTAACGGCTATTGAAGTTATTGATAATGGTCAAATAGGGAAAAAATATGTTGCACGTTCGGTTGTTTCTGGTGGAAACACGCCCTACAAAGTTACAACAAACGGTCTATTCCCGTTAGGTTTAATCATTAATCCAGTAACCGGTATTTTAATAGGCACTCCGAAAGTGTCTGGTGTGTTCACCTTTAATGTTAATACAACGGATGCTGATGGTACTTCTATAACCAAAGCCTACACTATTAGCATCACTGACGTTAATGGCAATATAAATAATAACCCTAGACCAACAATCTCAACCCAAACGCTAGATAAAGGTGTAGTAGGTGCGGTTTATTACCTCCAATTGACAGCGGTTTCAGGTACAGCTCCATTTTCTTGGAAAGTGACACCAGCGCTTCCAAATGGTTTAGCGCTGAGTGCAGGTGGGGTAATTTCTGGAACGCCAGCAGTCGGAACTACTGGGGTAACAACACCTACGATTACAGTAACTGACAAAAATAATAAACCTAATTCTAAGATATTTACTTTGTCAATCGCTGCTGCTCCTGTTGTTTGTGTTGCGCCAAAGGTTCTCAATCCAGCTACCAATACGTGTAAATAAACCTTGCTACCGCACAGTAGTCTCAAACTTTAGAAAATTAAATTTGAGATTTGATAAGTAGGGATTAATTCCGAAGGCAATTGCCGATGCCAAGTTAATCCCTTCCACACCAATACAACAACTAGCTTATGAAACGAAAATTTGTGTGATTCAGCAGTTGTATTAAACAAGAGAGCTAATGTATGAAAAAAAATATTGAAATGTTCCGCGCTTTTAAATTAAAAGCGTTGATCATAGGGTGTGGGCTTAGTATGGTGGGTTTATTATCTCAAACAGTTTCTGCTGGCGTCTCTAGTGGAGCAGATAATAATTGGTTACAAGATGGTGGAGATCCTCAAGGTATACGTTATAGTGAGTTAGGACATGGCGCTAATGAAATTAACTCAACTAATGTAGCGAATCTAAAACAAAAATATGTTTTAGCAACTTATACTAGCGGAAGTGCCATGGGCGCACCACTTTATATCGCTGCCGAAAGAATGATATATGCATTAACAGGTTCACCCAACGTATTATTAGCGTGGAGTGTTCCTGGACTTCCCGTTAACTCTTCTAAACCCATTCCACCTACTTGGAGTTCAACGGCTATCAGTTCTGCACCCACCTCTATTTCTAAAGGCTTACCTACGAGTAGCAATCAAGTAGGCGCTAATTGCTGTGGAGGCACTAATCGGGGCATTTCTTATGCTAAAGCAACTATTAATGGGAACTTAACAGGGTTAATTGTCTATAACCTACTGGATGGACATACCGTTGCGGTAAACGCTCATACGGGTGCATTGGTATGGAATACTAAGATTACTAATACCGGTTTAGGTGTAACTACGAGTGGTCAACCTGTAGTCACTGGAGATAATGGTCATGTCATATTAGGTACTTCAAGTGGAGAAATGGGAACGCGGGGTTATGTAGTAGCCTTAGATCTTGCTACCGGAAAACCCATCTGGAACAACTGCGGCCCTACTCTAACTGAAGGAAAATGTTACACAACAGGCCCAGATGCTGATGTAGGTATTGTTAATAAAACCCAGTATCCATTCCCTAATAAGGATAAGGGCAAAGACCTTGGCAAAACCAGTTGGCCTGCAACAACTCAAAATGTTTCCAGTTATTTGCTAGGAGGAAGTTCAGTTTGGTCGTATTTGACTTATGACTCTGATAATGACTATGTGCTTTACGGAACTAGCCAGCCTGGCGTTTGGAATCCGGATCTCCGGCCTGGTGATAACAAATGGGGCGCTTCTATCTTCGCTCGCAAAGTAGGTGATAAATCAAAAGGCAATCCAAATTTTAATGCCGGTGAAGTCGCTTGGGTTTATCAAGTGGTTCAGCACGATAACTGGGACTTTGATGCCATAGCTGAAATTCTGCCCGTTAATCTACCTAAAGCAGTTAAATCTATCGACAATACAAAAAGTGCTTCGAATGTAGCCGTTCAATTCAACAAAAATGGCTTTGTTTATACTTTTGACCGCACAACAGGTACCCTGATTTCTGCAGATCAGTTTAAAGATCAAAATTGGGCACCCGGTGGTATTGATACCGTATCCGATCCAAGTATAGCGAATACAGCCACCAAGCTAAATACAGCTGGATTACCGCTTCTTAACGATGGCAAACCGGCAACTTCAGTGACTGATTCTACAGGTAAAGTAATTCCCGGAACTAATCCCAATTACAACCATACTAATACCTGGGGAAACACAGTCTGCCCATCACCCTTAGGCGCACACGGCTGGGAACCCAGTTCTTATTCACCAAAATCAACCTCGGCTAACCCTAGTGGATTATTCTTTGTCCCGACTTTCAATTTTTGCGCGTCTATTGCGGTAAATAAAGCTCAATTCATATCAGGTGCTCCCTATATGGGTATGGATATGGCCTTGACTTTGCAGCCTGGGGCTAAAGGACAAGGCACTTTGTTAGCCTGGGATCCCTATAATCATAAACCAGCTTGGAAAGTGGATGAAGCCTATCCTATCTATGGTGGAATCCTGTCCACTGCGGGTGATATCGTTTTTTATACAACATTAGATAAGAGCTTTAAAGCAATAAACGCAAACACCAGTGCACCGTTATTTAAAGCTTCATTAAAATGTAGCTCTGTAGGAAACCCGATGACTTTTAGTGATGGTGGTTCTCAATATGTAGCTATTTACAGTGGTATTGCAAAAAGTACTGGCCTGATGGCTACTGATAAGGGGGCTTGCAGTGATACAGCTACCAAAGGTGCGCTGATTTACGTTTATGGGTTATAAACCTTTTAAAACCATGCAAGCACCTATAAAACATAGTATTAAACAGAGTACCGCTATGCTTTGTGTTTCATTTGCGCTTTTAGTTAATTTTAACGTAAGCGCCAATGGGTCATTAAAGGTCTGTGCTGAAGCTAATAACCTACCCTTTTCAAATGATAAGGGCGAAGGTTTTGAAAATAAAATTGCAGAAGTTTTGGCGAAAGATCTTAAGACTTCTGTAGCTTATATCTGGCAACGACAAGGTGAAGGCTTTATCCGCCAAACCCTGGGAACAGGCGCATGTGATGTGGTTATAGGTGTTCCGGCCCAGTTAGGAGGAAATACCCTGATAACACAAGCTTATTATCGATCGTATTACGCAATCGTAACTCGAAGATCTAGGCATCTTAATTTACGCTCTTATGATGATCCGAAATGGCGAGATATTAAAGTAGGGCTGCATTCCGTTGGTAATGATGGTGCGAACTCACCACCCGCGCAGGCTTTGGGTCTACATGATTTAGGTAATCAAGTAGTAGGATTCACTCTATGGGGATCGGACGAACAAAAAGATCCTCAGGGGGACGTGATTAAAGCAGTTGCGGATGGCACGATTGACGCAGCCATTGTGTGGGGGCCATTTGCGGGTTATTTCGCCAAACCTTTTGGCAAACAACTTGTGGTCAAACCAGCACCTGCTGAGTCGGCATTGCCTAGCCAACCCTTCGAATGGGATATTGCAGCAGCGGTTCGGTACGACGATCAAGCCTTACAGACCAGTCTGAATAAAAGCCTGCATCGTAACGCTAAGCAGATAGCAGGTATTTTAAAGCAGTATGGTATTCCGTTTGTAAAATTAAAGCCAATGGCGATTGAGCCTAATGTTTCTAGGTCGATCCAGTAACTAATTTAATCTGAGGATTTTTTATCATGAAATATAAAACCAGCTTTTTATGCCTTATTCTATACATTATTACCGTAACTATTTTTGGTGTAGCCAATGCCGATAGCGGTAATAATACTCAAATTAACGTAAGTAGCGTGAATAAAATAATCATTAACAAACTTGTCCCTGTGACAAATGTTTCGATTAGCGGTAATAATGTAGACGGAGAAAGTGCAGGAAATGGAAGTAATGCGGGTGGTAATGGAAATATTGCTGGAGCAGCCCCATTATCGGTCAGCTCACCATTTAAATGCAACACGTTGGCAAGCAGTGGCAATGCAGCTGATGACGGCAGACGTGCCTATAATCGCCTTAACTGTGTTTCTTGTCATGGACAGGATGGCTCAGGTGGAATGGGACCGAACATAAAAGGTGCAGGGAGTGATGTAGCTGAAGCTGTTTATGGTGAAGGTGCAATGCCTTCATTTGCTGGTTTCTTGTGTCCTAACGATATAATAGATCTTGAGGCTTACTTAGGTAACACCACAAAAATTGTAAAATATCTTGACTGGGATGTTTATAATGAAAAGATACAGGATAGTTATATTGCACCAAAACCTGTCGGAGTGGTAGCAGGGCCTTAAATATAAAAATTCAGTCCAATTGAACTATGCAGTTAAAAAGGAGTTAGTTGTGATTATTACAGTTTGCTCTGACATAGGGGCAGGGGTTAGAGGCGCTGATCAAGGCATCAATACGTTGTTAAATTTAGCTAAGCAATCCCGTCAGTTTGATCAGTTAAAAACCACCGCGTGTGTGGTCGCTTTTCCAGAAGGTTTTAGCTCTCAGTATGCGAAGCACATTGAACAGGTTCTTAATATCTCTGAATCGGTTTGTGAAGTGGTGTGTGACGCACGGATCTCTGGTTATTTTCCGATTGTATTGTCCGGTGATCATAGTAGCGCAGCAGGAACAATAGCAGGTCTTAAAAAGGCTAACCCCGAATCACGTCTAGGTGTTATTTGGGTTGATGCACATGCAGACTTGCATACGCCGTTTACCTCTTTTTCTGGAAACATGCATGGAATGCCGGTGGCGGCAGCTTTAGGCGTAGATAATTTAGCCTGTCTATTGAGAGACCCCGATAAAATGACTCAAGAGTTTTGGAGTCAGTTAAAATTAATCGGAGGGGTATTCGAAAAAACAAGAGCTTCGGACGTGGTTTACGTATCAGTCCGTGATTTAGAAGAACAAGAAGCTTATCTTATTGAAAAATTAGGCATACGAAACTTTTCAACTGCCGAATTACATGATAGGAAAGCAATGCCGCTAGGGGAGCAGATTTTAGAGTATCTGAAAGAGTGTACCGAGATTTATCTTTCCTTTGATACAGACTGTCTAGATGGCTCTATATCAAAAGGTACGGGGCTACCTGTTGAGAATGGTATTATGCCCAAGGAAGCAGAAGATCTCATCAGTGTTATTTTACAAGGTGAAAAAGTAGTCTGTTTTGAGATTACAGAGCTTAATCCTGGCTTGGATATTAATAGTGCAACCATTAATATCGTTTTTCATCTCCTGGAAACAGCGGTCGAGATTTTAAAAACAAACAATCGACTAGACTAAATTCTCTGATTAGAACGGTAGCTATTAATAACTGGGGTCGTAATAACAATACCTTCGCCAAAAGTTAAGCAGCCTTGGCGTAAATTCTACCGATTTCTGCGGCCTCGAAAATTCGGTTGTCGATTAAAAACTCTTCGGCATTTATGCCAAGTGAGTCAATAATCCGCCGTGTATATTTTCTGGCTCTGAACACGGTTTTCAAATCCAGCATACTTTCAATATTCATATCCTGTAGTTGTGGCTGTGACAACAACAGCTTCGAAAAAGTCACCATAAATAGGGAGAAGTTAGCCGCATTGCTGACCTGTATTTCGTTAACGTTCATAAAATCTTCTAATCCCCAATATTGTTTGGCATCTCGAAAATTGAATTCAATCTGAAAACGTAACTGATAATAATCGATGAGCTTGTCATAAGCTAACTCTAAATCATCACTAAATAACAGTACCTTTGCGGATCTACCTGTGGTCAGGTTTGTTTTGGCAATCACCACCACATTGAGCAGTTGAGGATTGATATACTCGATGCTTCTCACGATTAATGCAGTGTGTAGGACGATGTATTCGATGTCACGCCTTCTATTCGAGGCATACTGACAAAATGATGATTATTCTGGCATTTGAACGGCGACTAAGTTGTATAATCCCAGCCAAATAATAAGTAGCCTCGATGCAGCAACGCGGAATCGAGGAGGTATTAATGGGGTGTTCATGATGATGCCCTGATTATCCTCGATTCCGCTCCGCTTCATCGAGGCTACGTTTAGGTTCTATTGATAAGTCTTTCTAAGGTGACTAAAGCGAGTGGAGGAGTATAAAAATGCAGGCTATTGAATTTGAAGAAACCCCTTTTCAACATACTATCCGTATTCCTGATTCAGTCCCAGATGGTGTTTCACTTAGGGTATTGTTACTCGTTGATGAACAAACTATAAAGTCAAATCATACCGATAATAAGCACTGGAAAAGCTTACTGGGATCAATGCCCAATGTCGGTAGTGATCAAGATTTTACCCGTACTTTGGATTATGGACGTGAAATATCATGGGATTCTTGATTGACTTAAGTTCTATTGAGGTCTAGGAATGAAGTTTAAGACTTATCCAAGTTATAAGGATTCTGGCATTGAGTGGTTGGGTGAGGTGCCGGAGAGTTGGGAGACTAAGAGATTAAAGTTTTCTGTTGGATTGCGAGCCGATAAATTACAAGCAATAAACTCAGAGTTATCTTATATTGGTCTAGAGAACATTGAGTCATGGACAGGTAAGTTTTTAACTAACGATTCAACGTTTGAAGCGGAGGGAGCATCAAATTGCTTTAAAATTGGTGATGTATTGTTTGGAAAACTACGACCTTATTTAGCAAAGGCATTCCTAACTAAAACAGAAGGCCTATGTTCTTCTGAATTCTTAGTTCTAAAAGCTAACAAAATTACTCCCGGGTTTTTAATTAAGTTTATCTTATCTTATGATTTTATAAATCAAGTTAACTCCTCATCCTATGGCGTAAAAATGCCACGTGTAAGTTGGGAGTTTGTAGGGAATTTGTCGATACCTATACCTCCGGTTCAAGATCAAGTCACTATTGTTAATTTTCTGGATTGTGAAACCCTTCGTACTACCTCGTATATTTGTTCAAAATGAAAGAAATTAAGTCTCATCTGTTATTAGTTGCTGGTACAACTACAATACTAGACTTAAATCATGATGGTTTTCTCGATGTTAAAATTACTCTCCCGTCTTTATCAGAGCAAATGTCCATAGTTAATTTGCTCGACCGTCAAACCACCAAAATAGACGCTCTAATAACCGAAACCCAAAATTCAATCGCTTTATTAAAAGAACACCGCACAGCCTTAATCAGCGCAGCAGTCACCGGTAAAATAGACGTTCGAGAAGCTGCGCAATGAACATTTTCACAAACTTATAAAATTCATGCACATTATTACTCAGAAACGCATCAATGATGCCAAAGCCGTTTATCCAGAAACGGCAACTGCATTGGATCATTGGTATAAAACAATGAAACTGGGTAAGTACCGCGATTTTTCGGAACTACGCTTAAGTTTTGCCAGTGTCGATAAGGTAGGAAAGCTATTTGTATTTGATATAGGAGGCAATAAACTCCGCCTGATTGCCGCGATTCACTTTAATACGGGTAAAGTCTTTATCAGGCATATTTTCAGCCATGCTGAGTATGACCAAAATCTTTGGAAAAAACAGGAAGGTTTGTAATGAATAACAAAATCACAACGGCATTATCTCATTGGGCATTTGTAGCTCCGTTATTACAGCGTCCAAATAACGAGTCTGATTATCAAACATTGGTGGAAGCATTAGACGCGGTATTGGATGCGGGTGGAGCTGATGAAACTCATTCACTTGGAAGCCTTGCTGATTATTTAGGTAATTTGATTGAAGAATATGAAGCCGAACATCATCCTGTTTAATTTTCTCGTTCCTAATCACTGTTACAATCAACTCAATTGCCACAGTTAGAATATATTAGAGCAGGAGATTAGGGATGTTTGCTTCAAACATTTTCCAGGTTGAAGTTTTAGGTATTTCAAAACATGGCTTTTGGTTATTACTTGATGGAGAAACTGAATTATTTGTTTCGTTCTTAAATTTTCCCTGGTTTCATAAAGCGTCTGTCGAGCAACTTTTTTATGTTGAAAGATCTTTACCTCATCACCTCTATTGGCCAGAACTTGATGTTGATTTACATATTGACTCAATTCAGCATCCCGAAAAATACCCGTTGGTTTCAAACGTTGGGTTATAGTCTTTACCAACAACACACTCTCTATACTTAATATGCAGTTAATTGTATGATTAAACACGTTGTTTACGTCTCACAGGACATATCATGATTGACATCAGTGCAAATGAACTTAAAGCAAAAGGTGTTTTGGCAATACAAACAGCACTGGAACAACAATTAGAAGCTGTTATTTCGGTTCATGGCAAAGATCGGTTTGTAGTGATGGATGTTGCTCATTACCAATACCTGCGTGAATGTGAATTAACTGTTGCACTGATAGAATCTAATGCGGATATCGCTGCGGGCCGCTTTGTTAAAGAGTCAGCCGAAGCTCATTTGGCACGACTGGAAAGCATGGAGTGAGCTACACGCTGATTTTTACCGAACAATATAACCGTCGTGCTTTACGCTTTATCAAGCGCCATCCTGATTTAAAAAAATCGTATTTGAAAACATTGCAGTTGCTGGAGATCAATCCTTTTCATCCGTCTTTACGGTTACACGCTTTGCAAGGAAAATTACAGCCGCTGTATTCTATTTCGATCAACTTGTCCTATCGGATTACCCTAGAATTACTAATTAGTCTTCAGATTGCGGGGGTAGGGCAGGTTGATTTAAGCCAGAAGCAACCGGAGGATCTAGGCTGGTTTTCCAGACAATATCCTGGCTTTTGCTGGCAATCACTTCAACTAGATAACAGGATGCTTTAGGGTTTTTCAGCAGGGTGTTCTGCATTCGCATATAGGTTTTTTGAGAAGATGACAAATTCATCGTGTTGTGCTTATTCTTCATTTCAACATAAATATGCTGCACCGCATTGATGATGTCATAACCTTCTGTCGGTACAGTCCAGCCATTACCGAAATATTTAAAGATGTTTTGATGAAAATAGCGATGTGATTCGTGTTGCTTTTATCCATCTGCCTGATGATTTCAGACTCTAAAACCGCTTCAATCGTTTTTTTGTAAACTTTTGCATCAAAAGTTAATTTGATTGGATCGAGTAAGTTTTTATTAAACGCCTCTAAATCAATTTGAAAACGATATTTCAATACAGTAGCTTTAACGTGTTCGTAAATGTCGTGATCGCTGATGAATTTTAAGTCGTATTTTTTCATTCTGATTATAAAGGTTCTTTGAAAAGCTAATTCTAAAATGTTTCAGCAATCTACGCCTAGGATATAGTGTTTGGGGGTATCGTATTTACAAAAAGTTAATGTATACAGTTTTCAGCTACAACACCTGGATACTTGTCAAAATCTTTTAAATTGTTAGTTACCAAAATTACGTTCAATGACAAGGCGTGTGTAGCCTACCGTACGGTAGTGAACTCGTTACAACTTATTGCTGAAAATCAAAATTGATATGGATCTGGTTTCGAGCTAACAGAGATTGTGCTTTAGTTCTGTTAAGCTGATTCAAGGTAGCGCGAGTTTTCTCTTTAAAATCGGCCAAAGTTTCACTGTGAAGTGCTTCCGACTTTTCAATGTTGAGTGCTTCTGGGTTTCGATGTTCCCCAGCCACGCGGAATTCATAATGTAAGTGCGGGCCAGTAGCTAACCCTGTTTGTCCAACATAACCGATCACTTCACCCTGTTTTACCAAATCTCCGGTTTGAAGGTTTTTTCTGAAATCTGAAAGGTGGGCATACAGAGTTTCATGTCGATCATCATGTTTTACAATCAACACCTGACCATAACCGCCTTTATTGCCGCAGAATATAATTTCCCCATCACCGGCTGCTTTTACAGGAGTGCCTGTTCTTGCAGCATAATCAATACCTTTATGGGCTCTAATTCTGTTAAGAATCGGATGTCTTCGATGCATATCAAAACCAGAGCTGATTCTTAGATAATCCAGAGGGGCGCTTAAAAAGGCTTTACGCATAGGTTTGCCCTCAGGACTGTAATAATTAACCAAGCCTTCATCATCTTTATAGCGTATGGCTGTCAATATGCGGCCTTGATTTACAAATTCTGCTGCGAGGATTTGTCGGTTGGAAGAATTATTATCTGAGTCAGTATCGGCATAAACAACTGTAAATTGATCGCCTTCATCCAGATTTGTGGCGAAGTCTATATCCCAAGCAAATATATTGGTCAGTTGTAAGATTAAGTCGTCTGATAACCCCGCCTCTTGGGCTGCCAAGGTAAAAGATGACTCGATAACGCCATGAGTGCTGGTTATGCTCCCGAGTGCTTCGGTTTTGGAAGGGGCGATATCACCGTTTACGACAATTTTATTATTGTGAGTGTCAATGAGCGTGTGAATTCGTTCATTTTTTTCGGTGACTGTTAACTGTGCTTCTGTAGGAGCGTTTTGATTTATATCATTATCATTAACGTCAACTGCTTCAGTTTCAGTTTCATAGACAATGTCAGGTATATTCCTATTATAGGATTTGTGCGACTTAAATCTAGCATGGTGCTGAACTACAGGAGGTCGTGTCTGTTTGTGGGTATTTGTTTTAAGGCTATAAATGGTAGTCTTAAGTCTGGTGTTTTTGAGATTAGCAATTTTATTATTCGCTACTTTGTGAGTAGCTACTTTTGTAGTACTGACTCGCGAACTTATCTTAACGTGCTTTGTGGTCACGCTTTGAAGTTTTTTGGGCGTTGTTTTTGCGTGACTGTTTGATGCAGTAAAGCTTAAGCCAAGACTGATGCCGACCCAAAGTAAAAGGGTCTTATATGTTTTATGCTTTTTTAATCGCAAATTAGGGTGTGTAAATTTATTCAAAGTTAACGCTCTAAAAGTTTACCTGTTGTCATTCTAAGTGTTTTTGGATGTATTTACCAATTTTCAAGACGTTAATTGGCATCCTTCATAGCGGCCTAAAAGTAGTTGACACTTTTGATGTCAATAAAAAATTAACAACAAGCTACCGTAGCCATTAAAAAACGGCCAGTGACTTTAAAGATAAACGGCTTAGCTGTTTCTTAAATTTAAGAAATCAGTAG
>QVQE01000154.1 GCA_003584865.1 Methylococcales bacterium
TAATCTAGTGACCGCCAGACGTCAAAAGCATCATGGAATGAGTTGGTCTAAAAATGGCTCGTATGCATTGACCGCATTAAGCACTGTCACGCTTAACAACGCAACCGTCCAATGGTTAGAACATCGAACGCTTCCGCTTACCTGGGTGAAAAAGAAGGTTGCTTAGGCTAATCGTACAGGTTGTTCTTTAAGTTGTTCTTTAATCGGTTTAGCGTTTATATTTTTTATTAATGTCAGTATATTATGCAAGTGGTTGGCACAAATTACACCAATCCTATCCATGTTTACAGCAAACAAGACCTTGGATGCTCTGAAAGGATACTTGTTTGGGGTCAGGAGAGTATGCCGGAGGTGTTCTAGGTCTAGGACAAGGGCATTTGTAGTTATGTTTAGAGCAAACAAGGTCTTGTTTGTTCTAAACTAGACTCTTTCTATCGCAGAAGAGACCTTGTTTAGAGTAATCCAGGTCATTTTCAGAGCAAAAACGATCTGGATTGAAGCAAACTAGATCAACAATGGCTCAATGACAGGTTGAACCCTCATGTTTGTTCAGTTTTCTTCTATACAGGCAATTGTTGAGGTAATCATGAAGACGCTCTATTCCTCAATAATTGTCTGAACCAGTATCCAAGGCTTAACAACCACTGCCCAAACATCAGCATCGACCTCTAACCACGCCAACGCTTGTTGATCAGAAACTAAAGCCACTTGATTACTTTGTAACCATCGAGCAACCTGATCTTTATTATCAATAGAAAACTGGTAGGCCACGTCCACTAAGTCGAGTGTTGAATCAACATATACTGCTGAGCCACTGGCAAAGAAGCGTTGTAACTCTTTCCAGGGAATGGTTGATGTTTCCAGGTTTACTTTTTCTTTTTCGATTGAATGGGCGTTTAGTTTAGTCATGGTTTCAATATTAAATAGTGTCGTTACAAGTAGAGCTGTTATTCTATAATAATTAGAATAATAACTAGTCAGTCAGGAGTGAAATTTAATGTCTTTAGTCTCATCGTTTACCAAAAAATCCAAGCTTAATGCCTCCATTAAGCAAACAGCTCAAGCCCGTAAAAGTGAAGGTCATACCGCAGACGGTTTATTCAAGGCCGCCTATCTTGGCTATGCCGATGTATTAACCGATGATCCTTTACGTGCGGAAACGTTATATAGCTGGGGTTTTGCCTTATATCATCAGGCAAAGACCAAAACAGGTGACGAAGCGGCCAGTCTTTATCAGGATGCGATTGACCGTTTTGCCTTTTGTTTGTTGATTAACCCTAATTACTTAGGGGCGGCAATTAATAGCGGCGTGGCTTATATGGATTTTGCACGCTTAAAAGAAGTTGCTCCCGATAATGATTTATACGAAAAAGCTAAAAAACAATTTGAGAGAGCAAACTCTATTCAAGCAGGTACAGCGTCTTATAACCTGGCGTGTATCTATGGTTTGCGTGGTGATAAAGATGAGTGTCTAAAAGCCCTTGAGCTTTCAAGAGATAAAGTGACGTTACCTGAGCAAGCCGAAATTCTAGCTGATCCCGATATGGCAACAGTCGTCGAGCAAGACTGGTTTATCGCTTTTCTGGAAGACTTAAATAGAAGAAAAGAGGAGCCTGAAGTGAAAGAAGTTGTTTTTAATTCAACTGCCTCCAGATGGAAACTGGTTGAAAGAAAATTTAACGATGATGATGACGAAATTGCCGTTGGAGAAAACGCTGAGAAAAGTACTGAAGAGCCTTCTTAACACGAGATAAATAACATCTCGGGAACGCCGAGCTTTAGCTCGGCGTAATCATCCTAGCGTAATTGATCCAATAAATCCTGTCGTTAAATTGCTTAGACAAACGGATAACAAGACGCCAATAATGACTTTACTTTGCGCAGCCCTAACTTTTGCATGAGTTCAATATTCCGTTGTGGAATGCCTTCTGCATTGGGATGGTTTTCCACCGCCCATTCAATACTGGTTTCACGCAGTAAATGCAGCATAGGATAAGGTGAACGATTGGTATAATTAGCAGGGTCATCTGGACTGGCTCCTTCAAAACAGTAGTCGGGGTGGAAACTCGCCAGTTGGTAAGTACCTTCATAATTTTGATCAACCAGAATGGCTTCAGCCAGTTCAATAAAATCCAGGTACTCTTCAAAATCACTAAAAATCGACTCATAAATGACTAAGGTAGTCTCAATGCCGGGGTCGAGATTTAATCTTTCAAACTCGGTTAATAAGTTCAATACTGCGCTTTCAATATCGGTGCTATGATCTGTTTCAAAATGAATACTGCCTCGTTCCAATTCATGTTTTGCAAACGGGCAGATGTTATAGTCAATAACAATGGTTTTTAGCCAATTTTGGGTAGCGGTTATTAATTGGTGTTTTTTGTTGTCCATGGCGTATTTGTCCGTAACTATCTAAGGGTTGCCGTTATAATAGCTTATTTTAGCAAGCAGCGTTTTCTGTAGATCACACGATGGCAACTTTATTATTTTCTTTACGAGGCGTGCCTGAAGATGAGGCAGAAGAGGTGCGTGAATTATTGACAGAGCACAGTGTCGATTTTTATGAAACCAATGCCGGAAACTGGGGTGTCTCTATGCCGGCTTTATGGTTACGGAGTGAGGATGAGTTATTTAAGGCCAGGCAACTGCTGGATGTTTATCAAGTCCAGCGGGCGACTCAGGCACGTGAACACTATTTACAACTTAAAGCCGAGGGTCAGCATCTAACCTTTTTTAAAATGCTGAAAGAAAGACCTCTGCAACTTTTAATTTATCTTTGTGGGATAGCCTTGACGATTTATGTCTCCATTAGATTGTTGTTTGAGTTGGGATTATAGCAGCGGGTAAAATGAGACAGGGTTTTCAATTAGGTTTAAAATAAAGCGATTAAACGCGTATTAACTATGAACAACGGGACAACTGAATGACTGAGATAACTGAAGTACCGAGTCCTTTTTGCGGTATTGGCACGGATGATCTGACCATCAGGGTTGATGGTGTATTGCTGAAGGTAATTGAAAATGGTTGTGCGGTTAATACGCCGGCATTTGAACAACCGATGACTGATATCAGTGCGAGAGTCGCTGGGCAAGAAGTGAGTCTGGAAGTCGCGGTTGCCAAGGCTGCCGAATTATTAAAAGACACTAAACTACCTCTTATTGGGGGTTGTGCGACGGATGTTAACGGCATGCGTGGTTTATTGGCTTTGGCTGACCGTTCCGGTGCAGTGGTTGATAATATGAACTTTACTGGGGCCCGTAATAACTTTTTGGCCTTGCAGGATTCTGGATGGATGAATACGACCTTGGCTGAAGTTAAAAATCGCTGTGATTTGTTGTTAGTGGTAGGTACCGATTTAGAAGGGTTTGCACCCCGATTCTTCGAACGTTATCTGTGGAATAAAGAATCCATGTTTATTGAAGATACCAGTGAGCGTGAGGTTATTTATTTAGGCAGAGCCCCATCAGGTGATGCGTCTACGAATCCAATGGGTAAGAAGGCTCAGGTTTTCCCGTGTGCTATAGAAGATCTTGCTGAAGTGGTTGCAGTGTTAAGAGCATTGGTTAAAAAACAACCCATACGAGCGACTTCTGTAGCGGGTATTGCGGTGGCTGATTTACAGTTAATTGCTGATAAGTTAAAAGCGGCGACTTATGGTGTGGTCACTTGGGCTGCCGGTGCCTTGGCTTACACTCAAGCAGAACTGACTGTGCAGACGCTGTCAGAAATGGTTAAAGACCTTAATAATCAAAATACCCGTTGCTCAGGTTTGCCTTTGGCGGGTAAAGAAGGCGATCAAACAGCAAATCAGGTGTGCGGATGGACAACAGGCTATCCAGCAAGGACTCGATTTTCCAGTGGCTATCCAGAGTATGATCCATTTTTAAATGAAACCAAGAGCTTGCTGGCTAATGGTGAAGTGGATGCTTTGGTTTGGGTGCAAGCGTTTAATGTAAATGCTGTGCCGCCCGAAACCGATCTACCCACGATTGTGGTGGGACGTTCCGGGATGACATTTACTAAAGAACCGGATGTTTTTATTCCTGTGGGCACACCGGGAATAGATCATGCGGGCCATGCTTATCGAATGGATAACGTGGTCGCTATCCGGTTAAAGAAATTAAGAGATTCAGGATTGCCCAGTACGGCGCAAGTGCTGAATGCCATTGAACAAGCCTTGTAGGAAAAGATAATGTTGATAAAATTAACAGGGGGTACTGTCTATGATCCTGCATGTGGGATTGATGGTCAGTTGCAAGATATCTATATTAAAGACGGTCGTATTGTTGCCAAGCCGACGGATGCCGTCGTTGAAAAGGAATATGATTTAAAAGGCAAGGTGGTCATGTCGGGCGCCATTGATATGCACACACATATCGGCGGTGGAAAAGGGAATATTGCCAGAACGCTATTACCTGAAGATCATAGACAAGATCCTGTACATCGGAGTGACATTACCCGTTCTGGTTGTGGTCATGCCATGCCCAGCACGTTTGTAACCGGCTATCGTTATGCTGAAATGGGTTATACCGCTGGTTTCGAACCGGCTTTGTTGCCCATTAATGCCCGTCAAGCTCACATGGAAATGGCTGATATCCCTATTCTGGATAAAGGCGGTTATGTGATGTTGGGCAGTGATGATTACTTACTGCGGATGTTGACGGCTAAAAAAGATCAAAAAGCCATTAATGATTATGTGGCCTGGACGATGCAATCGGCTAAAGCGATTGGGGTTAAGGTGGTTAATCCGGGTGGCATTAATGCGTTTAAATTCAATCAACGCAAATTGGATTTAGATGAACAAAACTGTCATTACGGTGTGACTCCTCGTGATATTTTGCAAGTGTTGGCAACCGCTGTTAAAGAGATTGGTGTTTCTCATCCTTTGCACGTGCATGGCTGTAATTTAGGTGTTCCCGGTAATGTGCAAACGACCTTGGATACTATTCAAGGGATTGGTGGTTTGCCGATGCATTTAACACATATCCAGTTCCATAGTTATGGCACAGAAGGGGACTTTAAATTCTCTTCGGGTGCAGCACAGATTGCGGAAGCAATTAATAGAAACAAGAATATAACTATTGATGTCGGTCAGATTCTGTTTGGTCAAACGGTTACCGCATCTGGCGATAGTATGCGTCAACATGCCAATCATAAACATGCCAGCCCTAATAAATGGGTGACGATGGATATTGAATGTGATGCCGGCTGTGGCGTGGTGCCTTTTAAATATAAAGATCAAAACTTTGTTAATGCCTTGCAATGGGCGATTGGTCTGGAAACCTTTTTGTTGGTGAATGATCCCTGGCGCATCTTTTTAACAACCGATCATCCCAATGGAGCACCGTTTACCAGTTATCCCCATTTGATTCGCTTGTTAATGGACAGAAGTTTCCGTAATGATGTGTTGTCAACCATTCATCCTGAAGCACAAAAAATGACCACACTGGCGTCTATTGAGCGGGAATACACCTTGCAAGAGATTGCAATCATGACCCGTGCAGGTGCGGCCAAATTGATCGGTCTAAAAGATCGGGGTGGTTTAAGTGCGGGCAACTGGGCTGATATTACCGTGTATACCGATAATACGGATAGACAAAAGATGTTTGAGAAACCCGATTATGTGTTTAAAGATGGCCAATTAGTCGTTGTTGATGGCAAAGTGGTTTCTACCAAATGGGGCACGACTCATGTTGTCAGACCGGACTTTGATCCTTCAGTAGAGAAAGGTTTAAAAGACTATTTTGACCGTTATCTGACGATGAAGATGGGTAACTTTAAAATCAGCGATGATGAGATTACCGAAGATGGACGAGGTAGTATTACGGTGCATCCGCTGAGCAGTTGAAGGTATCTACTTTAAAAAGCCGGGTAAATTGAATATCTGTAATAATTAACCATTAAATTTTAAAGTACTTTGTTTTTTACATACCAAGTTTTACCCGGGGATTTAAAGTAGATGCGTTGAGCAGTTGAAGTTTATTTTGATATGACATTAAGGACTATCTGATGAGTGTAACAACGTATTTTCCTTTATCCCTGGTTAACCAATAATGTGTCGCCAATTGATGGGCTGCTTCTTGCGTATCCGCTTTTCCCAGTAGTTTTAACGCAACAGCCGCTGTACCAATGATTGAGTTTTCGGCAAACTCATCTTCAACAAGGCCTTGCCACATTAAAGCCAACTGCTTTGGATCCAGTTCTTCTGTCTTAACATGACGGCGGCTAAAAAGGGCGGGCCAGTTTTCGTCAAATAACTCGCCTAAGTGTATGCTTTGAACCAGGCACTCCATATCGGGGTTGCGTTCAGTTTCTCCACCTTCACCTTTTAATACCGCTGCATGAGGCTGTTGCAATAAGGCCGCAGCTTGTTGATGGACAGGGCGATAGCCGGGATGGAATATACCTTGAATGGTGTAAGCGGCATTAAATGGATTAATGAGTCGAACCAAAGTATGAACCGGTGAGCGTAAGCCCATCAGCGGTCGCAGTTCTATTATCTCATGCAATTTTGGACAGAACTGTTCTAATGATAGATAACTGAAGTGTTGTTGTTTAAGTTGCTGAATTGTTTGTTCTACTGAGTTCGAGGGTTCTAGTCCCAGATATTTCAGCATATCTTGAGTATAAAGTCGGTCAGCCGTATGACCACTTGCGCCGTGCATAAAGACGTTAATACCGTTGTCTGCCAATAACAGAGCCGATAATAGAAACCACGGCAGATGACGGCGTTTTCCTGCATAAGATGACCAGTCTAAATCGACTAAGCCCGGGTTATTACCCAACTGGCACGATTCTCTAACCGCTGAAACAAAGCCCGCTAATTCTTCTGGCGTTTCTTCTTTAACACGCATTAACATTAAAAATGCACCTAATTGAACAGGTTGCACTTCATCGGCCAGAATCATCTTCATTGCCTGATAGGCTTCAGCTTGAGTTAAGGGTCTTGAACCCTTTTTACCTTTACCAATAATACGAATAAATTCAGCGAAAGGATGTTCTGGGCTGGGCGTGTGTTCGTGATGAGTGAAAGTCATATTGTATATAAATAATAATGATCTATTAAAAGGGCTGCAAACAGTAGAGTGATGTAAACAATTGAATAAACAAATGTCTTCATCGCTGTTTTATTGTCTTTTTTACGCATCATAAGCACTGCGTAATAAATAAAACCGACATCCAGGAGGATGGCTGAGGCTACATAAATTAAACCACTCATGCGCGTTAAATAAGGCAGTAAGGTCACACACAATAATAGAATGGTATAAAGCAGTATTTGTAAGCGGGTAAAGGCAGAGCCATGCGTTACCGGCAACATGGGAATATTAACCTTGGCATATTCTTCGCGCCTTGCAATAGCCAGTGCCCAGAAGTGTGGGGGCGTCCAAACGTAAATAATTAAGGTGAGTAGTAAAGCGTGGGGGTGAACATCTCCGGTCATTGCGCACCAGCCCAGTAGTGGTGGGGTGGCTCCAAAAATACCACCGATCACAATGTTTTGTGGGGTTGCCCGCTTAAGATACAGCGTATAAACAATGGCATAGCCAAATAGTGACAGAAACGTTAACACCGCCGTTAAGATATTCACTAGTAGAACCAGGATCAGCATGGCGCTAATGCCCAACACTAATGCAAAGCTAATGACATTAGTGGTCGTCAGCTCTCCGGTAGGAAGCGGGCGTTTTTCAGTACGAGACATTTGTGCGTCGGCTTTACGATCAATAAACTGATTAATCGCAGCAGCCGAAGAAGCCGCAAGAGCGATGCCCAACGTGCCGTAAAAGAAAGGCTCTAGCGGTGGTATTCCGGGTACGGCTAACAACATACCGACTACTGCGGTAAAAATCATTTCCGCAACCACATTGGGTTTGCAGAGTGTTAAGTAGTTCTTCCAGGAAGGTATAGAGGATGGATTAGGCATTATTTAATTAAGTTCCAACTTTTGTATTAATGTATAGAATACCGTGAACTATTGATTATTGAAATAGTCCGAAGCGCTTACCATCATTTAAAGAGGGAGTTATGAATAATCGATTACTCTGCACAGTGTTAATGTGCTTACCTGTGTTGACTACACAGGCAGAAACAAAAGTATTTGAACATACGTTAAAAAATGGTTTAAAGGTTCTGGTAAAGGAAGATCATCGGTCACCGATTGCTATTTCACAAGTATGGTACAAAGTGGGTTCCAGCTATGAGCCTGGTGGCATTACGGGTATTTCACACATGTTGGAACACATGATGTTTAAAGGAACTGATAAACATGCTGCTGGAGAATTCTCACGAATTATTGCTGAAAATGGTGGCGAAGAAAATGCTTTTACTGGTCAGGATTATACGGCTTATTTTCAAACCATGGAAGCTTCTCGGCTAGCGGTTAGTTTTGAATTGGAAGCGGACAGAATGCGGCATTTGCATTTATTAGCGGATGAGCTGAAAAAAGAACTGCAAGTAGTGACAGAAGAACGCAGAATGCGCACGGATGATAATCCTCAAGCTAAAATGAATGAGCAGTTCATGGCGGTGGTTTATTCTAATAGTCCTTATAAACATCCCGTGATTGGCTGGCCTGCTGATATCGCTAATTACACCGTAGAAGATCTGCAAGCCTGGTATCAGCGTTGGTATGCGCCTAATAACGCGACGCTAGTAGTAGTAGGCGATGTACAGTCGAATGCAGTGTTTGATTTGGCAGAAAAATATTTTGCCGAGCTTCAGCCCAGCGATATTAAACCCCTAAAACCACAAACAGAAATTGAGCAATTAGGTGTGCGTAAAATGACTGTTAAGGTGCCTGCAAAGTTACCTTCTGTAGTTTTGGGTTATAAAGTGCCTAGCCTTAAAACAGCAACTGACGAAAATGAAGCTTATGCTTTAGAAGTGTTAGCCGGTGTATTGGATGGGGGAAGTGGCGCACGTTTATCAACTCATTTAGTGCGTGGTAAACAAATAGCAGTGTCTGCTGGAGCAGGTTATGGACTGACGTCTCGTTTGTCTAATCTATTTGAGCTTGAAGCGACACCTGCCGAAGGTAAAACAGTAGCAGATCTGGAAGTCGCTTTAAAAGGTGAGATTAAAAAACTTCAAGAAGAGTTAGTCAGTAATGACGAATTACAGCGTATTAAAGCCCAGGTTTTAGCTACTGATATTTATCAAAAGGATTCTGGTTTTTATCAGGCTATGGAAATAGGGACATTAGAAACAGCAGGCCTTGGCTGGCAAAAAGCAGAGGAATATGTGTCTAAGGTCAATCAAGTGACCGCAGAACAAGTGCGTGAGGTAGCCAAAAAATATTTAGTGGATGATCACTTATCTATTGCTTATCTAGAACCGCAAGCGATTAATACAACGACTGAAAAGAAGGGAGCTAAGTAATGCGTATTTGTTTTTTCAAAAGGACTGCTTTTTTAGGCTTAGGTTTTATCTTATTAGCCTTTGGGCAACTGTCCTATGCTGCTGCAAAAATTGAAAACTGGCAAACATCTCAAGGTAGTCGTGTTTACTACGTGCATACTGAAGGTCTGCCGATGGTGGATATTCAGGTGGTCTTTAACGCAGGTAGTGCAAATGATGGTCAACAGTTTGGTTTGGCGGCATTAACAGCCGGTTTGCTGGATGCGGGTGCCGGTAAATGGAATGCCGATGAGCTTGCACAACGTTTTGAAAGTGTTGGGGCTCAATTTGGTATTAGTAGCTCAATTGATTTGGCGACTTTATCGTTACGTACATTAACTGAAAAGCCGTTATTTGATAAAGCACTTGAAACCGCCCAAGTCATTTTGACACAACCGACTTTTAAAGACGCTGATTTTAAGAGAGAAAAAAATAGAACCTTAGCGGGTATCAAGCAGCAAGAAGAATCACCGGGTGCATTGGCGAGCATTGCTTTTTATAAGGCGCTTTATGCAAATCATCCTTATGCCCATTCAGAGTCAGGCGATGCCAAGACGGTCTCTGCTTTTAAAGTAGCTGATGTTAAGCGCTTTTACAAGCAGTATTATGTCGCTGCAAATGCTATCGTTGTAATAGTCGGTGATGTGTCTAAAGAGCAGGCAGAGCAAACTGCAGAAAAATTATTGTCCGGTTTACCTGTAGGCAAGAAACCAGAAAGTTTACCCGATGTCACGATGCCGTTAGTCGGCGGACAACATCATATTGAGTTCCCTTCTTCACAAACGCATGTATTAGTCGGTTTGCCAGGCAGTTATCGTAAAGATCCTGATTATTTTAATTTATATGTGGGTAATCATATCTTGGGAGGCAGTGGTTTAGTTTCTAAGCTTTTTGACGAAGTTCGAGAAAAGCGGGGCTTGGCTTACAGTGCTTCGAGTAGTTTTATGCCCTTATCCAAGCAAGGCCCGTTTTTAATCAGCTTACAAACACGTAATGATCAAACGACTCAGGCATTGCAGGTACTCAATCAAACCTTGGCTGATTTTATTAGCAAAGGTCCCAGTGATGCTGAATTAATCGCTGCAAAGAAAAATATCACCGGTGGTTTTGCCTTGCGCTTTGATACCAATAAAAAATTGGCTAACTATGTGGCGATGATCGGTTTTTATGATATGCCACTGGATTACTTAGATACCTTTGAACAAAAAGTAGAAGCGGTAACGGTGGCTTCAATAACAGAGGCTTTTAAACGCCGTGTTAACCCACAATTGCTTCAAACGATTACAGTAGGCAAGTCAGCCGAGAAAAGTGTCCAATAAGCTTAGAATTATCGGGGGCAACTGGCGCAGTCGCTCTATAACGTTTAATGACGCCCCCGGTTTAAGACCTACGCCTGCCAGAGTACGAGAAACAGCCTTTAACTGGTTGCGCAATGATATATTGGCGAGTCGCTGTCTGGATTTGTATGCCGGCAGTGGCGCGTTAAGTTTTGAAGCAGCTTCCAGAGGTGCTAAGTCAGTCGTTCAGGTTGAAAACAATCCCTTAGCTTGTCGAGCATTGAGAGACAATAGTGTGGCTTTGGGAGCAAATCAGATTAAGATTGTTCAGTCTGAGACCTTTCGTTATTTGGCGGGCGATGCTGAGGTGTTTGACGTGGTGTTTCTCGATCCTCCTTTTGGCCAGGGCTTAGCGGTTCAGACCTGTCAGTGGCTAGAAGATAAGGGATGGCTAAGTGCTCATGCAAAAATCTATGTTGAAGCTGAAAGCACTCTAAATCTGGAAGGGATACCCCAAAACTGGCGGTTACTCAATAGTAAAGTCGCAGGAGAAGTGGGGTATCACTTGTTTGAACGGGTGAGTTAAAATTTATAATCCACCGTCAGTGTGTCTAACGCCAGCCCAGAGAATTTCTATATCCCATTCTCTCCATTTTCTTTTAACCATTTCAATGACTTTATCTACGCCTTCTAGTCTCACGCCTACCCAATCAAACTCCTCACTTCTTACCACATTATGTCCTTCATTATCTCTACAGATAAAATTTACAGTATATCTATTCATGTCTCTTCTCCTGGTTAAATAACAAATCGTCTAGTGGCAGACGAGTTACAGTTACTTTGATGTTACAACTCTATTTAAATCATGTTCTTTCTGGTAAACAATATTGAAAGGTATGTCAGAATGAATAATATGCTTTGCCCATCGATCCATAAAATTCTGAATATCTGATTTCTTCCAATCGTTATTAGCTATCTTTCGATCCATCTCGATCAGTTTTTCCACAATGACTTCATGCTCCCTTTTATGTCCTTGAAAATTTCGAAAATCATATTGCTTCATCAAGTCTTCTTCTGCGTCAAAATGCTCTTTGACATGGGAAAAGATTAACTGAATGTTTTTTTTCAATTCTTCTTTATTGATCGAAGAAACCAATTGATTAGCTAATATAAAGATTTCTTGATGCTGTTTATCCATTAAATCATCACTCATTTGGTATAAATCCTGCCAAATAAAGTGATACATGCTGCCTGGCGATACGGAGCTGATCTTTTCTGCCTGTTGTCGGTGATGTGCAATGTTGTCAGGTGTGGTTTTGTTATTATTAGTTTTATAAACAAAATTGTGTCGCGCTTGATGGTATTGCTCATTACCATAAAAATTGGCGTACATCTGAGTAAGCTCGAATTTTCTATAGGTAGCCAAGGCCTTTAATGATTCGTCATAACAGCGGGTTTTAGATTTTTCATCCAAACATTTTTGTAGGGTTTCATTATTAGCCGCATACGTATTGGCTAAATGTTTAATCTGAGCGGTAAAAATCTTATGGTTTTTATCGAGGACTTTGTCACACAGACCGATACGCCAGGCCATTTTGGCACTAATAGGTAAGCGTTGCTCTGTCAATGAGGTTGCAATTTCTTGACCTACTCGTTTGGGTAATAAATAGGTCCAATATTCAGAGCCGTATAACTCTCCCATATTTTTATAATGCGGATTAAAAATTACACCTTCCCGCACAATGATTTGGTCAGTTGCTATGGCCAGGATAGCACCTCCTGCGCCTGCGTTACCCGCAACCGCAGATATAGTCACTTTATCGAGGGTTGTTATAATCTGATGGATTAGATCATCCATTGCATTGATATTTAACCATGACTCATCTGCTGGGCTGTCTGCCACTTCGATGTGATTAAGATGGATACCATTAGACCAGTTGTCTTCGCCCCCCATGAGTACGATTACTTTTACCGGCAAAGATGCAATGTGCTGATAAACGCTGAGCAGCAGTCGACATTGCTCAGTACTCATTCCTCCATTATGGAAAGCAAAATGTAAATAGGCGACCTCATTTTCTTGTTCGTACCATACTTCCTGGACAGGCAGTTTTCGTCCGGGTTTTGTGTAGTCTATTTCCAGCAATTTAGGATTGCTATTACTTAGCAGATGAGTTAGTCTGAAGCTCCTGACTTGGTCATTTAATAAAAGTTCTTTTAACACAAAAGAAGCAGGTAATTTGACCCCTTTTTCGCCAGCGTCTAATTTCGGTTTTAAATGTCCAATCCAGATAGCGCCATCGATTGTTGCTCGACAAATAGCATGATTGGCTATAGCAATAATATCTCCTGCTTTGCCTGTCAGATGCTGTTCTTTATGCCCATTAAATAAAAAATACTGTTTGCCATAAAGTTCATCCAATACGCCAGGACTGCCATCAGCTGCATTAATACGTCTTAGAATTTCGTCAGTTTTATGGCTTTTCCAGTTAATGGCTCGATCGGGTTGCTTCATCGAAGGAAGGGTTTTACCATTATAATCAGATCGATTGTAATCCTGCGTTTCAGGCTTAAAATCAGCAGCATCAAAATAAGTTAAAGCCTCCCATAAGCAGTCGACGGCTGCTTGAGTTACTTCACGATAAAAAATACTGCTTTTGGTTGCCTGACGCATTGGAAATGTTTTGTTGGCCCAAATAGGACCGGCGTCCATTTCTTCTGCCGCTTCCAATAATGATACACCCCATTCGGGTTCATTATTCTGAATAGCCCAATCTAAAGAAGAAGGACCACGGTCTCCTTTAATGCCGGGATGCACAATCAGGCATTTATATTGCAGATAAATATCTTTGGGTAAATGTCGGGTTAAAAAAGGACATAAGATCAAATCAGGTTTGAACAATGCTACACCCTCTACTAAGGTCTCTGTATTGCCAAGATGCAATTCAACAGATACTGTATAACCAGCATCCTCAAGCTCAGTGTAAAAACGTTGGGTTAAACCAGAAAATGCCGATGAGATTAATAAAATACGCATGAATCTTTCCTTAATTATAGTTTGCTCTTTACAAAATTCCGATATGAATACTCGTTGTTATTGGAACTGTTAAGATTTAGGCTGCTTCGATTGAATAAAGCTCACAAAGGCCGAAACGCTCTCGGTAACTTTGTGGGTTAATACTCAATTGACGAATAAAGGCACGGCGCATACGTTCGGCATCACCAAAACCTGATTTAGCCGCAACTGTTTCAACCGATAGCTGTGTACTTCCCAGATAATGTCTAGCTGCATCGATACGAGCCATTTCTACAAACTTGGCGGGTGTCAAGCCTGTTTCAGTCGAGAAAAATCGTGCAAAATTTCGGGTACTCATCCGCATTCGTTCAGCAAGCGCTTCTACTCGCAAATCTTGGGTAAGGTTGAGCATAATCCATGTTTGTAAATCTTTAATCTCCGGACGGGAGGCGTCACTGGTCAGATAAGCACTAAACTGCGATTGTCCACCGGGCCTTTTGAGAAAGACTACAAGATAACGGGCTACTAACAATGCCAATTCGCTACCCCAATCTTCCTCTACCATCGATAATGCCAGATCAATACCAGAGGTTATACCTCCTGAAGTTGAAATACAGCCATCCCGGACAAAAATTCTATTCGGTTCAACATTGACTGCTGGATAATCACGCGCCAGCCTATCGCAATAATCCCAGTGACTGGTTGCTCGGCGGCCATCTAAAAGTCCGGTTTCAGCAAGTAAAAAAGCGCCAGTACAGATAGAGGCAAGTCGTCTTACTTTTGGTGTAATGTTTCTAATCCAACTCTGTAAGGCAGAATCACACAAAAGACAATTCACATCGGGAGAGCCGGCAATCAACAAGGTATCAATATCCTCATTAACTTCGATATAAGCTTTTTCGGCGATAATTTGAAGACCGCAGGAAGACTTTAAAGGTCCTGGTTTTGCTGCTAACACCTCCATAGGATAAGCAAGTTTACTACAAACACCGGATTGTTGCAAGGCATTATTGGCAAAAGCAAATACTTCCATGGGTCCGGTAAGATCAATAATTTCAACTCCCGGGTAAGTAACTATTCTAACAGGCCGTATTTTATCAACACGCGCGGGGGAGTCGGTATCGTCTGATGGATTGTAGAAAAAAGTGCTCATATAAGCTCCTTGCATATTGTTTACTAAAACAATTGGTTTCTGCAGTGACGGTAAATCTACTCTCATTATAATTTCTACACAATGACATATTACCCTCATTTACTGCCAAAATTTATGGCCACTCTATATATCTACGTTTATGCGGGAGTTTATTTAATAAAATCCTGTTTATACGCTATCATAACCTTACGATTTTCTAGGCGTGTTGCTCTCAAATAATTTAATAGTGTTGACAGTTTTATTATGAAAAATTCTAGGCTTATTCTTTTCTTATTGATCGTTGTTGCTGTCAACGGTTTGTTTTCCTGGTTATGTAATTTACCGCAGAATGCCGGGCCAGATGTCCCAGATGGCAAAATTAGCAGTTTCTCTTATGCACCTTTTCGTGAAGGACAGAGTCCATTAAGCAGGAAATTTCCTAGAGTCGATCAGATCGATGAAGATTTACACTTGTTAGCGGGTGAAACCTATTCAATACGAACTTACTCCAGTATGGATGGTATGGAAGAAGTGCCTGGTATTGCTCGTAAGTATGGTCTTAAGGTCATTCAAGGTGCCTGGATTGGCGGAACCGCGAAAAATAACGAAGCGGAAGTTAAGCAATTAATTAGATTAGCTAATGAATATCCTGATGTTATTACCCGGGTCATTGTGGGTAATGAAGTTCTACTCCGTGGAGAGCAAAAGCCCAATCAATTGATACACTATATTCGACAAGTCAAGCAGGCCATTAAACAACCGGTTTCTTATGCGGATGTTTGGTCATTTTATCTGCGCTATCCTGAAGTTGTACAGGAGCTGGATTATTACACGGTGCATATTTTGCCTTACTGGGAAGATGAGCCGCTTAAAATTGATGAAACAACTGCACGTATTGAAGAGAACTATTCAAAAATACGTGATGCCTTTCCCGCGAAACCGATTTTGATTGGTGAGACGGGGTGGCCAAGTGCCGGACGTCAACGCGGCGCTGCCTTGCCCAGTGTCGTAAATGAAGCCAAGTTTATTCGATCTTTGGTGCAATTGGCTAACAAAAATGGCTTTGACTACAATATCGTTGAAGCTTTCAACCAGCCCTGGAAAAGTAAACTTGAAGGAGTTGTGGGTGCCAATTGGGGAGTTTATTCGGCAGATCGTGAGCGGGTTTTTCCGTTAACAGGGGATGTCGTAGATAATCCAAAATGGTCGAAAAGAGTGTTGTTCGCTAGTTTCCTTACCCTGCTTGTAGTCAGCGTGCGATTGAAATCACTTCAGCAATTGACATCGCTGCATCAACTCGTATTTTTAGGATTTACACAGTTACTCAGCGCGTTACTGGTTAACCAGATGGATAATTATTGGTATACCAGTTACAGCCTGATCGAACGTTTTCATGTGCTTTTTATCGGTGGTTTAAGTCTATTACTGGGCGCAGCAATTCTGCAGCGAACACTGGAGTTATTAAGTGATAAATTAACTCAGATAACGGGATTATGGATTCGTTATTTAGTGCTTGCGTTCGTTGCGGTCGCACTTTACAAATCACAATCTCTGGCGATGAGTGGACGCTATCTTAGCTTTCCTTACCCACTGACCTCTGTTCCTGTCATAGGTATTATTGGCTTTATGCTGATCCGTTTTTTTGAAAAAGGACAGGATATAGCCACTGCCTTAGAGTTTAATGATCTATTCGGCGCACGAGTATTTTCCGTGGGACGCACTAAAGCGATCAGTGTGGCGTTAGCGATTTTTGGTGTGATCTTAATTGGCATCGAAACGGTTTTTGTATTACAAAGCGCTAACTATGAAATCGCCTATCCCAATTTTTTCGCAAGAATGTACGAAGTATTTTTGGTGACGATCAATTATAACCAGCTATTAGGTTGGGCAATGCTGATTGGGGCTTTAATTATTCGTATACCCCTTCGAATATCTGCCTTCGTATTGGCTTTCATGCTGGGAGAGATTATCTTGGGTGAAACTTATGCTTTCGTAATTCTGGATGATTTTGTCGATAATTACCCAAGTCTGGCTCAAAGATTTAGGTGGGGGTTTTACTATACAATCACCAATACTCAATTGTTGTCCTGGGTTGCGAGCGTGTTAGTATTGGCCGTCACTTTATGGGACTATAAGGAGCAGCAGGTTCATACTCATTAGCATTAAAATCGAGATTAACAGATAAGCTAAATAAGTTGCAAAAAACATCCTTATCTTTGTCTGGTTTTAGTTTTATGTGTGATAAAGCTGTCATATTTGCTGTGTTACAATGCAGAGCGTTAAGTTTGATAATGTTTAACTGCTTAAGTGAAGAATTAATAAAGTTATATGGATAGTTGTCAATACCCCTTTGATCCTAGTTATGGCTATTCGCTTGGGCAATTGCTTGAGGTAAAAGCGCAAAAAGAGCCTAAAGATTTTGATATGTTTTGGCAGTTGCGTTATCAGAATGCTTTAGAACTTGAGCCATTACCACAGACAAAAATAATATCTGAAAATAAATTCGGTTGGCGGGTATTTGAAATCAACTATAATTCAGTGGGTGATTTTCCTATTCGAGGGTGGTTATTGTTGCCAAGTTCGGGTGAAGTGAAACGAGGGTTTATTGTTGGGCATGGTTATGGTGGGCGCGATGGCCCCGACTTTCATTTTCCATTTAAAGATGCCGCGTTGTTTTTTCCCTGTTTTCGAGGTCTGGGACAGAGTGCATCTCCTTTTATTTCTTCGGATCCTTATTGGCATGTATTACATAATATAGATGATAAAGATCGTTATATTATTGGAGGCTGTGTTGAAGATGCATGGTTAGCAGTGAGTGCCTTATTAGTGTTGTTTCCACACCTTGCAGGATGCCTGGGTTACATGGGAATCAGCTTTGGAGGGGGGATTGGCGCTTTAGCGCTGGCTTATGAAACTCGCATTAGTAAAGCCCATTTGAATGTGCCTACTTTTGGTTATCAGTCTTTGCGTTTAAAATTAGCGACTAATGGCAGTGCTAACAGTGTTCAAAAATACTATTTGACGCATAAAAAGCAAGTCCTGACGGTTTTGCGTTACTACGACGCCGCTTTTTCAGCAAAGCGGATTAAGATACCGATGCACTGCGCCTGCGCAAAATTTGATCCCTGTGTTGCCCCTCCTGGACAGTTTGCAATATTTAATGCTTTGTCCTGCGAAAAATACTTGTTTGTCTTAGAGGCCGGGCATCACCAGTATTCTAATCAAGTTCAGCAAGACTGCGCGTTGATGCTCGAACTCGATGCTTTTTTTGCCTCATTAGGTAGTTAACACGGTCAGATAGATGTTAATGTTTAGAATCATTTCAGTAAAAAGAAGATAGGAAACCCGATGAATCGCGAGTATCACAAATGGTGGAGTCCTCGGTTGCAGCGCGATATGGAGTTATTGGTGTTCGGTCATGCGGGTGCCAAGGTGCTGGTTTTTCCATCACGTTTTGGGCGTTTCTATGAGTATGAAAAACTGGGGCTTGTCGGGTCTTTGAAAGACAAAATTCAGCAGGGTCATTTACAACTTTATTGTGTGGATAGCATTGATGCGGAAAGTCTTTATTGTCGATGGGCGCACCCCACTGGGCGTATTTCTCGGCATATCCAGTTTGAAGGTTATATACTAAATGAGGTAATCCCCTTCATGCATGATAAAAATCCGCATGAGTGTGTTATTTCTCACGGCTTGAGTTTAGGCGCTTTTCATGCTGCGAATATCGCTTTTAGACATCCTGAGTTATTTAAAAAGTTAGTGGCATTTTCAGGACGTTATGATCTGACGCTAAGCGTAGAGTTTTTTGATGATCTTTTTGATGGCTTCTATAATGAAGATATTTATTTTCATACCCCCAGCCATTTTTTACCTAATCTTGATTGTTCCAAGCGTTTATGCAAATTAAGAGAAATGGATATTATTTTAGTTATTGGTCGAGAAGATCCTTTTTTACATAATAACCAGGAACTGAGCGCAATACTGCATAAAAAAGATATCAATCATCAATTGTTAGTTTGGGATCACAGAGCTCACAGCGGCTACTATTGGCGGCGCATGGCGGCACTTTATGTTTGAATTATGTTTGAATTATGTTTGAATTATGTTTGAATTATGTTTGAATTATGTTTGAATAATAGTCGGAAGATAAGCCGTATTGATCAATGTTATTTAGTTATTAGTTCGCTTGTTATCAGATAGTGTTATGAAATATCAAAAAAATCTTTATAATACGCGGTTCAACGGAGCATCCCGCTCCTCCTTGCTTTACCTTCTTTTTAAGACAGAGAAGGGAGGCTTAACCGAAAGGAAAAATAATGCGACATTATGAAATTGTCTTTTTAGTCCATCCGGATCAATCTGCGCAGGTTCCCTCAATGATTGATCGTTACAAGTCAACTATTGAAGCCGCTTCAGGCAAAATTCACCGTTTGGAAGATTGGGGTCGTAGACACCTCGCTTATCCTATTAGAAAAGTTCACAAAGCACATTACGTGTTAATGAATGTAGAAGTTGATCAAGCAACATTAGAAGAATTGGAAAGTGGTTTCCGTTTTAATGACGCTATTTTACGTAGTCTGACTTTATCGCTAAAAGTAGCCATTACTGAACCGTCTGTTATTGCAACATCGACCGCTGAAGAAAATAAAGCGGCTGAATCTCGTGCAAGAGATGCCGCTGCCAGAGAAGCTGTAATAGTTCCTGCTACAGGTGATGTTGATTTAGATGATGTTGATTTAGACGATGTCGATTTTGACGCTGACGATATCATCGTTGATTAAACTTTTTAACTTATTGGATTACGGAAACTATTATGGCACGTAACATTAGACGCAAAAAATTCTGCCGATTCAGTGCAGAGGGTGGTACAGAGATCGATTATAAAGATCTTGATTTATTAAGCGATTACATCACTGAGACCGGAAAAATTGTTCCTAGTCGCATCACTGGAACCAGTGCCAAGTATCAAAGACAATTATGTGTTGCTATTAAACGTGCGCGTTTTATTGCTTTGCTACCGTTCTGCGACGCACACAAATAATAAAATAATAGTCTGACGGGAGAGGCGGTGAATTTTATAGCGACTTATATAATGCGAGGTAGAATGCAAGCCATGATAGTGGCTTCATCACTTGCTTTATTGTCCCTAATAATGCCTCCCGTGAGTATCATAAGTTCTGCCACAGTGGCGCTTGTCACTTTAAGGCTGGGCGCATTCGAAGGGTTAATTATTTTAGGATGGTCTGCTTTAGCAGCCAGTCTATTAGTATTCTTTGCAACAGGTAATTTTCAGTTCGCATTTCTATATGTGATGATTTTGTGGTTGCCTGTCTGGTTAATTTCAATCGTTTTAAGAGAGAGTCGACGTTTATCGCTGGCTATTGAAATTGCTGTATCGGTTGGCATACTCGGGGTTATAGGCTTTTATCTGTATAGTTCTGAACCTGCCGGGATGTGGAGTGCGGTGCTTGAACAGATGATTCCAGTCGATGTACCGATGGCTGAAATCCAGGATAAAATAAATATTCTTGTTCATTATATGACTGGAATAGTTGCAGCAGGCACTGTATTGGGTTTGTTGTTCGGACTATTTTTAGGTCGATGGTGGCAAGCGAATCTGTTTAATCCAGGGGGCTTTAAGCAAGAGTACTTATTAATATCTACTAAGACCTGGTTATCAATAGCAAGTGTCGCCATAGTCGGTGTTGCTTTAGTCTCCTCGGGTGAAGTGTCTGAAATAGCTTGGAATATTAGCATCTTGCTGTTTATATTGTATACAGTTACAGGAACGTCCGTATTACACACCTATTTTGCAACATTTAAGTTAGGGCGTTATATGGTGCCAATGCTTTATATAACCCTATTTTTGATGCCCCATTTGATGTTGCTTGTTGTCGTAGTGGGTGTGAGTGATCCGTGGCTGGACTTACGAAAAATAAAATCGAATCAACATACGCCTAATGGCGTATAAATAATCGGCTAATAACCGAAAGGTGAGGATTAAAAGATGGAAGTTATTCTTCTTGAAAAGATAGCAAATTTGGGTAACCTAGGTGATAAGGTCACTATTAAAAATGGTTACGGCAGAAACTATCTGGTACCACAAGGTAAAGCGGTTCCTGCAACCGTTATTAAAATAGCTGAATTTGAAGCGCGTCGTGTAGAACTTGAACAAGCTGCGCAAGACAGATTGGCTGTGGCTCAAAAATTGGGTAATGAATTGGGCAAATTGCAAATCGTTATCGCTCATAAAGCAGGTGACGAAGGTAGACTGTTTGGTTCCATCGGCACTCATAACATTGCTGAAGCGATTACTGCTGCGGGTATTGCCATCGAAAAACATCAAATTCGTTTGCCACACGGCACTATTCGTCACTTAGGTGACTATGCTATTGACATCAATCTGCATTCTGATGTTATTGTAACTCTGACTATTAAAGTTACTGCAGAAGCATAATTTATAAAACGCAAGGTTGTAAGGTGTAAGCGTTTAGCTTTTTAAATCTTATACCTTGAATCTTGCGGTTTTAAACCATGCGATTTTTCTATACCAGTCTATTTTATCTTTTAGTTCCTTTCATACTGTTGCGCCTGCTTTGGCGTAGTATTAAAGCTCCTGTCTATCGAGAGCGATGGCGAGAACGGTTTGCTTTATATCATCAAAAATTTCCCTGTAACGTTATTTGGTTTCATGCGGTCTCAGTGGGTGAGTCTGAGGCTTTATTTCCGTTGCTTCGACAAATACAAAACCAATATCCCGACACTCGGCTTTTAGTAACAACCACGACTCCAACAGGATCGGCGCGGGTAAAGGTAGTCATGCAAGATAGCGTGACCCATGTTTATCTTCCGTATGATATGCCGGATACTATCAATCGCTTCATCCGCTGTTTTAGGCCGAAGTTGGCGGTGATTATGGAAACCGAAATCTGGCCGAATCTGTTTGCTGGGTGTGCTGCCAATGCCATCCCTTTATATCTGATTAATGCGCGTTTATCAGAAAAGTCCGCGCGTGGTTATCAAAAAATTTCCAGCCTGGTTCATCCTACCTTGAGCCATGTCAATATGATTGCCGCTCAAACCGAAGAAGATGCACAGCGCTTTATCAGCATTGGTGCAAAAGCTGAAAAAGTAAAAACTTTAGGCAATATAAAGTTTGATATCAATGTGTCTGCTGACATTATTGAAGACGGGACCCGGTTAAGACAGGCGTTATTTTCTAAGCGTTTCGTCTGGGTGATTGCAAGTACTCATAAAGATGAAGAAGCCTTGTTTTTGGATATTTATAAGGATATTAAGGCGCGGATACCTGAATTATTAATGCTGGTAGTGCCTAGACACCCTGAACGTTTTACTGAGGTTAAGCGACTGTGTGAACAACAGGAATTAAAGGTAGTGAGTCGCACAACGGGGATAGCGGTTTCTGATGAAGTCGATATTTATCTGGTTGATACCATGGGTGAGTTAAAGACTATGTATGCCGCCTCTGATGTGGCTTTTGTGGGTGGCAGTATGGTGCCTACCGGAGGGCATAACATATTAGAAGCTTCGGCTGTTGGAATCCCGGTGCTGTTTGGCCCGTACATGAATAATTTCAAAGAGATTGCTAAAGGGGTATTAAAGCAGCAGGCAGCTATTCAATGCCAAGATAAAGCCGCAGTGGTTAAAGCTATTTTGACCTTACATCAGCAACCGGCTGAGCGCTTGGTATTGGTAGAAAACGGTAAGCGATTTCTTAAGCAAAATCAGGGAGCTATCGCCAGAATTTTTGCAATGCTTGAGCCGATCATTCGAGCATGACATTGCAGCGTACCCTATCGGGGAGATTTTATTTTTTGAAAGTTACCTTACGGTATCCTCTATTTTTAAACACAAAGGTGTTATGAGTAAACAAAGAAAAGCAGTCGCATTAATTTCGGGTGGGTTAGATTCGATGCTAGCAGCAAAAGTCATCATGGAACAGGGTGTTCATGTTGAAGGCATTAACTTTTTCACTGGTTTTTGCGTCGAAGGGCATACTCACGCCATTCGTGAGCACAACAGCACGAAGCCTAATCGTAATAATGCCTTATGGGTTGCAGAACAATTAGGCATAAAACTGCATATCGTCGATGTGATTGAAGAATATAAAAAGGTCTTGATTAATCCCAAACATGGCTATGGGACGCACATGAATCCTTGCTTAGACTGCAAGATTTTTATGGTGAATAAGGCCAAGCAATGGATTGTCGAAAACGGTTTTGACTTTATTATTACCGGTGAAGTGATTGGGCAACGACCGATGTCGCAAACAAAATCAAAAATGCCAATTGTGTCTAAACAATCCGGGGCTGATGATTTATTATTGCGTCCCATGTGTGCTAAAAATTTACCGGCAACCCTTCCGGAAATTGAAGGTTGGGTAGATAGAGAAAAGCTTTGTAGTATTACCGGACGGTCACGTAAACCTCAAATGGAGATGGCCAAGCACTTTGGCATTGAAGATTATTCGCAACCTGCGGGTGGCTGCTGTTTTCTGACGGATAAGTTCTATTCTGCAAAACTGGTTGACCTATGGAAAGCACAAGGGTCTAAAGATTACGAATTAGATGATATTATGCTCTTAAAAGTGGGGCGGCATATTAGACCTAAAGCCCATTTTAAATTGGTTATAGCCAGAGAAGAGGGTGAGGGACGCTTTTTACAAGGGTATAAAAAAGACTTTATAAGCCTGTATTGCTCCAGTCATCCTGGGCCTTTAGCCTTAATTGATGGTGAATTGTCTGCTGAAGATATTTATTTTTCAGCTAGAGTTGTAGCTCGTTATGGACAAGGCCGAGACGCAGAGCAAGTGGATATTACGGTCACTGAGAAAGACGGCTCAGAGAGAGTGATACAGGTTAAGCCTTTTACCAAAGACGAAGTGCCTAATGAATGGCATGTGTAAACAATAGACGATGCAAGCACTCAAAGAAACTTTAAATGCTCGGCGCTTACTTTGTCCCTTGCCGGTTATTCGGACTCAGGATAAAGTAAAGCAACTTAATCCTGGGGATCTATTAGAAATTATCTGTACTGATCCTGGGGTTATGCATGATATTCCGGCTTGGTGTCGGATTAATGGTCATACCGTGCTTGAAACAAGCTCGGGTAATCACGAATATATTATCACGATAAGAGTAGGTGAGTAATGGCTGAAACCCTTGATACAGCGACAGCGAATAAACTTAAAGCCAGAGCCAGTTATGTGGGAGCGGGTGTTAATATTTTTCAGACGCTGATCAAGATTGCTTTTGGTTTTTTGTTGCAGTCTGCGGCTTTAATTGCCGATGGTATTCATTCCTTATCGGATTTACTCAGTGATTTTCTGGTGATTGTCGCGGTTAGGCTGGGGAGTCGCGAGGCCGATTATGAGCATCCTTATGGTCACCGCCGTTTTGAGACCATTGCGACCGTTATTTTAGGAGGGAGTTTAGTACTTATTGGCGGTGGTATTACCTGGTCAGTGCTGGAGCGTATGGCTAATCCAGAACATTTACCCGTTCCTAATCCTTATGGCATGGGTATTGCAGGACTCTCGATCTTGGCTAATGAGTGGTTATATCATTACACTAAACGTATCGCCAAGAAAACCCGTTCAAAATTATTATTAGCCAATGCCTGGCATCAGCGCAGTGATGCTATTTCTTCTATCGTGGTGTTGTTAGGTATCGGTGCAGTCATGTTAGGCTATCCTTTAGCGGATGCGATTGCTGCGATTGTGGTAGCATTGTTGGTCGCAAAGATTGGTTTAAATCTGATTTTTGATAGCATTAAAGAGCTGGTTGATACCTCATTGCCGCCCAAGTTGGTTGCTGAAATTCGTAAGGCCATTATGACGATTGATGGGGTTGAAGGTATCCATTTGTTACGTACACGGCAAATGGGCGAGGATGCCTTAATTGACGCGCATATTGTCGTTGATCCACGGATTACGGTTTCTGAAGGCCACACCATCGGTGATACGGTTAGAGACGAGTTGATAAGTCGTTTTGATGACATCATGGATGTGTTGGTGCATGTTGACCCTGAAGATGATGAAGGATTATTTGAAAAGCAAACCCCCTTAAAGCGATGCGAAGTAAAGCGTTTATTAGATAAATATATGTCTGACTTTAAAGAGTTGCTTATCGATTTTAGAATTCATTATCTAAATGGCTTGATTGAATTAGAGCTTATATTACCTTTTGCAATGACTACGCAACCGGAGCTTATGGTGAAGTTAAACAGACAATCCAGACGCATGGCACAACGGGTCAGGAAGATTAAAAACATTACATTATTTTTCAAACAAAATGAGGGTTAAGCGATGGCGGTAGGACAGTGCGATTTTCCAACCATGCATGACGTAGCTGGAATAACGCTAGGCACAGCCTGTGCGGGCATCAAGCAAACGGTTAAAGATGACATTCTAGTGATTCAAATGCCCGAACAGGCGACCTGTGCAGGAGTGTTTACTCAGAATGCTTTTTGTGCTGCTCCGGTGCATATCGCCAAGGCAAACTTAGCTCATCAACCGCGCTGGTTATTGATTAATTCAGGCAATGCCAATGCCGGAACCGGTGAACAAGGCATGCAAGATGCACTATTGTCCTGTGCCGAACTTGCCAAGGTGACGGGTGGGCAAGAAAATCAGGTGTTACCCTTTTCTACCGGTGTTATTGGTCAACCCTTACCTGTTGCTAAAATAACAGCGGTTCTACCAGCAGCGATTAAAGATTTAGCGGTAGATCATTGGGGTAAAGCGGCTTACGCGATTATAACCACGGATACTTTCCCTAAAGGCGTGTCTAAAGTCATTACTATAGGTGGTGAAACAATCACTATTAATGGCATCTCTAAAGGTGCGGGTATGATTCAACCCAATATGGCGACCATGCTGGGTTTTATGGCTACGGATGCTAAAATCAATCAAGCTCTTTTACAGGAGTGTTTAGCTTTGGCGGTTGAACAGTCGTTTAATCGTATTACCGTTGATGGCGATACCTCAACTAATGATGCTTGTATCCTAATGGCGAGTGGCTGTTCTGCGGCTCCTGAAATTATTGCGGGCACTGAGAATTATACGATTTTTGCTGATGCCGTAACGAGTGTTTGTAAACAACTGGCCGAAGCGATTGTTAGAGATGGCGAAGGTGCGACTAAATTAATGCGCATCAAAGTTGAAGAAGCCTTGCATGATGAAGAAGCGGTGCGGGTAGGTAAAACCATTGCTCATTCACCGTTAGTTAAAACGGCTTTTTTTGCGAGTGATCCCAACTGGGGACGTATTCTTGCCGCAGTCGGGCGTTCCGGTGTCGAAAACATGGTGCTTGAGAATGTGCAGCTTTTTCTGGATGATGTGTGCATCGTCAGAAATGGCGGACGCGCTGATGATTATACGGAAGAAGCGGGGCAACAAGTCATGGACAGAGAAGAAATCACAGTCACTGTAAAGCTGGGGCGTGGCGTTGCCACTCAAGAAGTACTGACCTGTGATTTATCGTATGACTATGTAAAAATTAATGCAGAATATAGAACTTAAGTTATTTTATATTCGTTTAACAGTACTCTTTTAAGTAATCTCGTTTGTGACAGCTCAACCCAGACTTCAAGTAGCCGTTGGTGTCGTAAAAAACGCTCAAGGCGATATTTTAATTTCCCTGAGATATCAAACACTACACCAAGGGGGCTTGTGGGAGTTTCCGGGTGGTAAGGTCGAGCCTCAAGAAACGGTTGAGCAGGCCTTACAGCGTGAGCTTAAAGAAGAGTTGGGAATTACGGTTGTTTCGGAGACGCCTCTAATTACCATACAACATCAATATCCTGATTTGGCTGTAATGCTCAAAGTCTTTCTCGTAGAGGATTATTCTGGCGAGGTCATCAGCGGCTTGGGTCAGCCTTGTCGTTGGGTTAAACCCGCCGACTTAAATCACTATGCTTTCCCGGCGGCTAATCAGCCGATTATTACGGCGGCTCAATTGCCTGTTTATTACGCAATCCTGGATAATGCTGAAGCGGCGGTGTTAATGGTTAATTTACAAAAACTGTTAGCGCGTGGCTTAAAGTTAATCCAACTTCGTTTAAAAACAGTCCCAAAGCCGCTATTAGAACAGTTTATTGAACAGGCGAAGGTGCTCTGCAAACAGGCAGGGGCTTTATTGTTAATCAATTCGGCGGTTGATCACGCTAAAGAGTTTGCCGTTAATGGTATTCATCTAACCAGTCGGGATTTAATGTTAGCCTCACAAAGACCCATGCTTGAACATGAACCATCTGATTCAAGGTATTGGGTATCAGCGTCTTGTCACAACTTGCAAGAGTTACTCCATGCGCAGGCTATCGGGATAGATTTTGCCGTACTTGCTCCGGTCAATGTTACCCAAACTCATCCTGATACAGAGCCATTGGGCTGGGACACGTTTTCAGAGTTAGTTTCTCAAGTTAACCTGCCTGTTTATGCGCTGGGGGGGCTTTCTAAAGAAGATTTAGAAACAGCCAGAAACGCGGGAGGACAGGGAGTTTCTGCAATTAGATCATTTTTGCAATAATTGATGTTAGGTTTTACTTTTTATGCCCTATCCAAAATTTAAATTAGTTGTTTTGGCGCTGTTAGCGATTGATGTTTTTAAGCTTGAAGAGCATAAACAACCTTGATTAAGTGGTTGAACAGGATAGTAAGCCTACTGCAAGTTACAAATAAGTTTCACTCAGATGCCATTCATTAATAAAAGCTTGGTAGAAATCCAGGGTTTGTACGGTCGCACCTTGTTGGGTGACCGACGCAGAGGCAAAAGCCTGAGCACTCGCCATGGTTGTCGATAATGACCAGCCCAGATGTAGACCTAATAATAATACCGCAGAAAAGGCATCACCCGCACCAACGGTATCGACGACTGATAACTGATCAGAAGGAAAGACTTCTATAAATTCACCGTCTTGGCTCAAGGCTTTAGCCCCTAAGTGACCACAAGTAATCACTAAAACTTCCAGCTTATGCTGTGTTAAGAAGAGTTGCATGGTTTCACGCAAGCTATTTTGAAGGCTATTTTGCACAGGGAATAAGGCCATTAATTCCTCATGATTAAGCTTTACCCAGTGAGCGGTACTTAACCATTTTTTAACCGCATCTTTCTGCCACCAAGGGGCGCGTAGATTAACGTCAATAAAGATCTTGCCGGTAGTCTGCGTGCTTAGGGTTTTAAGGGTCTGTTCAGAAACCGGGTGTCGTAACGCGAGAGTGCCGTGATAAATAATTGGATAAGCAGCGGTTAAATTCAGTGTTTCAGCGTTAATAAAGTCATAGGCCTGTTCGATTAAAATCTCATAACGAGGCTCCCCCTGCTCAAACGTGACTGCAACAGTACCTGTGGGATGGATGGGATCAATTTGTAGCGCGTCCATCGACATGCCCCAAGTACTCATCGCATTTTGAATCAGTTGTCCAGTTTCATCGTTACCGATCCGGCTAATGAAGCAAGGGTTTTGACCAAACGCCTGCAAATGCCAGGCGACATTAAATGGCGCTCCACCTAAAATTCGGTGACCATCAGGAAATTGATCTATCAGCACTTCCCCGAACAGGGCAATAGGATGATTATTGTTCTTTGACATAGATTTTGATTAAAGCGGTGGTTGTGTAGCGCCGATGATCTTGATTTGTTCGGTATTACCGTATCTCCGTAGGGAGAGGTCGCGACCTATCCCTACATATGATATAACTTTGCTCCTAGTTATTCTACGTATCAGAGCCGCTCGTCTGCAATGAAATGTTGGAATAAGGTTTATTTATCAGACTGCCCTTAAAAAAAACTTAGTGGGCGTTCTTTCTTTCCCACTCACAAATTGTGAATGCGGTTGTTTTGATCGGTTATCAGCAATTAACATTTCATCATCATTAAGTTTTTTTAGAACTAAATAAATATGGTCAAAACCATGACGAGCAGTATCTCCACATGTAGAACCAACGTCTCCCGCTTTGTGTTCACCTATAGATATTACTTCCCATTTACGAATATTTTTTAAATATTCACCTAATTCGATTGCTTGATAAGTCAATGGCACATCAATACCAGCATCCCTAAGTAAAACCGAAAGAGTAATTGCACAACCATCTTGTGGATAGACTTCGCCATCGTAAGCTAATAAGTCTCTTGCCGCTCTAGCTTGTGCATCATCTAGCGTTGCGACATTACTGGCAATTTCTAGTAACTTTGCAATATGATTTTTGTCACTGTCAACTGTTCCATTCGCAACAAATTGATTAGAAGTAGTATCGTGAGAAACACCAATTTGTAAAAATGATTGGAATTCTGCCACAGCATCTCTGCGTACGTGAGCTATTACTTTTTTAGGGTCATTGATTGTTCCACACCATGTAGTGTTAAATCTAAGTAATCTCGCACAGTATTCAACTGCAAGTACATGGTTTGATTTCATTTTATTAATAAATGTATCGACATCATGTCCACCTGCGAGTCTGTCCATACATTTTTTTAAACTATTATCAAAAGGCATCGAATCCCACGAGACTTGAAAAGCACCTGTTTCTTCCCCTTCTTTATGGGTCGTTGAATTGCTATTTGTAATATCAACGCCTTCGTTCCAATTCCAATCAGATTCAAATCCAGCTTGTACACGCAGAACTTCACACATAACAGCTTTTCGATGTAATAAACTACTATAGGGGCCAAGTGAACCTAACATTACACTGTAAATATCATGTCGATTATTCTTTTCAAATACTTCATCAGGTAATGAATTAATAACATCAATTAATTGATCGAGAAATGAATTAGGCGGATTATCGTGTTGTTCATTTACAGCTTGATGACAAGCTGAATAAGTACGTTTACTCATATATAAACCTCAAAATATTATCTGTGATTTTTCCAACGCCAGCGTTGATCTGCGCGGGCGGTTTTATCGCCCGCGTCCGCTCGAGTGGCTTGTTAGGCAATGAATTAGCCCACATAGGATGTACCGACGAAGGGAGGCGCATCAATCGAGTAATGTGAATGATGCGCTTCGTACCTCAGCACATCCTATGGGTTGCGCATCTTATGGCCTTATCCCCACTTACGCTCGGGTTAAACGTAACGTCAATATTTTAAAGCAATTTGACTAGCGCGGCAACTATGCCAATGGCTAATGCTATAAGTGGGCCGAGCTTGATGATAAGCCGTTGTTCCATTTCGCGCATATCACGGCGTACGTCTTCAATGTCGCGGTGAAGTTCATTTTTAACCGACAATGAATCTTCTTTAGTAGCCAAGTCCTTAAAATTTACTTCCAGTCCTGGTCGACGCACAATTATCTATTGGTTTAGCTCGTATGTTGCAACAACACATGGACACGAATCTTTACACGTAGACGATTTAAATATGATGCAAATTGTCCGTGCTAAGGCAAATTGTTATTTCGGAGTTCAAATATGAAAGATGAGTGTTTCAACGAATTAATCGCAAGTGTTAAGGAAGCGGAAAAATAATGCGTGGAGAGTTAAATGCTTCTTGTGTCTATGAAATACCAGACCCTGATGTAAAGATTATTCGGGAAGGTATGGGGTTTTCCCAATCAAAGTTTGCCAACTTAATAGGCGTCAATATTAGAATACTTCAGAATTGGGAACAAGGTCACCGACATCCAACCGACCCAGCGAAAGTACTACTTAAGTTAGTACAAGCCGACCCAAAATCAGTAGTAAAAAATCTACATGCCAATCAGGTGTGATTTGGGTGAGTTATAAGGTCACATATCGTGTAATAACTGCTCACAGTTCTTATACGACGTCTTTACTGTGCAACGGCAAAATGCGGACACTGCAACGGTGCAAGCCCCTAATATCGATGGTAAGGTGTAGGTATATCGTCCCTGCGAGCTATCCGGTTTATTGCCTGTCAAGCCACCGTGCAACCCCTACATGCCCTAACTTTATATAAGCATTGCCCCAATGTTACCGATGCAAAGCGGGGGATGCGTGAGTGAAAAGTTGGGCTGTGTATACAACAAGTGCTAATGATAACGGTACGTGATGGACTTTGCATTCCTAAGCTGCGAGCACGGTATATAAGGGTTTAGCAAAAAAACCGCACAAAATATCATTTTATTTCCCACAAGTGATTAAAAGTAGACTATGCTTCTCATCAGGGCAACCGCCTTTTTAGGGTTCTGCGTGAATGTGTTATTTTGCCAGCACTCTTATCATTTGATGGAGAACAATATTAAATCCCATATCTGTCGTTATAAATAACTTTAGGCTATTCAATTTTAGTGTGCTTAAGCGAAGCCCCATTTTAACGTTGAGTCAGGCAGAAATTGGGATATCAACAAAAATACTTTTAGAAACTGGTGGAGGAACGGAATCACCAATAATTTTTAAGTCTTCAAGATGAAATTGAATGGCTTCTTCAATAAGAGTAATCACTTCTGATTCAGACTCTCCAACCGCAATACAACCGGGTAAATCTGGTACAAAAGCACCGTAGCTAGAGCTACCTTTTTCTATGACTACCATATAGCGCATATTTCTAGTCTTACTCTTGGGTTAGGCTATTTTTTGATGTTGCAAAATAACTTTTGATAAGGTTCTCAATGCTTCGTTGACTGATTTTGCATCAGGAAATATTTGCGCCACATCAGCTTCAAGCATAATTAGTTTTACCCCTTCATGATATTGCTTAGCATATTTTCCACGAACGCCATTGCTCATTTGGGTAAAATCATACTCATCAAGAAGCTCGTCATTTAGTTCATCATTATTTTCTGGATTCATAAAAATCAATTTCTTGTTTGGTTGCCCAGTTATTACCCCGTAGGGACAGGTCGCGACCTATCCCTAAGTATAATATAACGTTGCCCTAATCCTAGTTGCTCTTTTGTTTTAATCAATTCATAAGTCGGAAAGACTTCTAGTTATTCTTATTTCAGACCCTTGTTGTAAGCGGGGGCTACCTACCAGATTAAATCCCAAGGCAAGACAATGTTCTTGGGCTGCTTGTGAGTAGGCAACTAAATCGTTATGGTATAGCTCTGCAAGTTGTTCGCGTGTATTGTGGATTTCATCAATAATTGAATCTTTGCAAGGTGGTATGATGTTCATTATAAATTCTCCATTAGCTCAAAAGGGGTTACTAATTCAGGCAATTTATATCCTTTGGCAGCACATAAACCACGCATTACGGGTAATTGCTTTGGATTAGCAATATGTGTGCAATTCCAAATCAAAAGCACATTCATCTCATGATAGACCACGCAAGCAATATGCAATGCATCTAATCTTGTTTTAGACGGCAACCCGCCACCGAGCAGTAGAAACTCAGCCAATACAGGAATTTCTTCTGAGATAGGTAATACTGGAATAGTTTGTATTGCCTTAATGCGTTCTGATGCGGCACCGGGGTCGCCAGCATTGGCTTCTTCAATCACATAGGGCGAAATAAAATGTGATGCCGCTAACCGTCCAGTATTCCACCATGATTGTGTAATTTGCTGGCAGGCTAACTTGACTAAATCTTTGCTAGGTCTTGCCGTAAGATAGCTAACTACAGAGGTTTCAATATAGATGTATGGCTTCATTTGTATGCAAGAGCATTAGGTTAGGTGAATGTGTAGCACTGACTCCTGTTATTCATCGTCTAAATCTGCAGTCAGTACAATGTTCTTACCGTTCGTGGCAAGCAATACTCTATCATTTTTCTTGAATCCTGCTATTTCAAGCACATGAGCCAGTTTTTTAGAAATACCATCTTGTGTCTTTATGTCTGGTGATATCCAAACATAAGCATTATTTACAGTGGCGCGAAGGCCGGCATGGTAATGATCGCCGTTGATTTGCAGGTCTATTGGGATTCGATTTCCATTACTGTATGGCAAACCACAAGCACGGTCTATGGGAACCCAAATCTCCATTGGTTCGGTGCCATCGGCATAGCGCATCCCTAATCCATGAATTGTCCCTTTAACCACTTGAGTCATCGTTTTATCCTGTACAAATAGTGAGCGTAATTCTTATCAATAATTAGAAGTTAATCGTTTCAGGTCGTTAATTTTCGCTGGCATCAATCGACATAGCACCATTTATTTTCGTTATAGTAATTTAAGAGTCATTGTCGTGTACCTTACGCAGCATATACGATACCAAATCACTTTAACCAATATCGCTTGAGTGCTGACAATACCATCTTTCATAGATAAAACAATTTATTTCATTTTATATCAAATCGGTGGTTGTTTATCCCCCGCAACCTTAACCAGCACGCTATCCCCCACGGCTAAAATACCACTCTGGTTATGTATTGCATTCTGTCCAAAATAAACTTTATTTTGCCATTTTCTAGTACGATTAAGTGTACTTAACGGCTCCTTACCGGTTTCTGCTGTTTCAGGATCTATCGCAGGTACAGAGCAACGTGAACAAGGCTTGGGAAGTCTAAAGTCAATGCTGCCAATGGTTATTTCTCGCCAGTGATCTTCTGCATAACCCTCACAACCACTAATCACCAAATTGGGTCTAAACCTCGCCATGGTTAAATTTAATTGCATGTCCTGATTTAACGTAGCCAGTGAGTTTTCTGAGACCACTAAAAAAGGAAAGCCATCAGAAAACGCTACGCTATCAGTCGCAATACTATAATCAGGATCGACGGGTCGAATAGCCTCCTCAGGCTGATAGACTAAATAACAGTCCGTGTTTAAAAATTGCTTCAGCCATTGATCCACTGTTTTTGAAACATGCAACGCATCATCCGTATTTTCCCATACTGTAGAGCGGATAATCTCACCGTCGGTTTGATGTAACGGGATCAGCAAATCTTCCATACCATCCGTTGACAATATCAGATACTCATCTGTTAACGCTGTTTTGATTAACGCCATCCTGGGTAACTTACGCTGACTTAAGAACTGTCCTTCACCATCAACAAGCATCCATTTTCGATCATATAAAAGCCCTGTTTTAATAACAGGCCATTGAGAAACACTAATCCCTGCTAATGATTTGACAGGATAAAGTATTATTTCGCTTAAGGTGTTTTGTGTCATAGTTAATTGATCTTGTTTAAACTTATTTTAATTAAAGGTGTTTCATGTCACCTTAGGTATACTGCTTGAAAGCAATACAAACAGGTGTTAATCCGTTAAAATTAACGGCTACCGAACTTTATTGTTAACAAGTCATGCGATTAGCTACTGTGCCTTATTCGATACCTGCCATTATTTTATTATTGACTCAGTGTGTTAACCTGGGTTTTATTCAAGCCGCACCCAAACAGGCGATTACCCATACTTATAATATTGCTTATTTAACGCAAGAACAGGTTATTCCTGCACCACTGTCTAATCTTGATCCCTTCGTTAAAGACAAAGGCGTGATAGGGGCAGAGCTTGGTATTGATGATGATAATACTACGGGTGAATTTACGGGGCAGCAATTTAATTTAAAAAAGTTTATTGTCCCCTTGGACGGCAATGCCGTGGATACCTTTACCAAAGAGATCAGTCCGCACTTTCAGTTTGTGGTGGTGAATTTACCGGCGCAAGCACTGAATCAACTGGCTGATCTACCTGTCGCTAAGCCATTGCTATTGTTTGACGTTGGCACCCGTGATGATGCGTTGCGTAATGAAGAATGTCGCCGAAATGTGCTGCATATCTTGCCGAGTCGCGCGATGCGAGCGGATGCCTTAGCGCAATACATGATGAAAAAGCGCTGGACTCAATGGTTTCTTGTGGTGGGCCCCAATCCAGAAGATCGTTTGTATGCAGAAGCCATCAAACGCGCTGCTAAACGTTTTGGTATGAAGATCGTTGCAGAAAAAGCCTGGGAACATACCTATGATGCACGGCGTACCGTGCAATCCGATGTGGCTGTATTTACCCAGACAGAAGACCCTTATGATGTGTTGGTCGTTGCTGATGAACAAGGTCAGTTTGGTGAATATTTAGATTATCGTACCTGGATTCCACGTCCGGTGATGGGGACTCAAGGACTGATTGCTACGCCTTGGCATAAAACCCATGAACAATGGGGGGCTGTGCAAATTCAACATCGCTTCTTAGAAAAAGCCGGGCGTTGGATGGAAGAAGAAGATTATGGCGCTTATTTAGCGGTCAGGGCTGTCGGTGAAGCAGCGACCCGCACTCAAAGTCATGAGTCCAGGTCCCTCAAAGATTATCTGTTCAGTGATGCGTTTGCTTTAAACGGTTACACAGGTACCCCTTTATCTTTTCGGTCTTGGGATAACCAATTACGACAACCTGTTTTATTGGCGGCACCACGGTCATTAGTTGCTGTTGCGCCGATAGATGGATTTTTACATCCAAAAACTGAACTTGATACCCTCGGTTATGATCAACCTGAATCACACTGTCACTGGGATAAATAAGAATGAAACAGAAGGCTTTAAAATGTTTTTTAATGCTGGCACTAACAGCCAGCGCACAGGCTGAAACAGTATTTGTCACGTTAGAAAAAGATAATGCCTTGGCCGTGGTTGACCCCATTGCCGGTAAGCTCATTAAAACGGTGCCGATTGGTCAGCGTCCTCGTGGTATCTTTGTGAGTCCTGATAATAAGTTCTTGTACATCGCGACCAGTGACGAGAACACCATAAAAATAATTGATGCCAATACATTTAAAGAGTTGGGTAAATTGCCGTCAGGTAAAGATCCTGAGACTTTTGCTTTAAATCCGGCTGGTGATCGGCTTTATGTCTCAAACGAAGATGATAGTCTGGTAACGGTGATTGATGTTGCCAAGAAGAAAGTACTTAAGCAAATTAAAGTGGGTGTAGAACCTGAAGGGATTACGGTTAGCCCTGATAATAAATGGCTGATTAGTGTGTCAGAGACCACTAATATGGTTCATTGGATTAATACCAAGACGAATGCCATTGAAGCCAATACTCTGGTTGATCCTCGACCTCGTGCAGCAAGCTTTACAGCCGATAGTCAACAACTGTGGGTGACTTCAGAAATGGCGGGTACGTTAATGATCTTAGATAGCCAAACGAAGCAAATTATTAAAACCATTGGCTTTGAAGTACAGGGCGTTACCCGTGACAAAATTCAGCCGGTGGGAGTTGTTATTGATAAAGAGCGACATAGAGCTTATGTTGCTTTAGGTCCTGCTAATCGCGTTGCCGTGGTTAATGCAAAAACATTCGAAGTAGAAAAGGTATTGTTAGTGGGTCAGCGGGTCTGGAACCTGGCCTTTTCTCCTGATCAAAAACGTCTTTACACTACGAATGGCACGAGTAACGATATTTCATTAATTGATCTTGAGTCTCAAACCGTGACTAAGTCGGTGGGAGTGGGCACTTATCCTTGGGGCGTTGCGGTCAAGCCATGAGTTTACAAACTGCATTATCTATCGAAAAATTAAGTTTCTCTTATGGTGGTAAAAAGGCCTTGGATCAGCTTGGCTTTACCATTAACTCTGGTGAATGCACACTCTTATTAGGGCCCAATGGAGCCGGTAAAAGTACCTTATTCTCTTTAATCACCCGTCTATATGACAGTCACGAAGGCCAAATTGAATTATGTGGCTTTAATGTTAAACAACAAACTCGCCAAGCGTTAGCCAAGTTGGGGGTGGTGTTTCAACAAACTACCCTGGACATGGACTTATCGGTCATGCAGAACCTACGTTATCACACGTCGTTACATGGACTGGGGCGTAAAGTGGCATTGCAACGTATTCAACAGGAATTAGAACGCCTGAATATGTATGAGCGGCGCTTTGAGAAAATACGGCAATTAAATGGTGGACACAGGCGGCGAGTTGAGATTGCTCGCGCGTTATTGCATAAGCCCGCTTTATTGTTACTCGATGAGCCGACCGTGGGTTTAGATGTGCCGAGTCGTTTAGCGATTGTTGAATATGTTCATCAATTGGTCGCTGAAGAAAAGTTAGCGGTACTCTGGGCGAGTCATTTGATTGATGAAATCTATCCTGAGGATCATTTAATCGTCCTGCATAAAGGCCAAATCAAAGCCAAAGGCACCGTGGATGAGGTCTTACTGAACACTGGGACTACATCGATAAAAGATGCATTTTACAGCTTAACACAAGGAGAGCAGGCATGAGTTTTTTGCATTATTGGCGAGCGATGTGGGGTATTGTGGGTCGTGAGTTATGGCGTTTTGTGACTCAGCGGGAACGTTTTATCTCAGCCTTAGTCAGGCCATTGGTTTGGTTGTTTGTGTTCGCAGCAGGCTTTAGAGCGGCCTTAGGACTAGCCATTACGCCGCCTTACGAAACCTATATTCTTTATGAAGTTTACATCACGCCGGGTCTGATTGGCATGATCCAATTGTTCAATGGAATGCAGAGCTCTTTATCGATGGTCTATGATCGAGAAATGGGCAGTATGCGCATCTTGATGGTCTGTCCTTTGCCGCGCTGGTTCTTATTACTCAGTAAGTTGTTGGCAGGGACTGGGGTGTCTATTCTACAGGTCTATGTGTTTTTAGCCATTGCCTGGTTTTATGATATTCATGCGCCTTGGCAAGGGTATCTTTGGATTATGCCAACCTTGTTACTGTCTGGCTTAATGCTGGGAGCTTTAGGTTTATTGCTGTCGTCCTTTATCAAGCAATTAGAAAACTTTGCGGGGGTGATGAACTTTGTTATCTTCCCGATGTTTTTTATGTCCACAGCACTGTATCCTTTGTGGAAAATGAGAGAATCCAGTGTCTTTCTCAGTAAACTGGCAGAATATAATCCTTTTTCACAAGCCGTTGAGATGATTCGATTTGCTCTATATGGGCAGTTTGATCAACAGGCGTTTATTTATACCTTAGCGGCTTTCCTGATTTTTATGGCAGCGGCGATTATTGGTTATAATCCATCCAAGGGAATGATGGTAAAGAAGGGCGGAGCAGCATAAAAACGACTATAAAAATGTGTACTAAGCACTTGAAAAGTTTTGTGATTATGGTAAGTTTACCGTTCAACTAGGTATATGTGTAATAATTCACCTGCTTTTAAGTAAAAACAGACTGGGTTATAGGTTAATCTATTGCTTGACGGCCTATTTTTAATTAAGCAATGATCCATAAAATAATAATTAAGACTACAAGACTATGAGTGAGGATGAGAAATGAGTACTGAAGATAACGTAAATCAAGCAGAAGCTGTACAAGCAGAAACGGCTGCCCCTGTTGAGCCTGCGGCCACTGTAGCAGCGGCAGCAGTTGCCGCACCGGAGGCAGGCAGTAACTTGGCGGGTTCATTTTTAAGTTTAAAAGAGACCAACCCCAAATTATTTTTCGGGGGTATTGGTGGTGTAGTGGTTCTTCTTCTTTTAGTGTTTGGACTGGGTGGTAGTGATGAAAAGCCCCCACTGAATGGCCCTGTTCTTAAAGATCTTGCAATTGGACAGACGTATACATTAAAGAGCGCTAATGCTTATGATGCTTCTGCAACCGTGCGTTTAGTTTCAACACCAGGCGCTATAGCGGCTTATGATGATACTGAAGAAGCCGATAGAAACGGTGCTTGTCAGCATTTAGCACAAGGTACGCCGGTTACTGTGCTTGAGTTTGCTGATGCTTATGGGAAACAAAAATCCTACTCTAAAGTTAGAATTGAAGATGGTTCGTGTAAAGGCAATGAGGGTTGGGCATTATCAATTGATGTTCAATAAAAATAAAGTTTGACAGTATTTTAAAATTATATATAATAGGCAAATAAATTCAGTGCGGGAATAGCTCAGTGGTAGAGCACAACCTTGCCAAGGTTGGGGTCGCGAGTTCGAATCTCGTTTCCCGCTCCAATTATTTAAAATAAAAGCCGCGGACTATCGCGGCTTTTTTATTTAACCGATATGGCTGCGTAGCAAAACGGTTATGCAGTGGCCTGCAAAGCCATCTACGGCGGTTCGACTCCGCCCGCAGCCTCCACGGGTAGATTTAGCAAGAACCAACGAAGTACAAAAACCCGCAAGTCATAAGGCTTAGGAATGTGCCTAAATTAATTTAGGCAAGTTCAGGCATCCTTCATAGCGGCCTAAAAGTAGTTGACACTTTTGATGTCAATAAAAAATTAACAACAAGCTACCGTAGCCATTAAAAAACGGCCAGTGACTTTAAAGATAAACGGCTTAGCT
>QVQE01000129.1 GCA_003584865.1 Methylococcales bacterium
ATCGATGCCAGTTTTTCACCCAAAAGTGGGCGCACCAGTTACGGCCTGGACTGGTTTTGGAACGGTTCACAGGGGCAGGCGGAACGCGGACTGGAAATTTCATTGCTGGCCTTGGTGGATGTGACACACAACACGGCTTATACGCTGTCGGCTTACCAAAGCCAAAGCCAATAAAACGCCTAAAGAAACCGGAATCACCCGGATAGATATTTACCTTGATCACTTGGATATTCTGCGCTATTACAAGGCAAGATTTCAGATTGAGTTCACCAATGCGCTAACTTTACTAAAAATGATAGCCCCTGAAGTCTTTGAAAAGTACAGAGCAATGAAAGCTATAAAGTCAGCGTTTCTGTTTGCTGCTACGTTACGGTCTAAAAGACCAATATTTCAAACCATTTCATCAGTACCAGAAAAATAACTTTGAGCAAGTCTTAGATAAGTTAAATAAAAAACAATGGTTCAAAAAATCCAAACTACACACTCTAGCTCAACCCTCCTTACCCAACATCCCTCTATCAACAATAAACCCCACAATCGCCTCCAACCCCACCCCTGTTTTAAGGTTTGAAAACACAAATGGACGCTCACCTCTCATCTTTTTTGCATCCCTATCCATTACTTCCAAAGAGGCACCTACATACGGGGCTAAGTCTATTTTATTTATCACCAGTAAATCAGAACGGGTAATACCCGGCCCACCTTTACGGGGAATCTTATCCCCTGCCGAGACATCAATCACATAAATAGTCAGATCAGCCAGCTCCGGGCTAAACGTGGCACTTAAATTATCACCACCACTCTCAACCATAATAAAATCCAGATCTTTCCAGCGCTCACATAACTCATCAACCGCCGCCAGATTCATTGAGGCATCTTCCCTGATCGCAGTATGCGGACACCCCCCCGTCTCTACGCCTAAAATCCGATCTTCTGGTAATGCCTGACTACGAATCAAAAACTGCTGATCTTCACGGGTATAAATATCATTAGTAACGACGGCAATATCAAACTCATCACGCATCCGTTTACACAAAGCATCCACTAGCGCTGTTTTACCCGACCCCACGGGCCCGCCAATACCGACTCGAAGTACTTGTTTATCACTCATTATCTACTCACTTTATGATCGAAATAATCTGGAATACTGCATCTCATGACGAGAACTGAATAACGCTAAACCAAAGGCACTACCGCCGATTTCCTTATCGGTTAGCGATAATGCCCGGTTAACCTGTTCCGGTAAAAGGTCAGCCAGTTTGATTAAAAGACGTTGCCCAGCCACCTGCCCTAACGGCACTAATTTAACCGCGCATAACACCTGATTCTCTAGCCAGCTCCATAAATAACCGATCACCACTTCCTGCTTAGGAATCTCCCACCGCACCGCAGCCAGCGCGTATAAAGTCGCCAATGTGGCATCATTCCGTCTTAACCAGAAAGCCGCATCCTCAAAGTCTAGCTCAATTAACAAACGGGCCAAGGCTTGCCCCGCCTGCCTGTCTTCAGCACGCAATTCAAACGTCTCACGATAGGCCATTAAGGTGGCACTCCAGTGCATGACCTTCGTGATATCGTCCAATGACCATGCATCATACAAGCGTGCCAAAATAGGTAAATCTATCTGCGTCATGCCTTGCTCTAATAAGCCTTCGATCCAGTCATACACCTGATCGGAGGTGGTGACTAAACCATCTTCAACCGCTCGCTCCAAACCTTGCGAATAGCTGTACATGCCAATGGGTAAGCCAGGACTGACTAACTGAAATAAGCGCAATAAAGCAATATCCTTAATCATGACTATGATAAGCACCCGCTTCAGGTTCAAAAGGTAAAACTTCATGAGCCACTGCTAAACCCAACCCTTGTACCATGCGATCCAAGACATGGTCAGTTAAATAGCGTAATTCACCCGGAAGTATTTGCAAGGCAACATGGCGATTGCCCAAATGATAACAAGTCCGGGCAAACAGCAAGGCATCGTCACTTCGCACCACTGACACCTGTTCTGAAGCCGCTTTGATCAGTACTTTATAATGATCAGCGCCTGTCAATATAACGCCAGAATGTAAACGCTGTCCTCTGGGTAAAAAGAAGCCTACTTTTACACCACCATCGGTTTGTGCAGGCAACCGGCTTTTTTGACGGTGTTCATAAGACAAGGTCAACTCATCATCTGCCTGGGCTTCCGGAACAGCCACTTCGGTCAATTTCAACATTTCAGTTATCGTTGTTTACATAACACGGGATTAAAACAAAAAGTACCGCTGCGCAAACGGCAAGACGACCGCCGGTTCGCAGGTAAGTAATTGACCATCAGCACGCACCTGATAGTTTTGCGGATCAACTTCAATAGTGGGTTGATAGTGATTATGGATTAAATCCTTTTTGCCTATGGTGCGGGTATTTTTAACCGTACCGACCCGTTTGCGTAAACCCAGGATACTCGCTACACCTTCATCAACCGCCACTTGGGGTAAAAAGATCATGGAAGAAGTCGCTGATGTTTGACCAAACGATCCGAACATCGGACGATAATGCACCGGTTGAGGGGTTGGAATGGATGCATTGGGATCACCCATCGCAGCGGATGCAATTACACCCCCTTTAAGAATCAGTGTCGGTTTTACAGCAAAGAAAGCTGGATTCCATAACACCAAGTCAGCTAGCTTTCCCACTTCGATAGAGCCTACTTCATGTGCTATACCATGACTAATCGCAGGATTGATGGTGTACTTGGCAATATAACGTTTAATACGAAAATTATCATTATTGGAAGCATCTTCTTGCAGACTACCGCGTTGCAACTTCATTTTATGTGCAGTTTGCCAGGTACGAATAATCACTTCACCGACGCGACCCATGGCCTGAGAATCAGATGAGATCATTGAAAAAGCACCCAAATCATGCAGAATATCTTCTGCTGCAATAGTTTCTCGACGGATACGGGACTCAGCAAAAGCCACGTCTTCAGGAATACTGGGATCAAGATGATGACAGACCATGAGCATATCCAAATGCTCATCGACTGTATTAATAGTATAGGGTCGCGTGGGGTTGGTTGATGAAGGCAGAACATTGGGCAAGCCGCAGGCCTTAATAATGTCCGGTGCATGACCACCACCCGCACCTTCGGTATGATAGGTATGAATAGTACGATCTTTAAAGGCCGCAATCGTATCTTCAACAAATCCAGACTCATTAAGCGTATCGGTATGAATGGCAACCTGGACATCAAAACGATCAGCGACTGACAGACAACAATCAATAGCGGCTGGCGTTGTTCCCCAGTCTTCGTGCAGTTTTAAACCCATTGCACCCGCACGGACTTGTTCTTCCAAGGCAATCGGCAAACTGGCGTTGCCTTTACCCAGCAATCCAAAATTCATTGGAAAACCATCCAGCGCCCGCAACATCTGCTGAATATTCCAGGGACCTGGTGTACAGGTCGTGGCATTAGTGCCGGTTGCTGGCCCGGTACCTCCACCAATCATGGTCGTTACACCCGATGCAAGCGCTTCTTCAATTTGTTGGGGGCAAATAAAATGGATATGCGCATCAATTCCGCCTGCGGTTAGAATCTGTCCTTCACCGGCTAGAATCTCGGTGCCTGGGCCTATGATTATATCAACGCCATTTTGAATATCAGGATTTCCGGCTTTACCTATCGCGGCAATCCGGCCATTCTTAATCCCGACATCGGCTTTGATAATGCCCCAATAATCGACAATCAAGGCATTGGTAATCACCAAATCCATCGCTTTGGAGGAATCCACCTGGCTTTGACCCATGCCATCACGAATCACTTTGCCACCACCGAACTTAACTTCTTCGCCATACAGTGTGCGATCCGCTTCGACCTGTAAAAACAAACCACTGTCACCCAGGCGGACTTTATCACCTGTCGTAGGTCCAAACATGTCACTATAGGCTTGTCGACTCATTCTACTCATACTGACTCCTTTAAATCGCCCATGATGGCTTGACGAAACCCATATACACGTCGTAACCCTGAGAAAGGCACCAGATGAATTTCCCTCAGTTGTCCGGGTTCAAAACGGACGGCAGTGCCAGCCGGTATATCTAATCTAAATCCCCGTGCTTTATCCCTGTCAAAAGCCAGTGCGGGATTCGTTTCAAAAAAATGATAATGTGAACCGACCTGTATCGGTCTGTCTCCCTGATTAGCAACTACCAAGGTAATCACTTCACAACCTGCGTTAAGCTCAATATCGCCTTCGGCTGGAATAATTTCTCCAGGAATCATAGCTATGCTCCTACTGCTCTCTAAATTTATTCGATCGGGTTATGAACCGTCACCAGCTTGGTACCGTCTGGAAAAGTGGCTTCCACTTGTACATCGGGCAACATTTCACAGACACCTTCCATCACGTCATCACGACTTAACAGGGTACGGCCAAACTCCATCAACTCGGCGACGGTTCGCCCGTCTCTGGCTCCTTCCATAATCGCTGCTGAAATATAGGCGATGGCTTCGGGGTAGTTAAGCTTTAAGCCTCTTGCTTTACGCCGTTCTGCCAATAGTCCTGCGGTAAAAATCAGTAATTTATCTTTCTCACGGGGTGTTAAATGCATAATTAATCCTGTTTCTTATTCATTTCTCTTTGTCGAGTTCGGCGGTTATTTTCATGGCTTGTATTAATAGTCTCTAAATATTAGAAATGTTAGGGGCATAATAAGTTGGAAAAAGGTTGGGCGTTTTTCCAACGATAAGTATGAAAATCACGTTTATCCGTACTTAAGATCCTGCCATGACCTAAATATTCAGCTAATAAAACTAAAGACGCATCGGCAAAATCCATGGGTAAATCAGCGTATTGTTGCATCAGAAACAATACGCGCTGTTTGTCCACTTTGGGAATTTCAAATACATCAAAAGCACCCAACTGATACATTTTTACAAAGTTAATTTGTGCTTTGATACCTTGTCGCTGTAATGAGATATGACACACTTCAGTTATCACAGGATAAGTGGTAATCAATTTTTCGGAGCTTGTTTTGACAAACTCATTCGCCTGATAATGGTGTTTATCCTTTTTATCTGCCAAGGCAATCCAAAAACCTGTGTCGGCAATAATCACAGTTTATGACTCCAATCCAGACTGGCTTTATAATTTTCTGAAAGATTTTCGTCCATTTCCACACAGCCAATAAAACCTGAATCCAGCATGAGCTGATAAGCAGTAGATCCTTCTGTTTTGGCAGAGTTGTCGGTAAATACTTTATCAATGGCAAAAGCTATTAACTCAGAAGTGTTTTTTTTAAGCGTCTTTTCCAGGACATGCAGTTTTTCAACATGCTGACTATCGAGTTCGGCGGTTATTTGCATGGTTTGTCTCATATTAATGGGCTTGTAAATTAATAAGGGTCACTAAAAAAACGTTCTGAGTTTAACATTTTTCAAATTTAATAATACACCTCATCAAGAATACGTAGTATAGGTTGGCTTTTAAGCAATAGCCGTAAACCAACATGACCGTAGATATAACCGAGTGTTTAACAACATGCTAGGTTGCCCAAATACGCGGCTCACAGGCATGACGGTTTAATACATCTGGCCGCAATAAAACCCAAACTTGCTGAAAAAACTCACGCAGCCGATCAGCGCGGTTATCAAGCGCCCTACTAATCAACAAATCATCAATTAAAGTCACGCCACGTCCCGGTTGATCACCGATAAGTTCTTGTACTTTTTGTAACTGCACCGATGACGCTGGATACACCAATAATGTCCCCGACGCAGAATGTCCATTCAAACCCCAACGGGCGGCAAAAGCGCGTGCATCCAGTTTGATACGCTCCTGATAAAACAGCGTATCAGCACAATATATTTGCCAACTTAAAGTCACCTCACCGGTTGTAAAGCCCTCATTAGCCGCTGGTCGACCTAGAGCCAAGACTTCCCAACCGATAAAGCTTGCCTTTTCATCCAGTTCAATAAGTAACTCAGACACAACCTGAGCGCCTTCGTAGATAATGGTTTCTTGCGGCAACCATTCTAAAGTCGCACCAGCAGCGACTTTAATACTCACTTTTTGCTTCGCCAGCGCCCCTTGGCTCCGATAAAACTTACCGGCTGCGGGCGTCGTAATCAATGCAGAGCTATCGGCAGTCGCATTGATATTAATAGTCAAACTATCACCTGCAACCACGCCACCTGGTGGATGTAGTAAATACAGATGACAAACATCACCTTCTGGATAAAAGGGCCGTTGAATAGTGAGCGGGCCACTATGACGACGCTTGGAAATAACTGTTTTCTGCTGACTTAGCGCAAACTCAAGATCTAATCTGGCTTGCCAACCTTCCGACACAGCCATCCCGGTCATCAACACCTTATGCCCATCAATATTTTCTTTTAATCACACGGAGTAACAACGACAGCAATAATTGACCACCCATAAATACACAAAGCCCCAAGCCTATTATCGTTGCCAGATGATCGAAACTCATTAAATGTAAAAGCAAGTTCTTGACCTTACTATGATCTGCATTTACACCGATATGAGCAAAAACAGGTGACGAAACCAGTGTCATTAGAGCACTTAATACAAGCAGGCATTTCATTTTCATAACAATTCCTCTTTATTTGCAAAATCCCACATAAAGACTTTATGCGGCGAAGCTAAAATTTACCACAACTTGATGACACGCGCAGCGCTCTCTGCATTTAAACCGTCAAATAACGTTTAACCATATCCTCAGCAAGCTGATCCATTTCACCAATCGCGACATTACGCCCCCTATCCATGATGCAAAACCGATCAGCTACTTTACGGGCGAAAGGCAACTTTTGTTCAACTAATAACACAGTGACACCTAGCTCGTGATTAATCTTTGATATCGCTTCATGCACTTCACCTAAATCATTCGGATTAGGTTTAGGCATCTGGATCGGTTTACCCAATGAACGATTAAGCCGGATGATCACATCACCGATTTCACTGACGATATTAGGTTGTATTCCTTCAGTAGGTTCATCCAGAATTAGTAGTCGAGGATTTAATACTAAGGCGCGTCCAATGGCGAGCTGTTGTTGCTGCCCACCGGATAAATCGCCACCCCGCCGGTTTAACATCTGTTTTAATACGGGGAAAATCTCATAGATATGATCGGGGATCTTTTTTATACCGTGTCGACGTGCAGCCCGAAGTCCTGTCTTAAGATTTTCTTCTACTGTCAATAAAGGAAATATCTCCCGTCCCTGAGGCACATAGCCTATACCGAGTTCTGCACGCTTTTCTGCTTTTGCACCTATCAGGGATTCCCCATCAAGCTCAAGTAGGCCCTCCCTAACAGGCACCAGCCCCATAATGGCTTTTAATAAAGTGGTTTTACCTACGCCATTACGCCCCATTAAACACAAACAAGCGCCTTTAGGCACATCAAGTTGTAAATCCCACAAGGTATGGCTTTCACCGTAATACTGCTGTAACCCTTTAATTTTAAGCATTATCCCCCCAAATACACTTGAATGACACGTGGATCGTTTTGGACTTCATCCATTGTACCTTCCGTTAATACCGAACCTTCGTGCAAAACAGTAACCTTACTGGCAATGGATCGAACAAACTCCATATCATGCTCAACAACAACGATAGAGCGCTGTCCCTGTAGCGATAACAACAACTCTGCAGTCCGCTCAATCTCTTGATGTGTCATCCCTGCAATGGGTTCATCCACGAGCATTACTTTGGGCTCCTGCATTAATAACATCCCAATTTCCAGCCATTGTTTTTGTCCATGCGAAAGGATGCCGGCGCGCTGGTGATTGCAGGCGGTTAAACCAATCGTTTCAATAATCTGATCGATACGGTCACGTTGCTCTCCATTGAGTCGATAAAACAGGGTTTGCCAGGTACGTTTATCCGCCTTTAGTGCTAACTCCAGGTTTTCAAATACTGTTAAAGCATCAAATACACTCGGCTTTTGAAATTTTCGGCAAATACCTGCCTGCGCAATAGCGGGTTCATCTATTTGCAATAAATCGATGGTTTGTCCAAAGAATACCGTCCCTGTATCGGGGCGAGTCTTGCCGGTAATAACGTCCATCAATGTGGTCTTTCCAGCACCATTAGGCCCGATCATACAGCGCAATTCACCAGCATCAATATAAAGTGACATATGATTGAGCGCTTTAAAACCATCAAAACTAACGCTCACATCTTCTAAATATAATATGGGACCATGACGAGTATCCAGTTCACCTTCGACAACCAGATTGCCAGAACTTACTTTGGGTACCTCGCCAAACAGGTTTTCAGCAAATATATTCATGAATGACTCTCCTGTAAACGGCGACGCATTAAACCTACCAGGCCATCAGGTAAAAATACAGTAACCAATACAAAAACAGCGCCTAAGGTAAACAACCAAATTTCAGGCATTAAGCCGGTCAATACTGTTTTGCTATAATTAACCAGCACGGCTCCTATGATTGCGCCATATAATGTTCCTCGCCCACCAATAGCAACCCAAATAACGATCTCAAGTGAGTTGAGTGGTGAAAATTCACTGGGATTGATAATGCCCACTTGAGGCACATACAGTGCCCCGGCTATTCCGGCTATCATCGCTGAGAATACAAAGATCCACAGCTTAAACATCTCAACACGATACCCTAAAAATCGTACCCGTGATTCTTGATCACGAATAGCAGTCACTACTCGGCCCAATTTAGTATTAACCAACCAACGACACAGTATAAAAACCGCAATCAGAGTGACACCGGATATCATCAACAATAAGGCTCGTAATGCCTCTGACTGAATATTAAAGCCCAATAATTCTTTAAAATCAGTCAAGCCATTATTACCACCAAAGCCCATTTCATTTCGGAAAAAGGCCAGTAACAAAGCATAGGTCAATGCTTGAGTAATGATCGAAAGATAAACCCCCGTGACTCTTGAGCGAAAGGCCAACCAGCCAAATACAAACGCTAACACGCCGGGCACCAACACCACCATCAACAGGGCAAACCAGAAATTATCAAAGCCTAACCAATACCACGGCAGTTCTTTCCAATTTAGAAACACCATAAAGTCGGGCAATAAGGGATCACCATAAACGCCCCGCGTACCAATCTGGCGCATTAAATACATGCCCATGGCGTAACCACCCAACGCAAAGAATGCACCTTGACCAAGCGCCAAAATACCGCAATAGCCCCAGACTAAATCTAACGACAAGCCCAACAAAGCAAATGTTAAATACTTACCTAATACCGAGACGGTATAGGCAGAAAAATGCAGAGGAGAGTCAGCGGGAGAAACTAAATTACAAAGCGGTATAATAAAACTCACCATAGCGAGTACGATCAATACCGTCGTACCGATTTTATCAGCACCTAATCCTATTAATTTCATATCAATTCCACTTTCAAGTTATAAAATTTCTATCGTTATTCATCACAACTACGAGTCCGCCGCCCTACCCTTTTGTGGAAACAAGCCTCTCGGACGTTTCTGGATAAATAGAATAATAAAGATAAGGACTAATATTTTCGCTAAAACAGCACCCGCAAAAGGCTCCAGGAATTTATTAGCAATACCCAACACAAACCCAGCCACTAAGGTTCCCCATAAATTCCCCACGCCGCCAAACACGACGACCATAAAGGAATCGACAATATAAGCCTGTCCCAGATTGGGGCCCACATTGGTAATCTGACTTAAGGCCACCCCCGCCACCCCTGCAATGCCTGATCCCAAACCAAAGGTCATGGCATCTACTCTGGAGGTTGGGATACCCATGGCTTTAGCCATATTTCGGTTTTGAGCAACAGCTCTTACTTCAAGACCTAAACTGGTGCGTTTAAGAATCTGCAACAGCAACACAAATACTATTAAACAAAAGACCAGGATATAAAAGCGATTCCAGGTCAGTGACAAGAAATCATTAACCTGCCAGGAGCCACTCATCCATTCTGGCGTTGCTACACTCCGGTTTAAGGGTGAAAAGATAGACCGTACACTTTGCTGAAGTATTAAGCTGACACCAAAAGTAGCCAGTAACGTCTCTAAGGGTCTACCATACAGAAATCGAATGATTCCTCTTTCAATAGCAATGCCCACCAAAGCAGAAATAACAAAGGCGGCGGGAATGGATAACAGCACTGAAAAGGCTAAATTATTAGGCATCAATTGCTGCATAACGTAAGTGGTATAAGCACCTAGCATCATTAATTCGCCATGTGCCATGTTTATAACACCCATTACGCCAAAGGTGATGGCTAATCCAATAGCGGCCAATACTAGAACGGCACCTAAACTAAGACCAAAAAACACCGTTTCTATTGAACTGTAAAGTTGTAATCGGGTATTGATATTAATTAACGCCGCTTTTGCTGTATTTCGGATATCAATATCTGACTCTACAAAATTTCCTGCCTCATCCTTTTCGACCATAGCATTCAGTCGGTTAACGACATCCAGACTGTTCACTTCCTTTAAGGCATCGATTGCATTGATGCGGAGTGATTTATCACTACTGTTCATATCTTTTAACAAAAATACAACTTTTATGGCTTGCTTAACTGTCTCATCCTTCTCAACGCCTTCACGCGCTTTTAAGATAGCTAAGGCACTTTCATCCTCTTCATTTCCCATCGCTTTAACAGCGGCTAAACGAATAGCAGGGTCATCTGAACTTAATTGTAATTGCCCAATGATTTTCCTTAATGAAACTCTAAGTTTGTTGGTTAAGTTGATCTTGCCAACATCTGTGCGCTCAACAGCTCCCTTTGCAGTTCCTGTTATGGCATCACGAATATCATAACCTTGGTTATTATCAGCACCGATCACTAGAGAGTCGTCTGATTTAAGTATAAAGAGTTGACCATCCAGCAGTGCCTGCAAAATCGTCAAACTGGAACTGCCGTTATCGGCTAGTTGAATAATGGCTTGCTCACGTTCAGCCATGGAACCTTGCTTTAAATTAGTTAACGCATTAAGCAAGAGTTGTTGCTTTGATACATCCTGATCGCCATGAATGGCTAGCGAAAACACCAGCATTAAACAGGCAGCCAGTCGACAGTATCCTTTAATTGATTTCGCCTTCATGTTATCTCCAAAACAGCGAGTTAGCCTTAAATTAATATCGACTAACTCGCCTGGTTTAAGTATTTTAAGTACTTGGTAAGAATGATTCAGAACACACTATTAAAAGTTTTGTCCTGAACATTTTTTAGTTTTGGTATTGTAGTTACCGCAATTAATAGGCGCTGTCCAATCAGCAATGATGGGTTTACTTTCTGGTAAGAAATCAGACCAGGCATCACCATCCACCAAGGTATTGGTTTGCCAAACTGTCAATAACTGACCATCGTCTTGAATTTCACCAATTAACACGGGTTTGCTGATGTGATGGTTAGGCAACATTTTAGAAGTACCGCCCGTCAGGTTGGGATATTCAACACCGATAATCGCTTTTTGAACCGCAGTTGGATCAGTTGTACCGGCTTTCTCAACTGCTTTAACCCACATGTTGAAACCAATGTAATGGGCTTCCATTGGATCATTCGTTACGCGCTTTGGGTTTTTAGTGTACTCATGCCATTTTTCAATGAAGGCCGCATTTTTAGTGCTATCAACACTCATGAAATAGTTCCAGGCCGCTAAATGACCGACTAACGGCTTAGTGTCCATGCCCGATAACTCTTCTTCTCCCACTGAAAAGGCAATAACGGGAATTTTTTCAGCAGAAATCCCTTGGTTACCTAATTCTTTATAGAAAGGAATGTTAGCATCACCATTAATAGTAGAAACCACTGCCGTCTTTTTACCCGTAGAACCAAACTTTTTAATGTCTGCTACGATACTTTGCCAATCAGAGTGTCCAAAGGGTGTGTAGTTGATCAGGATATCTTTTTTAGCAACGCCTTTAGATTTTAAATACGCTTCTAAAATTTTGTTGGTGGTTCTTGGATACACATAATCAGTTCCCGCCAATACCCAACGTTTTACTTTTAGGTCGTTCATCAAATAATCAACGGCAGGAATCGCTTGTTGATTAGGCGCTGCACCGGTATAAAATACGTTTTTAGATGACTCTTCGCCTTCGTACTGAACAGGATAAAACAGCAAGCCATTTAACTCTTCAATAACCGGTAATACTGATTTACGAGATACAGAAGTCCAGCAACCAAAGATTGCCGCCACTTTATCTTTGGTTAATAACTCTCGGGCTTTTTCAGCAAATAAAGGCCAGTTAGAAGCCGGATCGACTACCACAGCTTCCAGTTTTTTACCTAACAACCCCCCTTTTTTGTTTTGTTCATCAATTAACATCAACATGGTGTCTTTCAATGTCGTTTCACTGATGGCCATGGTGCCAGATAGAGAGTGCAATACACCGACCTTAATAGTATCTTCGGCTCTTACAGTACCCGAAGCGACTGTTAATAATGCCATCGCACCGACAATACTTAATTTACGTAATTTTTCAGAAATTCTGTTCATGGAAGTTATCCTAAAGTATCAAAGAAGTTAGATTTGCCATTGAAAGCCCAGTAGAAGAGAGCTGACCTTATCGCCTGTTGCAGTAGAAGTATAATTAAGCCCTTTAGTATTCATATCACCGTAAATGTAGTTCAAAGAGATCACTGCGTTATGGCCGTCGATAACATAATTAATACCAGTTTGGTATGAGTTACGGTTAGAACTACCATTTGGATTGATGTTAACGTAACGTAAATAAGGTTGAACCAAACCGATACCAATTTTTTGTGGGAACATGTACATCGCGCTAACATCATAAGCTTGGCCAGCAAACATTTTGAAGTTAGCAACGCCAGGAGGAAGAGGATTATTTTGAATAGCATGATAATTTCCACTGATGCCATAGTTTTTATAATCGCCTTCTAAAGTTAATACGGCTTTATTAGGTAATATTTTTTCCATCAACACGTCAGCACCCGTGCCACGGAAGTTACCTGGATTCACAGTAGAACCCGCACCTTGGCTTTGATATTGATTATTGAGCGATACCGTTAAAATATCGCCACCTTTACCGTAATAAGTGCCTGATGTGTAATAGCCTGGGTTTTTCTCGACTTCCCAAAAGTTATACGATATTTTTTGTGCAAAAGAAGGATTGTCACTGGCATTCGCACCGCCTCTTAAGCCACGGAAGAAACCAACGGCATATTGAAAGCGATCATTAAACGCTGCACCCCAAACTGTCGCACCATCATCACGACCAAAAGAGCCTGCCGATGTACCATTGTTTTGAATAGTCGTATTATAATCAGCAGGCTCAAAAGGTGTCCCTGCACCAAAGGTTTGATAAATACCGCTATAAAACGGTCCGTTCATTTCCCGACGCTCGCCAGGTACCAACATACGACCTACCCAAAGATTGGCATAAGCGTTGTATTCAACTTTACCAATAGCATCCAAGATTCTAATTTCACCACTACCAGAACCACTCGTCGTAGAATCGGTATTAAACTCAACTTTAATATATTTGTGAATTTGACCATTAAGATAGATACGAGCATTATCCAGATTAAAATTATTGCTCCATTGATTACCGGTTGCGCCCGCTGCACCCTCAGTTGCCTGAAAGCTACTGCGTAAACCTAAGCCTACACTAACCCATTTGGTGTCATCAATCTTGAAAGTGGCTCCTGCATATGAATTGGTCGAATGACCTGCAAACAGGGCAGTTACTACTGCAGTGCAAAGTAGGGACTTATTAAAGCCACCTACTGCATGTTTAATATAACTTTTCATTTATAATCCCCTTTTGTTCATCAGCTAGAATGTAAATGCAAGCGCCAAGTGGCGATGCGGCCAATACTGGCAGTTGAGATTATTCAGGTTTCAATCAATCGGCACAATCCGTCAGATAACTATCAGTTATTTGACGTATACCCCTCATAGAAGGGTTATCGTAGAGTATGAATATATTAATTGGGGGATGTTATGGCTTTGAAAAAATTAACAAAATTATCTTATACAATCTGCCTGCTGATCTTTACCAGCATGGGATCTTCAAATGTACAGGCAATAAATGTCAGTGCTTATGATAAATCTTCAATAACGGCTATCGAATTCAAACTTGATAATGAAAACGGGCAGCAAGTGGGTACCGCCCAAGCACAAAAGCAAATCGCTGAACGGGTAATAAAAAATCTGGCTGAATGGCACTTTCCTGTTAAGCAGTCCGATAGCCATTATTCTCATACGCTAACCGCTAAACTAGATAGCATTACGCACCAAAGCACGCCCGTTGGCTTCTCTTTTAGCCAAGGCAATGCTGACCCACGCTCACCTGAATTTCAGAAAGCCGATGTTTTACCGATCAGTTGTATTCTAAAAAAAATTGGAACGAATGAAGCCCCTCTTGAGCACAATATGACTTTTAGCACCCAGTCATTATTTTCAAATGGAAATCAAGTGCAAGACATTGATAAATTAGTCGATCAAATTACAACCACTTGTTTTAATCTACTGGATGATTTAAAAATCCCTGTAGCTACCCAATCGATTGAAGCAATTAATTTCAAGCCTGCCTGGATGCCAAATGTACAAGTTGTTGTTAAACCCGTACCTAAGTTATCACCTAAGCCAATTAATACTGAGAAGCCAGATGAAAAAAACACCAACGTAACCAAGCCAGTTAATGAACCTGAGCCTGAAACAGATAAAGAATTGATTATTAACAATCAGGGTTCCCCGCTAATTCTTCACATGGGGCACGAACGTCGCTGATTTTATTATTCGCTAGGTAGAGAAAATTAGGTATAGTCGATGAATTAATCGTAATCTGACTCTCAACATCCCGTGAAACCTGATATACATCAACATATCACCAATGTCCGTCGTGAATATAATTCCTTTGTTGCCAATGAAACAATGGAAGATTACGCCTTACGGTACGCACCCCGTAGTTTCAGGAAATGGTCTGAGTTTGAAGTTGCTAATGCAGCTTTAGGCTCAACCGCCTTTCTGGTACTGGAAGCAATTGGTGGTTTTTTATCGATTAACTATGGGTTTGCCAATGCGGTATGGGCCATCATCATTGTATCAATAATTATTTTTATCACCAGCTTACCCATCAGTTATTACGCAGCCCGCTATCATATTGACATTGATTTGTTAACCAGAAGCTCGGGCTTTGGTTATATTGGCTCTACCGTCACCTCATTAATTTATGCTTCGTTTACCTTTACGTTATTTGCACTCGAAGCATCAATTATGTCACTTGCTATCGAACTGTATTTTCACATTCCATTACCTATAGCGCATGTAATCAGTGCTATTTTGGTTATTCCGTTGGTGACATTCGGTATTACCACGATCAGCCGTTTGCAATTATGGACTCAACCCATCTGGTTACTTTTGCTCGTCTCGCCTTATGTTGCAGTAGCCATAAGCGAACCGGATGCACTGACTATATTAAAAGATCATTTTTGGTTGGCTAGTACAGCACAAGGCTTCGACTGGATGCTTTTTGGTGCAGCAGCTACAGTCGCTTTCTCAATGATGGCACAAATTGGCGAACAAGTCGATTTTCTACGTTTTATGCCCGATAAAACACCAGCCAATAATATACGCTGGTGGTGTGCAATGATCGCAGGTGGACCCGGCTGGGTTATCTTTGGAGCCGTCAGACAAATACTGGGCGCTTTATTGGCCGATTTAGCAATCCGGCATGGCATCAGTTCTGAGCATGCGCATGAACCCACACAAATGTATCTGGTCGCTTATAAAGAAATTTTTGAGAATCCCAGATTGGCACTGGCTGCAACCACTCTGTTTGTGATTCTGAGTCAGATTAAAATCAATGTGACCAATGCTTACGCAGGCTCTCTGGCGTGGTCTAACTTTTTTTCCAGAATTACCCACAGTCATCCTGGGCGCGTCGTATGGCTGTTATTTAATGTCTTAATTGCACTATTGTTAATGGAATTTGGTGTTTTTGGTGCCTTAGAAAAAGTCCTGGGGCTATTTTCTCACATGTCAATCGCCTGGATATGTACGATTGCGGCAGAGTTGATGATTAACAAACCATTGGGACTCAGTCCAAAAATAGTCGAATTTAAAAGAGCTTATTTAGCCGATCTTAACCCTGTGGGCATTATTTCTACACTATCGGCCTCGTTAATATCAATATTATCTTATACAGGACTCTTTGGAAATACGCCTAAAGCTTTTTCAGGCTTTATTGCCTTAGGACTCGCTTTCATACTGACACCTGCCATTGCCTGGTTAGCGGGTGATAAGCATTATCTAACTCGCGACCGTAATGAGAATAATCCTAAAACACAAAATAAATGTTCTATCTGCGAAAATGAATTTGAACATGAAGATATGGCTTATTGCCCTGCTTATGCGGGTGCGATCTGCTCACTTTGCTGTACTTTGGATGCACGTTGTTTAGACATTTGTAAAACCGGTTTTCGTTTCGATGATTATCTAAAAGCCCTGGCTAAGCGTCTATTACCGTCAAGAATCAACATGACGGCTAAATTACGTTTACTCCGTTTTGCTTTGATGTTTTTATTCTTATCGATCTTGACTGGCATTTTTATCAGCATCATTTATTATCAGGATTTATTAAGTGTTCAGAATAATTTTGATGCCTTTCAATTATTACTGAAGAACTTCTTTAAAATCTATGCGTCGCTGTTAGTCTTTATCGGTTTATGTACCTGGTGGCTTATTTTGAATGCCGAAAGTCGGCAAGTGGCTCAAAAAGAAACCGCTAAACAAACCCAACTCTTGTTGCTTGAAATTGAAGAACATAAAAAAACGGACATTAAGTTACAAGAAACCATGAGGATAGCCAATTCAGCAAATCAAGCTAAAAGCCGGTTTCTCAGTAATATGAGCCATGAGATTCGCTCACCGCTCAATAGTATTGTTGGATACTCTTACATTTTACAAAAAGATCCCAGTATCCCTGAACATCGAAGACAGGCCGTGGATACCCTTAAACGTAGTGGCGAACATTTGTCCGCATTAATTGAGGATATACTGGATATTGCCCGTATCGAAGCACGCAAATTTGAATTACATTATGATCCTTTTGACTTTCATGCACTCATTGAACATCTCGTACATGTTTATAAAGCACAGGCAGAGGATAAAGGGTTATATTTTCGTTGCCAGATAATCAATACCTTACCCAAACGCATCAAAGCAGACGAGAAACGGGTGGGTCAAATTTTAATCAATATATTAAGTAATGCTATTAAGTTTACTCAAACAGGAGGCATTGTATTAAGTATTAGCTACAGCGCAGGTGTTGCCAAATTTGAAATAACGGACACCGGTGATGGTATCCATGAACAACAATTACAGGATATTTTTCAACCATTCACCCGCTTAAATACGGTCACAGGTAATGCCGTTTCTGGTAGTGGCTTAGGTCTAACCATCAGTAAAATTTTAACTGAAATTATGGGGGGAGAACTGGTGGTCAGTAGTCAAGTGGGGGTTGGATCGACGTTTACGGTACGCTTATTTTTGGCTAATTTGGGTACAGAGAGTGAACAATACAAAATTGAAGATATTACCGGTTATCAAGGCCGACGCCAAAGAATTTTAGTCGTTGACGATCAGTTTGATCATCGTGAGTTAATCAAATCAATTTTGGCTCCGCTTGGCTTTATCATTGAGGAAGCCTGCTCAGGCGAAAATTGCCTGTTGAAAGTAGAGCAACTTAAACCTAATCTTATTATTCTCGACTTAGCCATGACCGGGATAGATGGCTCAGAAACAACTCTTCAATTACGTGACAGAGGTCTAGTTGTGCCCATTATTATTCTTAGTGCGAATGCTTACCCTTCTGACCGGCTGGTTGCTATGAATGCAGGCGCTAACGACTTTCTAGCTAAACCCATTCAGGTTCAGCATTTACTCAATAAATTAAAATTACACTTAGGCTTGATCTGGATTTTTCAAACCGATAGTATGGATACCTCTGACTCATCCTTGGATGAAGTCATGCTAAGCCCCCCCGAAGAGATTATTGAAAAGCTCAGACATTTTGTTCGAATTGGGGATCTCTTGGGTCTCAATAAACACCTTGATATTTTAGTCAAAAATCAACCTGAATATCGTCCCTTTATCTCAAGAGTTAAGGCGCTGATAAAAGAATTTCGTATGGCTGAAATTAAAAAACTATTGAGTTGACTTTTAAAAATCAACTCAATAGTTTACACGTCTATGATATGGTCTGGCATCAGATTAAGCAATTGATACTAATATAGACGCCTGCTTTACTGCTAGTAAAAATCATCATAAAACCAATCACTGCTGTTTTTTTCATAGTTAATATCCTCAATTAACAGTTAATTTTTTATAAGTATATTTAGTTGATGATAATTTGCCATAAATAAGCTGAACGGCTGCTTAACAACCTACCCGAACCGTACCAGCCGATCACTACAACATACACCCTGTTTCCAGAAACTTGACATGCATATCAAACGCATGATGTAAATCATGCGCAATGTGTCCAGGTTTACAGCTTGAAAGGTATTGATATAATACTTCCTTATACATGGGGTGCACGCAGTTTTCAATAATGGAATGAGCACGCTGGCTAGGCGACAATCCTCTCAAGTCAGCAATGCCCTGCTCCGTAATAATCACCTTGACACTGTGCTCACTGTGATCGACATGCGTACACATCGGAACAATAGACGATATCTTGCCACCCTTGGCGGTAGAGGGTGCCATAAAAACAGACAGGTAAGCGTTACGCTCAAAATCGCCACTGCCACCAATACCATTCATTAAATCTGAACCTAAGACATGTGAAGAGTTTGCATGTCCATAAATATCAAATTCCAGGCCCACATTCAAGGCAATCACACCCAAACGTCTTATTAGCTCGGGATTATTTGAAATCTCCTGCGGCCTGAGAACAATTTTATCGCTAAAAAAGTCCATGTTATCAAAGATGGTTTGCAGTTTACCGGGTGTAATGGTCAAACTGGATGCACTGATGCCCGTGACCTTACCCTCCAAAATTAAATCCACAACCGATTCTTGAAGCACTTCCGAAAACATAGTGAATTTTGGTATGTCTGGATTTTTACCCAAGGTATCCATCACCGCATTATTAATATTACCCACACCACTTTGAATCGGCAAAAAGTCTTTAGGAATACGTCCAGCCTTTAGCTCTTTCAGTAAAAACGTTTCAACATGGTGTGCTATCAGTACACTGGTCTCATCATTTTTGGTAAACGCCTCAATTTGATCGGCCTGATGGGTTTCGACAATACCTATTATTTTAGCTGGATCAATCTGCACATAAGGCTTGCCTATTTTATCCATCGTGCCATAAAGTGGAATAACCGGACGCTTAGGCGGATTAGGCAAGGTCACGTTATCGGCGAACTCGGTAATTCGGGAGGAAAAATAACTATTTCTTTCAATAATGATCTTTTTTGCCCGCTCCAAAAAAGTCGGCGAATTACCAATACCCGATGTCAAAAAGACTCGACCATCAGGGGTAACATCAACCGCCTCGATGACAGCCGCCTCTATTTCACCAAAGAATCCGGCACGTAGCATTTGCGCAACTTCACCCAAATGCATATCCACAAACTCAACTTCATTATTGTTAATTGCCTTACGCATACCGGACGCTGACTGATAAGGCGCACGCCAGCTAACACATTTTGCAGCCGCCAGCGCATCATCAACCTGGGCGCCCACAGAAGCACCGGTCATTAATCTTATGGCAAAATCCTCTCCTTTTTCGTGCAATGCCGTCGCTCGCTGAGCCAGTGCAAGAGGGATTACTTTTGGAGAACCTGCGGCTGTAAAGCCACTGAAAGCAACCATGTCATTATGGTTAATAATACTGGCCGCTTCTTCTGGTGTTAATAGGGGGTATTGAGTCATTTGATAATCCAGTCACAGAATAAGAATCTTATTGCCCAATAATTTATCATCAATTATTCTATAGCCCAATTGCCGAAGTTTTATTTTATGGGGCATCAATGCTTAGCTCAACAAATGGCTCATTTGCACGTTCAATGACAAGCTGCTTATCCTCTAAATCTTGAAGTCTCGCTAAAAGGTTTTCATAGAGCTTGGCGGGTAATAAGAAGGATTCTGGTCTATTGTGATTGAGAATAGCACTGGGGCTTTCATTTGTTTCCTTAATTATAGAAGCATAATTACGCTTTAACTCTGTCACACTGACAGTTTTATTGGCATACACGGTATCCATAATAACGCCTATCTGATGCTAATTTAAATTATAAATATAGCATTTTTAGGTGGAGGCTATTATTATTTTTAGTTACAGCAAATTGCTCGATGTTTGTCGTGCTCCGTTGTACAATAGCTTAAAAATGTTGAGGTAACTAATAGGCTTTCAGAAATTAAATTTTCAAAATTACTTGCTACAGATATTATAAAATAAAGGTAGTTTGTAGGGATTGGAAATTATTTATCTGAAAAACTATAGGTGAACACGTATTCTATTCTTAGCACTTGAAGAAATTTTTAATGAAGATTGGGCTTTCCTTGTAAGGTCAAACTAAAATCTAATGACTAATGTAACCACTTAAGTTATGAGAACAATTAAATTTACAGAGTGGCAGGACGATTCTTTTTTATTGGTTTTCTAAATGAATACTCTGATTATCAAACTCAGGGCATGACAAAATAGGAGCTTATAGAAAACTTGAAAGACTTGTTAAATGATATTGAGTTGGAATACATTCCTTATATTCGTAAAGTTGAAGAGTTATTAGTGACGTAAATGAAAAGACGCAATTTAATTAAAGCAGGTAGCCGCAGTCGCAGTAAGACCAACAAATCCCACCATTAACCCAAATGGTAATATAGCACCACAGGCACACGACAAAACAGCGTACAATGCCGATGATACCAAACGTATCTGTAAGCAAGACCAAAATTCCGTGATAAGCCTAATCAATTTTACGGGTCTATGGGTAGCAAAATACAGGATATGTCATGAGCGCATGTCAAGTAACCCAGAGTGCCGAGATTACTATAAAGGTATCTTACATCAGCAGTACCTAGCATGTATAAAGACTCGTACGAAACAGGTATTTTTTAATTTAAATTTAAAATTATAAGGGCGGATGGAGTCATATAGGGTTTGCCCCGTATTGCAAAAAAATTTAATTCGTAACATAAAGAAATATTGCACCCCTATATCTGGTCTTGGTTGCGGGTATTGGATTGTTTTTTATATTGTGCGTTATCAGGAAAAACTTTATGACACAGTTACTTAATCAAGCATTTCAAGAGGCGTCCAAACTTCCTGATATGCAACAGAATATAATTGCACGATGGTTGCTGGATGAATTATTGGCAGAAAAAAAATGGGATTCGTTATTTGCCGAGTCTGAAGATTTTTTAGCAAGTCTTGCAGATGAGGCTTTAAGTGAACATCGCGCTGGTAAGACTAAACCTTTGAATTTAGATGCGCTGTGATTTTGCATACGACAGAAAAATTTTGGAAGTTGTATTCTGCTTTGCCTGTGGATATTCGGAAGCAGGCAAAAATTGCATATATTCAATTTAAAAATAATCCATATCACCCAAGTTTGCAGTTCAAGCGAACTCATTCCAGTAAGCCAGTTTGCTCGGTACGTATCAACATCGACTATAGAGCGGTGGGCATTATTGATAATGTTGACATATTGTGGTTTTGGATTGACTCCCATAGAGAATATGAAAAAATACTTCAAAAATTATAGCAAAGCGGGACGGAATAAATATCCCGTCCCGCATCATTCACTAATCCAGTCATTGATAAGAATCTATTTTCCAATAAAATTAGGCTTTCTCTTCTCAAAAAAAGCCGTCAGTCCTTCGGTATAATCAAGACTGTCATAAACGTATCGTCTAAGTCCTTGAATCCGCTCAAACTCATCAGGATTGATGGCATTTGCCTCACACAACACCCGCATCTCCTCTTTGATAACGGCAATGGCAAGCGGGGCTTTTTCACAGATAAGGTTGGCAATGGCGAGGGTTTTACTTTCCAACTCCTCATCAGGGACAATATGATTTAATATACCAATCTTTAAAGCCTGTTCAGCAGCAAAGGGAGTCGCGGTAAAAATAACTTCTTTCATCACATGCAAGCCTGCATCGCGAATCAAATTATGAATACCCACTACATTATAAGGCACCCCCAGATTAACCGGCGTCATGGCAAAGGTGGATTTGTTACTGGCAATAACGATATCGGTACTCATGATCAATTCAAAAGCACCGCCCCACACACTCCCTTCAATCATAGAGATAACCGGTTTCGGATAACGCTGAATGGTTCGGGTTAAAATACGCAACGGATCTTGATAGCTCAACGGCAAAGGATCACGCTTGGCATTGGGCAGTTCACTGATATCATGACCGGATGAGAATACTTTGCTGCCTTTAGGCGCTCGTAAAATAACACAGCGAATCTCAGGAACATCCAGTTCTACCAATGCTTTCAGGATATCTTTAATAAAGCATTCACTCAGGGCATTTAACTTTTTAATATTATTAAACTCAATAATACCGACTCTGTCTTTGAGTTCAACCTTTACAAATTCATAATTATTCATTTCAAACAGTCACACGTTAATTTTTCGGCAATGTATTGACTAACAGTCTCTACGGCGTGTCGTGGTGAAAGCTGATTACTCTCAACACGGGCTTTGGTTTTACGGTACAACTCATTAATATCCTGAGTGTTATAAATCATATTGATAATATTTTCCTCAATTTGCCGCTTCATCCAACGACTATCTTGACCCTTTCTTATGGAAGCCACTTTTTCATTAGCTTCCATCGTGGTATAAAACTTTTCGACCACCTCCCAAATGTTTTCTATCCCTGTATTTTCTCTCGCACTACACGTTAAAACGGGCGCTTGCCATTCACTGTATTTAGGCTTCAGGATATGCAAAGCATTTTTAAGCATAGTCTTTGCGACTTGAGCCATTATTTTATTATCACCATCCTCTTTATTGATGATAATGACATCAGCTACTTCCATGATGCCCTTTTTAATGCCCTGGAGTTCATCACCTGCACCGGGAATTTGCACTAAGCAAAAAAAATCAACCAGATCAATCATTTCAATTTCAGATTGCCCGACACCGACCGTCTCAATAAAGACGACATCAAAACCCGCCGCATCGAAAAGAAACGTCAGCTCTCGGGTTCTTCGGCTAGCGCCTCCTAAGTGCCCCCCCGAAGGAACGGGACGAATAAAGGCGTTATATTCTCTAAGCAACCGAGTCATTCGGGTTTTATCGCCAAGAATGCTCCCCCCACTAATAAAGCTACTGGGATCAATAGCAATAATCGCTACTTTTAGACCTCTATTGATTAAATGCATCCCCAAGGCTTCTAATAAGGTACTTTTGCCAGAACCCGGCACACCGGTAATGCCAATCCGTTTGGCTTTACCTACCAGCGGCATGATCTTATCCAAAATTTCATCAGCCAGTTGATAATGCTTGGAGTGTGTGCTTTCAATGATAGTCATTGCTCTGGCCAGCAGGGCGCGATTACCCTTTAAAATCTCTTCGACTATATCATCGGCGCTCATCGCATTCATCATGCTTGATTTAATAACTCCATCGCTTCACGGACACACTTAATCATCTGGGTTCCTGGCCCGTAGATCTTGGCTACACCGCGTTCAAACAAATAATCATAATCCTGTGGAGGAATAACCCCCCCTACGATAACTTTAATATCCCCGCGTCCATAGTCGTGCAATTGTTTAATCAACGCTGGCACCAAGGTCTTGTGTCCCGCTGCAAGCGAGGATGCTCCCACAAAATGCACATCATTTTCTACCGCCAACTTGGCAATTTCTTCGGGCGTAGAAAACATCGGACTTAAGTCCACATCAAAGCCAAAATCGGAATAAGCACTCGCAATCACTTTCGCGCCTCGATCATGACCATCCTGCCCCATCTTGGCAATCAGAATCCGCGGGCGACGACCTTCATTTTCGGCATAGTCATCAACCAGCTTTTTAATGTCATCAAACTCACGTGCCCCTTTTTCGCTATCATGATACTCTCTGGAAATAACCCCGGTTACACACTCACTCGGTACCAGATAACGCCCAAATACCGCTTCCATCGCGTCAGAAATCTCGCCTAACGTCGCTCGAACGCGGGCGGCATCAATGGCGGCTGCCAACAAGTTATCCCCGTCTTTAGCAACCGTTTGAATGTTTGCCAACGCCGCTTCAACTTTAGCGTTGTCACGGTTTAACTTAATCCTTTTCAAGTTGGCAACTTGTTCCTCGCGCACCGCTTGATTGTCGATGTCCATGACCTCAACTGCGTCTTCTTTTTGCAAAGCGTACTTATTAACCCCGACAATCACACGCTTGCCTTGGTCAATCAGTGATTGCGTTTCGGCTGCCGCCTCTTCAATCATCCGCTTGGGAATACCCAATTCAATCGCTCTAGCCATACCGCCTGCTTCATCGATTTGGGCAATAATTTTACGCGCTTCCTGAACAATAGTATCCGTCAGTGCTTCAACATAATAAGAGCCTGCCAAGGGGTCTACGGTATTACAAATCTCAGACTCTTCTTGCAGAATAATCTGGGTATTACGGGCAATCCGGGCAGAAAACTCCGTAGGCAAGCCCAGTGCTTCGTCATAAGCATTGGTGTGTAACGATTGCGTACCACCTAAAGTGGCAGACAAGGCTTCGATAGTCGTTCTAATAATATTATTATAGGGATCTTGCTCAGTTAAACTCCAACCCGACGTTTGGCTATGGGTTCGAAGGGCTTTAGATTGCTCATTGCCCCCTAATTGCCCCACCGCATCACTCCATAGATAACGGGCAGCTCGCAACATAGCCACATTCATAAACAGATTCATGCCAATACCAAAAAAGAATGACAAACGAGGCGCAAAATCATCAATTTTAAGACCGGCATTGAGTGCCGCTTTGATATATTCAATGCCATCAGCTATCGTAAAGGCGACTTGCTGAACACAGTTAGCCCCTGCTTCTCCCATGTGATAACCACTGATACTAATGGTATTGTAGCGGGGCATATTATTTGAACAATATTCAATAATATCAGAAATAATACGCATAGAAGGCTTGGGCGGATAAATATAGGTATTACGACACAGATATTCTTTTAAAATATCGTTCTGAATCGTACCCGTCAACAAATCCTGACTCACGCCCTGCTCTTCTGCAGCCACAATATAAAAAGCCAGAACCGGGATAACCGCACCGTTCATAGTCATTGAAACAGACATTTGCTCCAGAGGAATCTGATCAAATAACACTTTCATATCTTCGACACTATCAACGGCCACACCCGCTTTACCAACATCCCCTTCTACCCGTGGATTATCAGAATCATACCCCCGATGAGTTGCCAGATCGAACGCAACCGAAAGCCCTTTTTGACCCGCTGCCAAATTCTTTCTATAAAACGCATTGGATTCTTTAGCAGTTGAGAAACCAGCATATTGTCTGATAGTCCAGGGTCTGGCCGTATACATAGTGGCTTTAGGGCCACGAACAAACGGCGAAATACCCGGTAATGAGTCGATAGTCTCTAGATTTTTAGTATCTTCAGCCGTATAAAGCGCCTTGATATCAATCCCTTCCAGTGTCTTGGAAACCAAATCATCTACTGTCTTACCCATTCTCTTTACTTCAGAATTGGCTAATTTTTTCCACTGATCTAATTCCCCATCCATCTTATGTACCCCATTAAAAAGCGTCAATTTACCTAAAATATATAGCAATGCTTAAGAAAGATAGCATATTTACCGATGTATAAACAGCAACGCCTATCTTTCACCGACCTAATTTTTGCCTATCATTAACCAGGTTGAGTGTAGAATATACATTACATGAATCACCTATCATTGTCATTATGAAACAAGTTGAACTTCTTTCCCCAGCGGGAACCATTAAAAATATGCGCTATGCCTTTGCCTACGGTGCAGATGCTGTCTATGCAGGGCAGCCCAGGTATAGCCTCCGAGTCCGTAATAATGACTTTCTTGCAGACAATCTGGCCAAAGGCATCAATGAAGCCCATGAGCAAGGTAAAAAGTTTTTTTTAGCCACCAACGTCATCCCTCATAACGCTAAAGTTAAAACCTTTATGGCTGATCTTGCGCCGATTATCGCCATGCAACCGGATGCCTTAATCATGGCCGATCCGGGTCTTATTATGATGACCCGAGAAGCATGGCCTGATATGCCGGTTCATTTATCAGTACAAGCCAATACCGTCAACTATGCAACTGTTAAGTTCTGGCAACGTGTTGGAGTTAAACGTATTATTTTATCAAGAGAACTGTCTCTGGATGAAATCCAGGAAATTCGCCAACAATGCCCGGATATGGAATTAGAGGTTTTTGTCCACGGTGCCCTATGTATCGCCTATTCAGGTCGCTGTTTACTGTCTGGCTATTTTAATCATCGAGATCCGAATCAAGGCACCTGTACGAACTCCTGTCGCTGGAAATATGATACGCTGCCTGCCATAGAAAATGCCGAAGGTGATTTGATACCTCAAGGCGAAATACTGTCTATGGCGGATATTAGTACCGCCAGTTGTGGCGGCGCAGAACGACACCCCTTAGCTGATGAAGTCTATTTTCTTGAAGAAGAAGGTCGCAAAGGTGAACTACTGCCCATCATGGAAGATGAAAATGGCACTTATATCATGAACTCCAAAGATTTACGGGCGATAGAACACGTGCAACGCTTAGTCGATATCGGCATTGATAGCCTTAAAATTGAAGGCCGTACTAAATCACACTATTATGTAGCCAGAACCGCGCAAACCTATCGACAAGCCATTGACGATGCCGTCAATGGTCGAGCCTTTCAACCTGAGTTAATTGGCGTTTTAGAAAACCTGGCTAATCGTGGCTATACTGATGGCTTTTATCAGCGCCATCATACCCATGAGCAGCAAAACTATATCACCGGTTACTCAAAAAGCCACCAACAACAGTTTTGTGGCGAAATCAGAAGCTATGATCCAGAAACTGGTCTAGCGACTATTGATGTTAAAAATAAATTCTCAGTCGGTGATACACTAGAACTGATTCTACCTGAAGGCAATCAAGACATCGTGGTAGAACGAATGGAAAACAAATACGGTCAAGCCATGCACGAGGCCTCAGGGGGTGGTTATGAAGTTAACATACCGTTGCCAAAAACACAAAGCGCCTACGGCTTGTTATCGCGTTATACTGAAGCAAAATAACTGAGAACCCTTTTATGACGTTCACCACTGCTCATCTTTGTGATATCCACTCAAAAGAAAATTATTTCCAGATTGCCGAATCTCTGTTTATCACTTATGGCGCTAACACGGTTTTTTCAGGACAAATCACTACCCTGAAAACCTTTGAAGATAACGTATTAGTCAAAACAGTATTAGAAGAAAAAGTTCAAAACAGAGTCTTGGTTATTGATGGGGGCGGCTCACACCGCTGCGCCTTAATCGACTATCAACTAGCAACGCTTGCCCTTGATAATGGCTGGCAAGGGATTGTTGTGTATGGCTGCATAAGAGATTCTGCGCTCATCAACACACTACCGATTGGCATTAGAGCTCTACATACACACCCGCTAAAGAGCCACAAAAAAGATCATGGCGATCGCGACTTACTGGTCAGCTTTGCCGGTGTCAATTTTAAAAAAGATAATTTTTTGTATGCTGATATGGATGGAATTATCGTATCAGAAACAATGTTGAGTTAGAATAATAACAAATTAACCCAGTATAGAAGTCAAGATATGCAAATCGTACTCGCTAACCCTCGTGGATTTTGTGCCGGTGTAGACCGTGCCATTGAAATTGTTGACCAAGCCATTGAAACCTTTGGCGCACCTATTTATGTTCGCCATGAAGTTGTTCATAACCGCACTGTTGTTAATGGCCTTAAAGAAAAAGGTGCCATTTTCATTGAAAAACTTACTGATGTACCCGTGGGATCGTATTTGATTTTTAGTGCTCACGGTGTTTCGAAACAGGTTCAACAAGAAGCTAAAGACCGAAACCTGACTGTTTTTGATGCAACCTGCCCTTTAGTGACTAAAGTACACATCCAGGTAGCCAAGCATGCTAAATCAGACCGAGAAGTGATTCTCATTGGTCACGCGGGACATCCTGAAGTTGAAGGCACCATGGGACAATATGAAAAATGTACCGAAAATGGCGGTATTTACTTAGTTGAAACCCCGGAAGACGTCAAAAAACTAGTTGTTAATAATCCAGAAAACCTAGCTTATGTGACCCAGACTACCCTTTCAATGACCGATACCAAAATCATGGTTGATGCCTTGAGAGCACGGTTTTCATCTATTCAGGAACAGAAAAAAGATGATATCTGTTACGCGACACAAAACCGTCAGGATGCGATCTATGAACTGGCTAAAACAGCAGAAGTCATTCTGGTTGTGGGTTCCATTAACAGCTCTAACTCCAATCGCTTAAGAGAAATTGCCGAGCAATTAGGCAAAGTGGCCTATTTAATTGACACAGCGAGTGATATGCAACAAAGTTGGTTTAATGGCATTAATAGCGTCGGTGTAACTGCAGGTGCTTCGGCTCCAGAAGTCCTTGTTCAAGAAGTAATTAACCAACTAAAAGAATGGGGTGGTGATGCGGCTATTGAAATCCAGGGTATCGAAGAAAAAGTAGTCTTTTCGTTACCTAGAGGCTTAAAGAAAGAAAAAGAACTGAGTGCCCACTGAAATCGAAAGCATTCGCCTAGATAAATGGCTCTGGACTGCGCGTTTTTTTAAAACGCGCAAACTGGCTGCTGATGCCGTCTCTGGCGGAAAAGTACATGTCAACAAACAGCGTACCAAACCAGGCAAAGAAGTGAGACCCGGTATGTCGCTTACCATTAACAAAGAGGGTCTAAGCTGGGACATCTTAATTATTGAGTTAGCTAAACAAAGAAAGCCTGCCAAAGAAGCTGTTTTGCTTTATGAAGAAACCCCAGAAAGTCATGAGAAACGCCAAAAGCAGCTCATCGCACAGCGTGAGCAACGCGAACTATTTCCTATCAGTGGACAAGATCATAAGCCCAATAAAAAAGAACGTCGCTTGATACACCGCTTTAAACAAGTCTAAACGCAGTGACACAAACAGGACTACAAACACGTGGGTGGTTTAGGTAAGCCGGCCAATTTACAGGCGTATTTCAAAGGCCCCTCAGGGAACAACTTATGTAAATACCGGCTGTTACCTTTTTCTTCACCAAACTCTTTTGCAATCGCTTTAGTAAAGACACGGGCATTGGGCAAATGCTTAAACTGCAAATAATAATGCCTTATAAATAAAATAATTTCCCAATGCGCTTCTGTTAAAGTAATCTGATTAAGTGCCGCCAACTGAACAGCAACTGCTTCATTCCACTCGGCGGTCTTTACCAAAAAGCCTTGATCCGTTGTTTCTAACTGACGAGAATCAACCATTAAGACCATGACTGAATCACCGGATTTTTAACCGTCAACGCGACCAACCCGGCATAATCAATGACCTCAATGCCCGTTACCAACTCAGAAACGGCTATACCTCTCACTTCAAGGTCATCCGCTAAAACATACAGCCGATTTTGCTCAAGACACTGCATTAAACGAGTACACAAACTACCTTTCGCCAAAATACGCAACACCGCATTTTCAAGAAACACCACATCGTCACCCGAAACAATCCGCTCCAATAAAGCCAGTTCAATAGGTGATTGAAAAATAAGATGTAGCATACTAATAACTATCGGTTAGTTTAAGTCCAACAATCCCCACAATCACCAAACCAATCGACACCAACCGCATCCAGTCCATGGACTCCTTAAACAGAAAAATGCCTAAAATGGCAACACCCACAGCGCCCATGCCTGTCCATACCGCGTACGCTGTTCCCAATGGCAAGGTTTTAATCGCCCACATCAACAAGCCAAAACTCCCTATTCCAGATAGCGCAGTAATGACACTAGGCCAAAGCTTGGTAAAGCCTTCGTTATATTTAAGGCTTAAAGCAAAAATTATTTCTACGAAACCCGCAGAAAATAAAACGACCCACGCCATCATCATCCCCTTACTTTGAACATAAAATCTTGGTATTCTACAATACTCTCAGCAATGCCTGTATCTCATCTTAAAATCATCTGTCAATGAATAGCTCTTCAACCGCAACACGCCGAAACATACTCACCGTCAGTCAGTTGAATCGTAGCACCAGTCAATTACTGGCTGAACATTTTCTCAGTGTATTGGTAGAAGGGGAAATATCAAATCTAAGCACGCCCTCCTCGGGGCATCTGTATTTTTCTTTAAAAGATGCCCATGCACAAGTCCGCTGTGCGATGTTTAAAACCCAACAGCGTAAACTAGGCTTTAAACCAGAAAATGGCAAACAGGTGCTTATTAAAGCACAAGTGAGTCTTTATGAACCCCGAGGTGATTTTCAACTGATTGTAGAACACCTTGAAGAAGCCGGTGATGGTGCTTTACGCAGAGCATTCGAAGCCTTAAAACTCAAATTATCAGAAGAAGGTTTATTTAATCCAGTCCATAAAAAAGCTATTCCAACACTACCGGGCACAATAGGTATTATTACCTCACCGACAGGCGCTGCCATTAAAGACATTCTGACCGTATTAAAAAGACGGTTTCCTGCGATACCTGTCATCATTTATCCGGTTGCTGTACAAGGAAGTAATGCTAAATATGAAATCACCCAAGCCATTACCCTAGCCAATGAGCATGAATACTGTGATGTTATTATTTTAGGACGTGGTGGAGGCTCACTGGAAGATCTCTGGGCCTTTAATGAAGAAATAGTCGCCCGAGCTATCTTTGCCAGTACCATTCCTATTATTTCTGCCGTTGGCCATGAGACCGATATCACCATTGCGGATTATGTAGCCGATTATCGAGCCGCCACGCCTTCAGTAGCGGCAGAACAGGCCAGTCCTGACCAACAAGAATGGCTGAATCGCTTCGTACAGCTAGAAGGCTATTTTTATCAACAATTGCAACGCAAGCTAACCCAAAAACAACAAGCCTTGACTTGGCTTAGCAAACGCCTGCAACAACAGCATCCGGGTCAAAAGTTACTTAGAAACGCACAACGCCTGGATGATCTTGAAATAAGACTTAAACAAGCCATGTCCACCCGCTTACAACGCAATCAAAGCCTGATTGAAGCAAAGACCGCCCAATTATGGCAACACAATCCCCGTATTAAGCTCAATCAATATCAACAGAAACAAGACTATTTATACCAACGACTACTCACAGTGATGCAGCACAAATTAGCAACGCTCAAGCAAAACCTGTCCAACCATAGCCAAACCTTACATGCCGTCAGTCCACTAGCAACACTGAATCGGGGCTATGCCTTAGTTATAAAACAACCTTCAGGACAAATCATTCGTTCTACAGAGCAATTAAAACCGGATGACATTATTGAAACACAGTTGGCTGAGGGGCGCTTTACCAGCCAAGTGCAGCGCTTAAATTAAGCTACCGTTATTATTTTCTCCAAAACTCAGGAATGAATAAAATAACAATAGAAAAAATTTGCACACGCCCAAGCAACATGGCAAAGGTACAAATAGCTTTTTGAATATCGCTTAAATGCGCATAAGTCGCCGTAGGCCCTACTTCATTTAAACCGGGGCCCGCATTATTAAAACAGGTAATCACCGCAGAAAAAGCACTCAGAAAATCAAGACCCGTTAAAAGCAGCGCAAAGGTCAAGATAACCACGCTAATAAAATAGAGAAAAATGAAACCCGTCACTGAGTTAACAATTTTATTACTAACAATCGTATCACCAATTTTTAACGGTCTAATCGCATAAGGATGAATAAACTTAAACATCTCCAATCGCGCCTGCTTCATTAAGATAATGGTGCGAATCATCCGAATACCCCCACCTGTAGAACCAGAAGAGGCTGACATACAACTTAAAAACAACATCCACATGGGCACAAAAATCGGCCACAAATTAAAGTTCTGGTTAGTAAAGCCGCTATCTGTTGCCAGACTGACTAGATTAAACGAGGCATAACGTAATGCGGTTAAAAAGTCTGGATAAGTCCCGGCATCCCACAAAACAAACGCAGCAAAAAGGCAACTGACCAACATTAATGTCAAAAAAGCCCGCACCTCTCTATCATAAAGATAAGGTCGCAATGATTGCTTTTTAATAGCCACAAAATGAGTTGCGAAATTAATCGCTGCCAACAACTGAAAGACGATCAATACGATCTCAATAGGCAAAGAATTAAAAAAGGCAATGCTACTGTCGTGCGTGGAAACGCCTCCTAGACTCATGGCTGAAAACGCATGGCAAATCGCATCAAACCAGCCCATGCCGGCCCAACGTAACGCGATCATACAAACCAGGGTAAGACCGGCATAAACCAGCCATAAGGCTTTTGCCGTTTGAGCAATACGAGGCGGTAAATCCGATTCTTTAACCGATCCCGGGGTTTCTGCCTTATATAATTGCATACCCCCAATACCCAAAATAGGTAAAATAGCGACTGCGAAGATAATAATGCCCATCCCCGCAATCCAATTCAACTCGCAACGCCATAAGTTAATCGACATCGGTAAGTTATCAATACCACTCAGAATAGTGGCACCTGATGTAGTCAGTCCCGACACTGTCTCGAAGTAAGCATCAACAAAACTCAGTGACGGCATATAATTCAGTAGAGGCACTGTACACAGCACTGGGGTTAACGACCAAGTAATAGCCACTAGCAAAAAACCCGCTTGCCGCGACACCTTCTTCGGCACCCATAGGGTAGGAAAAAACAAACACGAACCTGTTAGCAGGGTAACCAACGTACCATTTAAAAAAGCCGTAGTCGCCCCATCGCCTGTTAGTTGCGATGTCAGTAGACACGTACTCATCAACGCACTAAAACACAAAGTAACTAAACCAAAAATATGGGCAATCGTAAGAATGACATTCATAAGGAAATCAAGATCCAATAGATTGAAGCAAGTTATCGACCGAAGCTCCAGAGCGTCTCATCAGATACGTTGAAATGTTTGTTCGATATTAATCACCAGTTTTTTATCCATGGCAAACATAACCACATGATCATTTTCGGCAAATACCGTGTCGTGATGAATCGGAACCACCTGGCTATTACGAATCAAAGCCCCCATCACAATACCGGCAGGAAAATTAATGCTATCAACACGACGACCGACCACAGAATCCTCGTCATTATTGGCATGAGCAACCGCTTCAATCGCTTCAGCAGCGCCTCCACACAGTGACGTCACTTGAGCTACGTCTCCACGACGCACATGTTTCAAAATAGCCCCCAAGGTTGCCTGATTAGGTAATACAGTGACATCAATACCCGTACCGGGCAATAATTTGGTGTATGAATTTTGATTCAATAAACAAATGGTCTTTCTTGCCCCTAAACTTTTTGCCAAGGAAGCAGAAATGATATTAACACCGTCATTATCCGTAATCGCACAAAATAAATCGGCACTCTCAATAGACTCGTCCAGTAACAAACCTTCATCCGTGCAGTCGCCTAAAAGAACAACCGTATTACGTAAATCATCGGCAATTTTATGCGCCCGGAGAGAGTTTTTCTCGATGATCTTTACTTGATGATTATTTTCCAAGGCTAATGCTAATCGCTTACCGATATGCCCCCCTCCCGCAATAATAATACGTTTTAAGGGAGCTTCCAATTTATCTAAATCTTTTAATACCCGTTTAACCTCTTCACTTGGGGCAACAATAAAAACCTCGTCATCGGTTTCTATGATAATGTCACCCGTTACACAAATCGGTTTACCATTCCTAAAAATCGCTACCACTCGCGTTTTACCATCAGACAAACGTTCTTTCAGTGATCTAATTTTCTTGCCTGTTAAAAAGCCGTTAGCCACCACTTTAACGGAGAATAGTCTAACCAATCCACCAGCAAACTCAGAAACATGTAACGCCCCCGGAAACTCAACCAAGTTCCGAATAGACTCCATCACAATGTGTTCAGGGCTAATCACAATATCAATGGGAAGACCTTCTAGGCCAAATAACTGAGGCGTCTTTAAATAATCAATGGCTCTAACTCGGGCAATCGTTTTCGGACGATTGTGCAAGGCATTAATAATCAGACAAGCCAACATATTCGTTTCATCACTGTCGGTAACGGCAATCACTATATCTGTGTTATGTATCCCTGCCTGTTCTAAAACACTGGGATGAGCCGCATTACCTGTGACAGTAGCAATATCAAAACGATCTTTTAAGGCATCCAACAATTCCTGTCTAAAATCTACAACAACAATATCGTTCTCTTCACTCGCAAAAGCCTCAGCCACTGACGAACCCGTGACACCCGCTCCAAGAATAAGTATTTTCATTTACACCATACCGAAATAAACAGTACCAGCCTGTCAAAACATTGACGATCAAAGGGGCATTTTACCTGAATAACGCATATTTAAAACGTATTAAAGTAGATTATTTCGCACTATCGACAAGCAAAGCTATAATATAAGGCTCAAAGTTATATAATAGACGATCAAATTAACTCCGTCAGTGAGTACACAGTGGATATTAAAACCTATATGCAGGGGCTTGGACTGAGCGCCAAAAATGCAGGAAGAGAAATTAGCCGGGCTGACTCTGGCAAAAAAAACCAGGTCTTATTAAAAATTGCCGATATTATTGAAAAGCATCAAGACCGATTGATTTCAGAGAATCAAAAAGACTTAGAGGCAGGCCGACAAAATGGTCTGGATGCTGCCTCATTAGACAGACTGGCTATTACCCCTAAAGGAGTTCAAGCCATGGTTGAAGGCTTAAAACAAGTCGCTGCTCTCCCCGATCCAGTCGGTGAAATCAGTGACTTAAATTATCGCCCCAGCGGTATTCAAGTCGGACAAATGCGTGTACCTTTAGGTGTTATCGGGATTATTTATGAATCCAGACCCAATGTTACTGTTGATGCTGCGGCCTTATGCCTTAAATCGGGCAATGCCTGTATCTTAAGAGGTGGTTCTGAAGCCATTTATTCTAATCAGGCTATTGCCGCTTGCATTACTGAAGGCTTAGAGACTGTTGGTTTACCCGTTGAAACTGTTCAAATTGTAGCCACTTCTGATCGTGATGCGGTGGGAGAACTGATTACCATGAAGCAATACGTTGATGTGATTGTGCCCCGTGGTGGTAAAAGTCTGATTGCCCGTATTTCTGCAGACGCCACTATTCCAGTTATTAAACATCTGGATGGTATTTGTCATGTGTATATTGATGACAAAGCCGATATAAACAAGGCCATTAACATTGCCATCAATGCTAAAACCCATCGTTACGGCGTTTGCAATGCCATGGAGACTTTATTAGTTGCTGAGGGTATTGCCGCGAAGATATTACCTCTATTGGCAGATATCTATTTAGAAAAAGGCGTAGAGTTACGTGGCTGCCTAAAAACAGGCTCTCTAATCCCTCACTGTTTAAGAGCCACCGAAGAAGACTGGCACACTGAATATTTAGCCCCTATCTTATCCATTAAAGTCGTACACGATATGGATGAAGCCATAGCACACATTGGCAAGTATAGTTCTAGCCATACCGAAGCCATTGTCACTGAAGACTACACGCGAGCCAGACGCTTTTTACGTGAAGTCGATTCCAGCTCAGTTATGGTTAATGCCTCCACCCGTTTCGCCGATGGCTTTGAATATGGATTGGGAGCAGAAATTGGTATCAGTACCGATAAACTACATGCACGTGGCCCGGTCGGTTTAAAAGGCCTAACGTCATTAAAGTTTATTGTGCTGGGTGATGGTCATATCCGACAATAAATGATTGGCATATTAGGGGGGACATTTGATCCGATTCATTACGGTCATTTACGTTCTGCACTTGAAGTTAAAGACATTTTTGGCCTGACAGAAATTCGCTTGATTCCCAGTGCGCAACCACCCCATCGTCAACAGCCGATAGCTAGTGTTCTGATGCGTTTAGACATGCTAAAACTGGCCATTGAAAATCAGCCGGACTTTGTAGCGGATGATCGTGAAATAAAGCGGATAGGCCCGTCTTATATGGTTGACACGCTTAAATCGTTACGGGATGAATTTCCAGAGACGCCCTTGCTTTTATTTATTGGCACCGATGCCTTCAATCAGTTAAAAACCTGGCATCAATGGTCATCATTATTTAATTTTGCACATATTGTGGTTATGACTAGACCCGGCTTCAGGCCACAACCACTGGATGATTGCTTTATTGAACGGCACACGGATAAGGTAACTGAATTGGCACATAAGCCAGCAGGTAAGTTATACTTTCACCAAGTCAGTCAACTGGATATTTCGGCAACCGCTATCAGAAACATGATTGCAGAACACCAAAATCCGGGGTTTTTACTCCCTGATACCGTTATTGCCTACATTAGGCAGCATCAGCTTTACCTGAGACAGTAGTCTCATTATTACCTTAGGAATTTTAATGCAAGTAGAAGATTTATTGAAAGTTGTCCAGGATGTTTTGGACGAACGCAAAGGACACAATATTACCACACTGGATGTGCGTGGCAAAACCAGCTTTACCGATTATATGGTCGTGGTCACAGGTACTTCAGACCGTCACTTAAAATCACTCTGTGATTACGTTGTAGAAAAACTGAGAGAATACAGCATCAAACCCCTGGGTATTGAAGGCGACTTAGGTTCAGACTGGGTACTTTTAGATTTAGGCGATGTGATTGTTCATGCCATGACAGCACAGGCACGCGGTTTTTATCAACTCGAAAAATTGTGGTCTGTTGACGGCGCAAGCACTGAAGTAGAAGTGACTTCAGCGTAAGTCAAGATTAGATACACCCTTAGGTAACTCGCAATCAATAAAATATCCTCTGAATGTTCTGGACGACAACACATTCTATAGGGGTGATTTGGCATCCTTCATAGCGGCCTAAAAGTAGTTGACACTTTTGATGTCAATAAAAAATTAACAACAAGCTACCGTAGCCATTAAAAAACGGCCAGTGACTTTAAAGATAAACGGCTTAGCTGTTTCTTAAATTTAAGAAATCAGAAGTAGTTCTGGCTTTTTCTCTCTGACGA
>QVQE01000104.1 GCA_003584865.1 Methylococcales bacterium
TCAGCGTTGACGAAGAACCATCGACGCGAATACGCACCTTTGTCCAGTCAATCGCATAAGGGAATGGATTGCCGACCAGATTGTAGCGATTATCGCTTGTCACGGTAGTAACGGTAATGGCTTTACAACCATTAGTCGAGTAACAGCCTTGTGCGTGGGTGACATCCGCAGGGGTGGCAGTACCTGTTATGGTTAAAATGCCCTTGGTCGGTGCTTGATAGCTTTTAAGCCAGTAACCCGTTCCGACGTTCAATATATCATTGATTAATAAGGGGCGATAAGCAGGCACAGCACTCACGGGTCTATCTTCAATAATCCAACCGATACCGGGTGTGGCGGTAGCATAGTGGGCTGTGTTTAGATTGGAAGATGTATCGGTACCTAATGCGCCCGCTATTGAGTTCGAAGTGGGTACACAGGGCAAGGCTAACATTTGCCAGAGGGAGCCAATGCCCGCTGTGCTGGTGGTCAGGTGTATACCGGCGCCGCAGGCGGTGGCTGTGGGTGTATTTGTTAAGCAATTCATCGTCAATCCACTATTAACTGCTTGCGAACAGGTGGCTTCAATATTTGATTGTGGATTCCATACTTGAACAGAGACTGTATCCCCATTATTAAGAGTCCAATTGCTACATCCGTAACAATTAGTGAAACCTGAAATAATAATCTCACTATCCGTCCACGAAGTAACATTTAGGTATACCACATCTCCTTCATTATTATAACCAGCATTCCAACTTGGATTACTTGTGATATCAGAGATTCTGATATATGGAGAATCGCCATTATATGGGTTTTGTGTACCAAAGCCAGATCCTGTAATTACAATTGTTTGAGTTGCTCGTGATTCTATTGGACTAACCGATGTTATAACCGGTGCTGTAATAACTGCTTGTGCACTTACCGTTATTGGTACAAAAAATACAAGCAACAAGGTGATAAATCTGACTAAACTGAATTGACGAGCATGCTGCATAATATGACCTCTCTAGCGTTAGATTTCAAGGGTGAGCAAGGAAAGCGCTAAAGTCAAAAAGGCTATGTTATCTTCGGCACTTTTTATCGACGGTAATTGTATAACATAAACCTTATGAAAAAAAAGTTTAATTTCCACAGACTGCGACAAGAATGTAAGAGTACACTGCCCTCAACGGGCTAGAGATCGTGAGGCCAGTCTCAAAGAGAGAAGCGGTAAGGTCTGAGCCTAGACAAACCATCTGCCGCGGCACGTTCTCAGGCAGATAAGATGCTGCCCCCCAAGTAATTCCCCCTTTCCTATACTACAGACGGTACACTCTATGTCTTAGACGGCGCTCCGTTGAGTCCTTGACGCATAAGCCATGATGATTAACTTTTATGGTTTTGTATGCTGTGTACTGAATGATTCGGTAGACAAACTGCTTAAGATGGTACTTATGATCTTAAGTTTATAGTACAATTCGAAATTTCATATAATCTATCCGGACTAGGCGCTGAATAGTTGTGATATTAGATACTATAAATCGATTTGGGGAATACAAAGATGACAATGGACGATAGAGATGGCGTAATTTGGCTAGATGGCGCTTGGGTTGAATGGCGAGAAGCAAAAGTCCATGTATTAACACATACCTTACATTATGGCTTGGGTGTTTTTGAAGGTATTAGAGCCTATCATGCTGAAAAAGGCACTGCTATTTTCAGAATGCAAGAACATACCGATCGTTTATTTCGGTCTGCGCATATCATGAATATGCCTATGCCGTTTAACAAAGATGAAATTAACATAGCACATCGTGATGCGGTAGCAAAAAACAATCTGGATAGCGCTTATATCCGTAGCATGTGCTTTTTTGGCTCTGAAGGTATGGGTTTACGTGCAGATAATTTAAAAGTTCATGTTATGGTGGCTGCTTGGCCTTGGGGTGCCTATCTGGGTGCTGAAAGTATCGAGCACGGCATCCGTATCCGTACCTCGTCTTACACACGTAATCATCACAATAGTACGATGTGTAAAGCCAAAGCCAATGGCAATTACATTAACTCTATCCTAGCTCTTCAAGAAGCCCTGTCGAATGGTTATGATGAAGCTTTAATGCTGGATCATGAAGGATTTGCTGCAGAGGGCAGTGCAGAAAACCTGTTTGTGGTGCGTAACGGTAAAATTTACACCCCGGAAACAACGTCTGCTTTAGAAGGCATTACCCGTGATACTGTGATTACGATTGCCAGAGAACAAGGTTTTGAAGTGATTGAAAAACGGATTACCCGTGATGAAATCTATGTGTCTGATGAAGCCTTTTTTACCGGTTCTGCGGCTGAAGTGACTCCGATTAGAGAATTGGATAACCGTAAGATTGGTTCAGGTAGTCGCGGTGTTATTACTGAAAAGCTACAATCGTTATATTTTGATTATGTACATGGCCGTCGTGAAGATCATGCGGATTGGTTAACGTACGTTACACAGTCTTGAAAAAATCGCTGAAGATTCTTGTGGTCGGCCCTTCCTGGGTCGGCGATATGATGATGGCTCAAAGCCTGTTCATCACCTTAAAAAATGCTCATCCTGAGTGCCAAATTGACGTGTTGGCACCTGCATGGTCATTGGCTTTGATGGAAAGAATGCCAGAAGTAACCCATGCGATTGCGATGCCTTTGGCGCATGGTCAGTTTAATGTCTTTGCTAGAGTCGTGTTGGGTAAATCACTAAGAGCTAACGCGTATGATCAAGCCATTTTGTTACCTAATTCATGGAAGTCTGGGCTAATACCTTATTTTGCGAATATCCCACTTCGTACCGGCTATATAGGTGAATGTCGTTGGGGATTGCTCAATGATGCTAGAAAATTGGATAAAAGCATTTTGACGATGACTGTGCAACGGTTTGTTGCCTTAGGTTTGTCAAGAAGCGCTTCTTTACCTCCTGAATACCCAATACCCAGGCTTGTTATTAGCCGTGATCAGCAGGCCAGTGTGATTGAGAAATTTCATTTATCCGAAGATCGTGATTTAAATAAGCCTTCATTACAAAAGATACTGGCGCTCTGTCCGGGGGCTGAATACGGTGAAGCAAAACGATGGCCGATCAATCATTATGCTGAAGTTGCCAGGCAAAAATTGGCTGAGGGCTGGAAAGTTTGGCTGTTTGGTTCCGAGAAAGATAAAGAGACAGCTGAGCAAATTAACACTCAAGTGTCAGGAGCCTGTGTTGATTTTACGGGTCGGACGTCTTTAGCTGAAGCAGTTGATTTAATGTCATTAGTCGATACGGTCGTTAGCAATGATTCGGGTTTAATGCATGTAGCAGCGGCCTTGGATAAAAACATCATTGCTCTGTACGGTTCTTCTGATCCCGGTTTTACCCCGCCTTTGAATAATAAGGCTAAAGTCATTTCATTAAAGCTGACCTGTTCGCCTTGTTTTAAACGGGTGTGTCCATTAGGTCATACCGACTGTTTGACAGGGATTACGCCTGATGCGGTATTAAAGCTCATTCAGGAATAGTTAAGTGAAGATTGCAATTGTCAGACTGTCTGCGTTGGGTGATCTTGTTCATTCCATGGTGGCACTTCAGTTTATTAAAGCCGCTCTACCGACGTTACAGATAGACTGGTTTGTTGAAGAGCGCTTTGCTGGATTGCTTGATAATAATCCTGACATTGATCATGTAGTTACCGTTAATCTTAAAGCTTTAAAAGCCAACAAGCAGGGTGTTTTTCAGGAAGTTAAGAAGCTGCGTCAGCATGCGCTGAATCATTATGATTTGGTTATTGATGCACAAGGCTTAATTAAATCAGCGGTTGTAGCAAGATTGCTAGGCCATCAGATTGCTGGCTTTGATGTTAATTCAATCAGAGAAAAACTCGCATCGTGGTTTTATACCCTCAAAGTCGCATGTCCTTATGATACGAATGCCATTGTTAGAAATGCATTTGTTTTATCGAAACCGTTAGGGGTTGATATTACAGAAGGGCAGCTTTTGAATAAGCAGCCATTCTTGTTTTATCAGGATGAAGATCCTCTGATTGCAGATTATCTTAAGCCCGATAAAAAGACGGTTGTATTAGTGATCGGCTCTAGTTGGGATAGCAAGAATTACCCTGCGGACAAGTTCGTAACAATAGCACAGGCGTTGCAGGAAAACTGTCTGGTGGTTTGGGGGAATGAAGAAGAGCGGCAAAAAGCCGAGTGGATGGCTACGCAAGACAAAAATATTAAAGCAATGCCTCGACTTGATTTAAATAGTTTAAAGGCATTGATTGCGAAAGCAGATTTATTAATAGGCAATGATACAGGCCCGACCCACATGGCATGGGCTTTAAATAGGCCGTCTATTACTATCTTTGGCCCAACCCCAGTAAGAATGGCTTTTCAAACTGATATCAATAAAGTGATCAAGTCGGCCTCAATCGTTAATCCATTCAAATTGAATAAACAGGACACTTCAATCAAAGATATTGATGAAAATGAGATTATTCAACTCGCAACGCATTTAATTTAAATGCGTTGTTTATGGAAAAGCCAAAGTCAATGTCTTACTGAAATTGACTTTGGTCACGCTGGTAATCAGAGTGGTAGGGACCCACCGGAACACCTTTAGGTGGAAAAAAAGCCTCGTTATTGGTTTGTTGAGCTAACGGTAAATAGTCTGTCAGTAATCCTTTGGCAGCGGCTGAAGCTACCACAGTAAAAGGACTACTACCACTGGAACTATGCACATAAGACTGATCACTTTCCCACAATAGGAGCCCAGTTTTTGTATCTACTAACTTATAGGACATTTCTACCTCAACCGTTGATGCTAACAGGATATATTTAGTACTCCAGTTTTTTATCGTTACGAATAACACTACATCAGCACCAAACAACTCATAAAAACGCCCCGGTGGTAACTCATGAATATGATTTGCATCGACTAAGCCTAAGTCACGCAAAATCATATCAGTCAAATAAACGGGGAAAACATAGTATCCTCGTTCTGCCAACGGTCTTGATATAGACGTTATGAATACTGATGGCGCAGTCAGTTCAGATGACTCATTGAGAACAGGTACGACAACAATTGATTTGGGTCGATGAGCATAAAACACACTCAGAGTATCAACTGGTTTTGTAGCACATCCAGTGACCGCCATTGAGACTAATAGAAACAGCCATAATTTATTCATTGTTGCCACCTCGCTTTACTGCATCACTCGATTTAGAGACGTCGGAACCATTTTTCTGAAGATTGATACGCTCAATGAGCTTATTCATCAGTATTGAGGACTCAGGGTACAGTTTTTTTTCTTGCTCAAAAAAACTAATTGCTTTACTTTCTTTACCTTGTTTACAGAGAATAACCCCATAATCAGCATACACACCAGGCGGAACACGCCGATTTGCATTTTGTGCCTCCTGAATCAATACCTGCAAACGAGTTTCAGTTTGGCTGTTATCATTTTCAACATATCGTTCGAAAAGGGTGTTTTCATAATTACCCCAATAAAAAATCTCTTGCCTAGCACATCCTGTTAACAGTAGTGCAAGCGAAGTAATACCCAGAAAAATGAGTTTTGAAATAGTCCTGGAGGGTTCTTTAGGCATAAAATAATCAGGTGATAGAGGGTGAATATTAATGTCTCTTGTGACAGGTATCCAATATTGCAACTACACATTAATCCAGTAGTGACACAGATAACCTTGTATCACTACTGATGTATAGCACTACAGAGAACGTTTAGCTCAGGTAATGACATCAGGCTCTGTTCGGCCTGTACGTTTTTTAACTTCACATAACTGTTCAGCTAGGTCGATCAAGAATGCCAACGCTATTTGAGCATCTTGATTATGTTGGCTCGCATCGTGTTCAAAACGCTCGATGTAAATCCTTAATGTTGCTCCCACGGTTCCGGTGCCTGATAAACGGAAAACGATACGTGAGCCGTTTTCAAAGCCGATACGGATACCTTGGTTTTTGCTGATGCTGCCGTCAATGGAATCTTCATAGCAGAATTCATCCGCATATTTAACCGTGTATTCGCCAAAAGTTTGACCGGGTAACGTAGGTAATTGTTTACGTAAGTCCTCAACGATACTATTGGCAATGGGTGTTTCAACGGCTTCATAATCATGTCGGCAATAAATATCACGACCAAATTTTTGCCAATGATCATGAACGATATCAATAACGGGTTGACGTCTTACGGCAATCAAGTTTAGCCAAAATAATACTGCCCATAAACCGTCTTTTTCGCGAACATGGTCAGAGCCAGTACCAAAGCTTTCCTCACCACAAAGCGTTATTTTTCCCTCATCAAGTAAATTGCCAAAAAACTTCCAGCCGGTAGGGGTTTCGTAGCAGGGTATATTATATTTAGCTGCAACACGGTCAACAGCTTGGCTGGTAGGCATTGATCGGGCTACCCCACTTAAGCCTTTACTGTAGGCTGGGATTAAATGGGCATTAGCTGCCAAAATAGCCAAGCTATCACTGGGTGTGACAAAAATGTTGCTACCCGTAATCATATTACGGTCGCCATCACCATCAGAAGCAGCCCCAAAAGTAGGAGCCTTTTCACTAAACATGAGTTCAGCAAGTTCGTGTGCGTGAGCTAAATTAGGGTCTGGGTGGTGACCGCCAAAGTCTTCGAGAGGTTCGGCATTGATAACGGATTCCGGGGAGGCGCCAAGAATATCCACCAGTATTCTTTTTGCATAAGGCCCGGTAATGGCGCTCATCGCATCAAAAAGCAGGGTGATGTAACCTGAGCTAATACTTTGTTTCAGGAGATTAAAGTCAAAGATTGACTGCATAAGTTCTGCGTAGTCCGAAACCGGATCAATGATAGTTATTTTTATAGTCCCAATTTGTTGAGAACCGATGCTATCAAGATCTATATCCTGTAGATTAGCTGTTTTATATTCGGTAATGGCTTGGCTACGCTCATAAAAGGCCTCTGTGTATGTTTCAGAAGCGGGGCCACCGTTACTCACATTATATTTAATGCCAAAATCTTCATCGGGGCCGCCAGGGTTATGGCTGGCGGAAAGAATTAGGCCGCCAAAGGCTTGGTACTTTCTGATGATGTTTGAGGCTGCTGGTGTAGATAGTAAGCCGCCCTGGCCTATAATAAGTTCACCAAAGCCATTGGCTGCAGCCATTTTAATGATTATTTGTATGGCTACTCTGTTAAAATAGCGCCCATCGCCACCTAGGACGAGGGTTTTATTGGAGATATCTCCAAGGGAATCGAAGATGGATTGAACAAAATTCTCAAGATAGCCCGGTTGTTGAAAAACTTTAACTTTTTTTCGGAGACCTGACGTTCCAGGATTTTGATCGTTATAGGGTGTTGTTGGGATGGTTTCTATTTGCATATTGTATCCTTAGTGCGATAATTGACATGGTTGATAAAGTACACCAAAATTCTTCTCTCGTGTAAAATTTAATATGTTACGAATATATTTGTTATTGTTTTGTAGTTTGACTTCTTTCACAGTGATGGCTAAGCCAGATATTTGGCTGTTGGTTGACACTAAAGCGCGTAAGATAGAAGTAAAAAAAGGAGATCATACGGTTGAGACGTTGCATTCGATTGCTATTGGTCGAGGTGGAGCAGGATTAAAAACTCATCGGGGTGATAATATTACACCTTATGGAAATTATAGAATAGGCTGGGTAGGTGAAAAAAGTAGCTTTCGCCGGTTTTTTGGGTTAACTTACCCGTCTGTAGATGATGCAGAAAAAGCATTAAGTAGAAGGATTATTGACCGACCTACTTATGATCGGATTGTGACGGCTCATCAATTTAATCAGATACCGCCGCAAAATACTCCGTTAGGCGGTCAAATAGGCATTCATGGACTTGGAAGCGCGAATGCAAGAATCCATGAGGTATTTGATTGGACTCATGGTTGCATAGCATTAACCAACCCCCAGATTGATCATTTAAGTCAATTAGTTGAAACGGGGACGGTGGTTAAAATAAAATAAAGCTGGAAAATATACTTTTGTAATGCTAGAATCGTTAACAGCTATAATGTTTTTTTGTAGTAATAACTCTGACTAAGGAAAATAATATGAAGAAAGTAATAAAATTATCAATGATCGCGATGGTTGCTAGTTTAGTCGTTGGTTGTGCAACTAACGCTGATATTGAAGGCTTACAGTCACAAATTGACGGATTGAAAACTTCAGTTGCACAGGCTTCTTCTGACGCTGCTAGCGCACAAAGTGCGGCTTCTGATGCTGCTGCTAAAGCGGCTGCAGCTGAATCTGCTGCTAACCGTGCTGCTCAATATGCACAAGACACTAACAGCAAATTGGACAACCTGTTCAAAAAATCAATGTTGAAATAAGTCAACATTGCTTTCGAGCAGAAAAAGCCCGGCGGTAAACCGCCGGGCTTTTTTTATGCCTTATTTTCTCCGCCAAACAGTTCTAATAAACGAGGTATGAAATTTGCGAGTTCTGCTGACATAATAGAGAAGTCTACGTCGAATTGAGCAGCCTCATCGTTTGTTTCAATATCCATTACTTTGTCTTGAATTAAATCAAGAAAGCGTAACCGTTTTATAGATAGATTTTCATCAACAATGAATGAAATTCTGTCTGCCCAGCTAACTGCTAATTTAATGACTTCCTTTCCAATATCTAAGTGATTTTTGATCTCAGGTAATGCTAAATCATGACGCTTACAGCGAATAATGCCACCCTGCTCTTCAGGTGAACGCAACTCGCATTCGTCTTCGATGCTTATATCATCCGGCGCTTTGCTGTTGAGTAGCCATTCGGTCATAATTGTGGCAGGCTTGCCGAGCGTATTAAGGGGTATAGCCGGTAATGAGGTAAGAGATTTACGTAGTAGACTGAGTAAGTCTTCAGCATTTTTTGCTGATGCGGCATCGACTATTAGCCAGCCATCTTTAGGGTCTATATAGGCGTATACTTTGCGCGAAAAAGTGAAGGCTTTGGGTAATAAGTCAAAAATTATCTCATCTTTTATTTCGGCGCGTTCTTTCTTTGATAACTTACGAGCCTGCTGTTGTTCTTTTTCAAGGATTTTTTCCTGAACCACCTCATTAACAACGGTGGTGGGTAATAAGCGCTCCTCTTTTTTTAAGCACAGCATCATAAAACCATTCGTGGCATGTACAAGTTGTTGACTTGATTTGCCTAAGGGTGACGTCCAGCCAAAGGTCAATTCTTGATGGGGGCCGCAAGGACGAAAAGCCAACGATTCCAGTTGTTGTTCCAGTTCTGCCGGAGATAAAGTGAATGCTTCGCTAAGATGAAAAATACTGAGATTTTTAAACCACATGAGTTACTGATATCCTAATATATAATGATGATGGGGCATTATCGCAAATTTCAGATAAGCGCTCAGTAATAAATACCAAACTCATAGACCTGATAACTCAAAATCGAGCTGAGAAGCTTATGCCCGATTAGTCTGGAAGATTGTCTTACCGGTTACAAGCAGTCACCGTATTCCATAATTAAAAGTCGACAGTCAAAGAGGGTGTTAGGATATTGAGTACTGATAATGAAACGTAAAATATAGTCTAACAATAAATAAATCGTCAGCGTTCGAGCCGCTACGCTAAAGACTTTATGGCGAGTATGTTGTGAGCATTTCCATACCGAGTTAATCCACCAAACGATGGGTAAAAGCAACATGCCATGCGCAGTTTTCCAACTGGCTATAGTGTAGGTTGCGTTCATTACTCGGTAATCTATATAAAACAGGACGATATTAACCAGCAAGAAAAAAGGCCAAAATGCTTGCCGCAACATAGCACGGCCTAGCCAGGCAGAGCGTAACGCGTCATAAAGGTTTTTATCCGGCTTTTTACTCCAGTTTTTAGTGACGCCTGGTGTATAGTAATAAACAAGGCAAAAAACAGCCGTTAAAAATATACTCGCCTCAAGTAGTGAGAAGAGATTTGTGTAGGCCAAAATAATCGGTAACGTATTAATAAACATGTTATTGATTTTTATAGTTAGGTTTACATTTAAAATAAATAACCTATGCGATTCCAAGATTCTAACATAAGTCCTTATATATCCAGATAATGCACTCAAATACACCTAAACTGTTCGTCTATGCCGCCTTGCCTTGTGAAGCTAAACCGGTTGTGGAGTATTTTAACTTAAAAAAAGAACTGACAGTTCAGCCCTTTGCAGTTTACCTGAACAAAGATATTTGTCTAACAGTGACTGGCATAGGTAAAAGCGCAATGGCAGCCGGTGTTGCTTATACGCAAGCCTTATTTTCTTCGGATCAGCCGTATTTTATGCTTAATTTAGGGATTGCAGGTCATCAGGCGTCAGCCTTGGGTGAGCTATTTTTGATGGATAAAATCACTGATGTTGATAACCAGCGTCGTTATTATCCTTCGCAGGTTTTTTCGCTGCCCTGTCAAAAGGGAAGCATCCAAACGGTATCAAAACCACAGCTTGCTTATGATTCACTGGATTTTTTCGATATGGAGGCATCGGCTTTTTATGAAACCGCAGTGCGATTTTGTGCGAGTGAATTTATTTTTTGTTTGAAAGTCGTTTCAGACAACCAACGCTCGTCAGTCGAAAACATTCAGCCTAAACAGGTTTCTGAAGGGATAGCCAGACATCTTACGGTAGTTGATTTATTATTGTCACGGATAGTGGCTCAAACTGAATGGGTTAATCAATCTGAGCCTCAATTATTCGAAGATTGTGTGCAGCGTTATTACGTTACGGTTAATGAGCGTCAGCAGTTAAAAAAACTTCTATCTCACTGGGATTTATTGACTGATCATCAAGGCATTGAAATAGATACTTCGTCTTTGAAATCGGCTAAAGAACTATTACGCTGGTTGAATTTAAAAATTCAGGGTGTTGATTTTTATTTGTGAGGCTTGGCATATTACAAAAAGAAAAATGCATTTTTGGTAACGGCAACTATGCCAATGTAAACTAAACAGGCCATTGCGCCAATAAACGCAAGCCAACGGTTAGTTCCTCGTTGCTTCAGAGTAATAATACCCAATCCGATATAAATCAATAAGGCAACAATTTTGGCAATAATCCAGCCATAACTGATAGATAACCATCCACCTTGAAAAATTAAGGCCACACCACTGATTATTAATAGCGTGTTTATGATGTGAGGAGCGATGTTAACTACTTTTTTCTGGAGTAAAGACGGATATGTTTCGGATAAGATAACTCTTCCTACAAAACTGATGATAGAAAGCAGGATAAAGAGCAGGTGAAAAGTTTTAATCATGATAGTCTCTGGCTGTTTAATTTGTTTGTCGTGCGAAACATTATAACGATGCTATGCGTAAAAGCTAACGAGTCTTAAGATAATATTGGAAAGAAATTAAGTTAATAGCTAAAACAACAGATAGTATGGGATAATGTACAAAATTTGTTGTAATTTAACTACACATGAAGTTAATTTTAGGAGAACAATATGTTTAGAAAATTCTTACTGACCGTTTTGACGTTGTCAGGTGTTAGTTTTTTGCCCATCGCTCATGCTGATAAAGTGGTTGATGATAGATGGTACATTGCGCCTTTTGGTACATTTGTTCAACCAGGTGGTGACCGCCAATCCGACAATGGTTGGGGGGGAGGACTTGGGTTTGGTAAAATACTTAATGAACATTTTAATGTTGAGTTGAAAGGTTTTTACCAAAACTTAAATGACGGTAAATACGGCGGATCCGATATAACCGGAGGTACAGCCGATATACAATATTATATTTCACGGGATACTTTTTCACCTTATACTGTGATTGGTATAGGCGGAGTGAATACCAGTCATAATGGTAAAAGTGCTGCTGGTTTTATTGGTGAAGCGGGTGCCGGTCTGGCTTATGAAGTGTGTGACAACTTCCTGGTTCGTAGTGATGTACGTTATCGTTACAATAACAATGGTAATGCCAATTTACAACCTGGCACGGGTGAGTTTAATGACGTGCTTTTTAATTTGGGGTTCGTTGTGCCTTTCGGTGAGAAACCTAAAGCCGTTGTAGCCGAAGCCACGCCTATTATTGCACCAGCACCTGTTGCGGTTGTAAAGGCTGACTGTTCTGTATTGGACTCAGACCATGATGGTGTTAATGATTGTAAGGATCAATGTCCTAATACGTTACCGGGCGTTAAAGTCAGTGTCGCCGGTTGCTGGATTGTTGATGTAAAATTTGATAATGATAAAGACATTATCAAACCACAATATTTTGCCAACCTTGATAACGTAGCGACCCGTATTAAGGAACATCCAGAGCTGGTTATTGAAGTACAAGGCCATACCAGTAAAACAGGTGGTTTTAAGCATAATATGAGCTTATCTGAGCGTCGTGCTATTGCCGTTAAAAAATATTTGGTGGACGGTTCTCAATCACCTAACTTAAGCACCCATGGTTATGGTTGGACACGTCCTATTGATTCTAACGATACTGAAGCAGGCCGTGCAAATAATCGTAGAGTGCAGTTAGAAGTTAATGGTCAGGCTCAACAACCGTTAAATTCAAAATAACATTTTGACTATTATTGAAAGGCAAGCACTGTAACCTTATTTAAGGACTCTTAACTAAGAAAACCCGTTTATAGAACGGGTTTTTTTTTATCTGATGACCTACATTCCGGTTATGATGTTTAGTCAATTAAACGTGTTATTCGTACTTATGTTTTATACTCTGGTAGATTAAGCAGTTGTAAAGTCGGTGACTGAAATATTCATTTAAGGTAATGTTATAGTCTGTGAAAACAGAAGGGGAAGAGTGATGACTAATGAACACATTGAAAAGCATAAAATTGTAATTGTAGGTGGTGGTGCAGCCGGGCTTGAATTAGCCACTAGCCTAGGGCGTCAATTAGGTAAGCCGGGGTTAGCTGAAGTCACTTTGATTGATGTAGCATCAACACATATTTGGAAGCCATTATTACATGAAGTTGCGGCGGGAACCCTGGATGAATCTGAACAGGTTGAATATTTACCCCAAGGCCATCGTAATAACTTCTATTTTAGATTGGGACGAATGGAAGGCCTGGACAGGCAGAAAAAGCAGATTGTGGTCAGTCCAACGCTCAGTGATAGTGGTGAAGAATTAATACCAGGGCGTACCTTTAGCTACGATACTCTGGTGATGTCGGTCGGTAGTGTCAGTAATACGTTCAATATTAAAGGCGTTGCAGAGCATTGCTTATTTCTGGATACCACCTCGCAGGCCTTCAAGTTTCAGAAGCAACTGTTTGAATCCTATCTAAAAAGCTATATAGGTAAAGACAGTGCCAATATTAAGCCTTTATCGATTGCTATTGTGGGAGCCGGGGCTACCGGTGTTGAGTTAGCTGCTCAATTACATGAAGTGACCAATGTATTAGCGATTTATGGTTTAAATGAGAAGAGTACCGTCAAACTGACCATTATTGAGGCTGCAACGCAATTATTACCCGCCCTACCCATTAAGTTAGCGACGGCTACGCAGCAACAATTGGCGAGTTTGGGGGTTGTACTTAAAATGGGCAGGCGTGTTGTTGAGATTACAAAGGAAGGTATTACTACTCACGACGGAGAGTTTATCGAGGCAGACTTAAAGGTTTGGGCGGCGGGGATTAAAGCGCCTGACTGGATGAAAGGCTTAGATGGTTTGGAAACGAATCATATCAATCAGTTAGTGGTTGATAAAACCTTGAAAACCAGTGACGATGCTATTTTTGCTATGGGCGATTGTGCGGCTTGTGTATGGCAAGGACATACTGGTAATGTGCCTCCAAGGGCGCAGGCAGCGCATCAGCAGGCCTCCACTTTATGTAAATCAATCATTAATCGGCTCAAGGATCGTGAGTTGGTTGAGTTTGTTTATTATGATTATGGGTCTTTGGTTTCCTTGGGAAAATATACCACAGTCGGTAATTTGATGGGCAACTTGATGGGGACTGTCAGCGTAGGCGGTTTTATCGCTAAAGTCGTGTATTTATCGCTTTATAAAATGCATCAAGTCGCCATTCATGGTTATTTTAGAACCGCTATGTTGACGCTGTCTAATGCTTTTAGGCGCAGCGTTTATAGAAAAATAAAAATGCACTAGAATTTTTAACTTAAAAAAGATTAGGATTATGTTTGAAGTAGAATACGAATTTGGTGAAGAAGATTTGATTCATTTTAATGAAATACAGTTCATGCGAAATGAAGAGATACAACACAATATTAAAAAGAATCGTTGGATAGTACCTGGGGTAATGGGGCTTATTGGTGCTTTTTATTATTTCTATTATGGTGATACGAAGTCATCGGGCTACATTGTTGCTATGGCTGTGCTTTGGGCCATTTTGTCACCCAAAATAATGATGCTGGATTTGCGTCGGCAAATTCTTAAGAGTTATACGCCTAAAGAAAAGAGCAATATGTTCGGGCTTTACACGTTGACTATAGATCCTGCTAACCCTAATTATCTACTGGAGAAATCACCCAGTGGTAAAAATAAAATGGCGTGGGCGGATTTGGTTCGGGTGGAATATGGTAAACGCTATGTTTATGTCTATATTACCCTGAGTACGGCCTTGGTGATTCCTGTTGATAAGATAAAGAAAGGCAATCTTGAACAGTTTGCTGAGCAGGCAGAAAAAATGATTGAGCGGTTTGCTTAACAGCGCCTATTTTGTTTTATAGTCATCACTGAAAGAGATTAGGTTATCCTGCCATGGAATTTTATAATGCCATTCCACCGTTATTAGTACAATTTATTATGACTGTGGCCTTTTCTTTTGTGGTGGGACTTGAGTTTCGTACTTATCATCAGGCCAACGACTATAAACTGAACTTTGGCAGTACCCGTACCTTTGTATTGATTGGCGTTTTTGGCTTTATTCTTTATAGCTTAGATGCCAGTAAGCAATTATTTGCAGTGGGCTTGTTTTTACTGGGTAGTTTTTTATTAATGCTTTACTGGAGACTATCAGCCAACAGACAGTTTTCAATGTTTAGTACGATATTTGCCCTATTAATCTATTTAATGGGGCCAATCGCTAGTGTATTTCCTAGCTGGTTTTTAGTTTTATTTACGGTAGTTTTGATCTTGATTTTAAGTGAAAAAACCCTGATCCATCATTTTTCTGATCAACTCGCTAACGAAGAAATTGCCACCTTAGCAAAGTTTTTAATTATTTCCGGCGTTATTTTACCTTTGCTGCCCGATCAGCCGATTGCTGCTTTACTGCCGGTGACTTATTACCGGGTCTGGTTTGCAGTGTTAATCGTCTCGGGTTTTTCATATCTGAGTTATCTGGTTAATACTTATTTCTTTAAAAGTCGTAGTTTGATTATTACTGGATTTCTGGGTGGTCTGTATTCGAGCACGGCGGCAACGGTTGTTATTTCACGCCGGGCTAATGGCCTTAATAGTGCTTCAGGGCATAAGGTGTCCTCTGCACTGATTATGGCGACTACGATGATGTATATCCGCCTATTAGCGATAATCTTTGTGTTTGACCGAAGTTTAGCCTCACAGTTGTTCGCGCCTTTTTTAATCGCTATTGTGTTATCACTGATAACGATTAGTGGCTTGTTAATACTTAAAAAACAATCGCCACAATTGCAAGAGGCAAGTGAAGTCAAACATCCTTTAGAGTTAACAACCGCTATTTTGTTTGCTACACTTTTTATGTTATTCGCATTTTTAACAAACTACGTCACACATCAGTACGGCAGTCATGGTCTTAATTTCTTAGCGATTATTGTTGGTTTTACCGATATAGATCCCTTTATATTATCGTTATTAAGCGGGAAATTTGCTGTAACCGATTCAGCTATTGTCTCTGCCATTATATTGGCTAGTGGTAGTAATAATTTATTAAAATCGGCTTATGCGGTTGCCTTAGCAAGAAACCGTTCCGTTTTATTTGCAGTTATCTGGTTAAGTATTTTATTTGTGACGTCGTTTTTATATGTTTATCAACTAATCAAACTAACTTGATGCTAAGAATATTTATTGGACTTCGATGTATTTAGTAAATCCCTCAAAGTGAGTAGATGGGTATGTCTTCTCTTAAGCTTTCTGGACAGAATTTCTGTGGCTTATTATTAGGTCAAATGCCCCATGTTAGGTATGATGCTCTTCTTTGATTGTCGCTATGTCCATCTATGTGCATTATTAATAGCCTTACATCCGAACTCGAAAAGTTACCGGAGAATCTACACCCCCCTTTAATGGTTTTCTTGGAGCAGTGGGAAGAAAAACGGGGAACCTCAAATTTAGTTTTTCACCCAACACCAGAGATAGCTTCATCACTTGTAAAGGTGTGGAGTTCAAGCTTATTCGTTGCTGAAAGTTGTATTCGACAGCCTGAAATATTACTTGATTTAGTATCGAGTGGTGATTTATTGACCCATTATGAAGAGCGTCGTTATACCGATCAATTAATAAAAACCACGATCACAAGTGAAGATCAGTTAATGCAACTATTACGGCATTTTCGTCGGCGTGAAATGATAAGAATTGCCTGGCGGGATTTGGCAGGATGGGCACCCTTATCCGAAACTTTAGCCGAGGTCTCGTGGTTAGCGGATGCTTGTGTTCAATATGCGCTTGCCACCCTTTACAGTGAGGCGTGTGAAAAGCGAGGTACGCCTTTGTTATCTAATGGCAGTCCACAGCAAATCGTTGTGCTAGGTATGGGAAAGCTTGGCGCCTATGAGCTTAATTATTCGTCCGACATTGATCTGATATTTGCTTACGCAGAAAACGGCGTTTTACCGGATAGAAAAGAAACCAGTTATAGCGAGTTTTTTACCCGACTGTGTCAGCGCCTGGTTAAAGTCCTTGATGAAATAACCGTAGATGGTTTTGTTTTTCGTACTGACATACGCTTACGGCCTTTTGGTGATAGCGGCCCTGTTATCATGAGCTTTGAAGGTATGGAGCATTATTATCAAACCCAAGCGCGAGAATGGGAGCGCTATGCAATGATTAAAGCACGGCAGGTTGCGGGTGACTTTAATACCGGTAGTCAGTTAATGGCGATGTTAAAAGCCTTTGTTTATCGACGCTATCTGGACTATGGAGCGTTTGAAGAGTTACGTTCCTTGAAAATGCAGATTACTCAAGAGCTGAAACGTAAAGACCGCATGGATAATGTCAAGCTAGGGCCCGGCGGCATTCGAGAATGTGAATTTATTGGTCAGGTCTTTCAATTGATTCGCGGTGGTAATGAAAAAACCTTGCAGGTACGCCCTATTCTTGAAGTGCTTCATCGCCTCGGAGAGCTGGGCTTATTAACAAAAGTAGACGCAGAGCAATTAAAGAGAGCCTATTGTTTTCTAAGGTGCGTTGAGAATCATATTCAGGAATATAAGGATCAACAGACCCATGACTTACCCACTAACCCTGAGGAGCAACAACGTCTTGCCTATTCCTTGGACTATCCTGACTGGATCAGTTTTAAAGCACAATTGGAACTTGTTAAATCAGCCGTTCATGCTGTATTTGATCGAGTCTTTTCGGTTTCCAAGCAAGCAATAAAAGATCAACGCAGTTTACAAGTCTGGACGGGCGTTGTTGATGAGGCAGAATTACTAGAAAACTTAAATAGTTTAGGGTTTCGGCAGCCCACTGATAGCTTACAGGCAATTAAGTATTTTAAACATGCCGCATCCATTAGGCGCTTAACCAATAAAGGGGCGCAGGTGCTTGATCGCTTGATGCCTCCATTGCTAGTTGCTTTACAACAGGTTGATAATCCTGATATCACATTAAAACGTCTGTTAGAGTTATTTGAAGCGATAGCGGGCAGAAATGTTTATCTGGCTTTATTGGCAGAAAACCCAGATGCTTTGGCGCAATTGTTAAGGTTAGTATCGGCCAGTATCTGGTTATGTGATTATTTAGCAATGTATCCCGTGTTGTTTGATGAGTTGCTGGATGTTCGTTCTTTGTACGAACCGCTCAGAAAAGAGGACTTGGATAAGCAATTAGCCGACTTATTAGGCCCCATAGCGATTCAAGATCTTGAGCAATTGATGATAACGTTGAGACAGTTTAAGCATACCAATGTGTTAAAGGTAGCCGCTGCGGATATTATGGGGGTGATTTCTGTGATGGTGGTGAGTGATTATTTGACTTACATTGCTGAAAGCATTGTCGCTCAAGTGATTGAGCGAGCCTGGTTAATGCTCACTGAAAAGCACGGTTTTCCACCGGGTAGTGATCGACACTGTACGGGTTTTGCTGTGCTAGGGTTTGGGAAGTTGGGAGGGATAGAGTTGGCTTATGGCTCTGACCTAGATTTGGTGTTTCTGTATGATTGTGCGGATGGTAATGCTTTAACGGATGGAGAGAAGCCCATTGTTTGTACCCAATTTTATGGGCGCCTAGGCTTAAAGATTCGACACATTCTGGATACCCGGCTATTGTCAGGGGTGCTTTATGAGATTGATATGCGCTTGCGTCCTAATGGCGATTCGGGTTTATTGGTAACTCAGATAAACACTTACGAAGCTTATTTACAAAATGAGGCATGGACATGGGAGCATCAAGCCTTGGTAAGAGGTCGCTTTATCGCAGGTGACTTGCGTTTAAAAAGTGCTTATGAGCAGATTCGCAGGCGTATTTTAAGTTTACCCAGGGAGTTGGCACCATTAAAGGAAGAGGTGCGTGCGATGCGTGAAAAAATGCGTGATGCCTTGGCGACCAAACAAGTTCATCAGTTTGACTTGAAGCACAGCAAAGGCGGAATTGCGGATATTGAGTTTATTGTGCAATTTGGTATTTTAGCGAGAGCTGCAAAAAATCTGACCCTAACAACCTATACGGATAATGTGCGTTTGCTTGAAGGTTTACAGGAGGATGGTTTTATTTCTAAAGAGGTTGCAAAGACGTTGGTAGCCGCTTATTGTACTTATCGTGATGTAGGGCATAAGCGGGTGTTGCAAGGTGAGAACATTGTCATAAATGAGGCAGAAGTGGCGGGTTTAAGCCGACAAGTTGAGCTGATTTGGCATAAGGTTATGGGTTAGCCTGCATTATTGTCGTTTTATTACTTGTCCAGACTGTGCGTGTAGAAGCAATAAGTCAGGAATTTTCTGAGGAATTATTATATCTCCCCAGTTTTTGATATAGTAGCCTCTTTAAGCTTGGTAACCACTTTACAAGAAATAGCGATATATATTCTCATGTAAACTGTGTAGATGTAGATACCCATGCATAACGTGTGATATTTTGAAACAAATTCATGTTTCATATATCACGATAATCTACTGAAAAACAATAATCTTATGACAACCCTTATTAACGCTGACAATTATGCTAACTTACCCTCAAATTGACCCCATTGCTTTAAGTTTAGGACCAGTTAAAGTTCACTGGTATGGCTTGATGTATATCATCGGTTTTGCTGCGGTTTGGTTTTTGGGGCAAAGACGCGCTCAATCATCTTGGTCACCTATTAAGCCAGAGGCTATCGAAGATTTAGTGACTTACGGTGCAATGGGCGTTATTTTGGGAGGAAGAATTGGTTATATCCTGTTCTATAATTTCAGTGAGTTTATAAACAACCCTATTATCCTGTTTAAAATATGGCAAGGAGGCATGTCTTTTCATGGTGGAATGCTAGGTGTATTTATAGCGATGTGGTTTTTTTCAAAGAAACAACAGTGCACTATGTTCCAGTTGACAGATATTATTGCGCCATTGGCTCCGATTGGTTTAGGTGCTGGGCGTATAGGTAACTTTATTAATTCAGAGTTATGGGGTAGATCGACCGATATGCCTTGGGCAATGGTGTTTCCGAATGGTGGCCCCATTGCGCGGCATCCTTCGCAATTGTATGAAGCGTTTCTGGAAGGGATTGTGCTGTTTGTCATACTTTGGATCTATTCAAGTAAACCCAGGCCTACAATGGCCGCGACCGGCATGGCTTTATTCTTTTATGGCTGTTTCAGGTTCTTTGTTGAGTTTTTTAGAATGCCTGATGCGCAGTTAGGATTTATCGCGTTAGATTGGGTAACTATGGGACAAATACTATCAACCCCCATGATTATTATTGGGGCTGGATTAGTTTATTATGCTTATAAAAAAGGCTTGGCTAAGTAAGAAACAAGAACATATATCATGCAGCAATATTTAGGTTTACTCGATAAAATTCTGACAGAAGGGACTTTAAAAGGCGATAGAACCGGCAGCGGAACGCTATCCATTTTTGGTCATCAGATGCGCTTTGATTTAACCCAGGGTTTTCCTCTGGTGACAACCAAGAAAATTCATTTGAAATCGATCATTCATGAATTATTATGGTTTTTAAAAGGTGAGACTCATCTGGCTTATTTACATGAGCATCAGGTTAATATCTGGAATGAATGGGCAGATGATCAAGGAGATTTAGGCCCTGTGTATGGACATCAGTGGCGCTCATGGCCAACACCCGATGGCCGAAGTATAGATCAAATCAAACAGATTATTGAGCAACTTAAAACAACGCCCAATAGTCGACGCATTATTGTATCTGCCTGGAATGTAGCGGATTTACCCGATGAAACGATTAGTCCACAAGAAAATGTTAAATTGGGCAAAATGGCATTAGCACCGTGTCATGCCTTCTTTCAGTTTTATGTGGCGAATGGAAAGTTATCATGCCAGCTTTATCAGCGGAGTTGTGACACTTTTTTAGGAATACCATTTAACATAGCCAGTTATGCTTTGTTAACGCATATAGTCGCTCAACAAACCGATTTAGCAGTCGGTGATTTTATATGGACGGGCGGCGATGTGCATTTATATCTTAATCATCAGGAACAAGCGCATTTACAATTAAAGCGCGAACCCTATGCGTTGCCAACTTTAAACATCAAATCTAAACCCGCGTCAATCTTTGATTATACGTTCGAAGATTTTGAAATAAACAATTATCAAGCCCATGAGCACATTAAGGCTCCTATCTCTATTTAGACGATAGAAATTTTATTAGGCTTTTATCCCCTTTCTTATCAAAAATAACATTAAACTACATGAATATACAACATAAAGCTCATCCTTGGCATGGTATTAACCCGGGTGAGAATGCACCGACTATCGTAACTGCGTTTATTGAAATTGTTCCATCTGATACGGTTAAGTACGAAATCGATAAGGATAGTGGATATCTTAAAATTGATCGACCACAAAAGTTTTCTAATATGATTCCAACGCTTTACGGTTTTATTCCACAAACGTATTGTGCGGAAAGAATAGCTGAATATGCGTCCTTAAAGTCAGGAAAAGACGTACCTAAAGGGGACGGTGATCCTTTGGATATCTGCGTGCTGAGTGAGCGTAGTGTAACGCATGGCGATATTTTGTTACAGGCGATTCCTATTGGGGGGTTTCGGTTACTGGATGGTGGTGAAGCCGATGATAAAATTATTGCGGTGATGAAAGGCGATGAATTTTATCGACAATGGAATGATGTATTAGATTGCCCAGAGTCCTATATTAATCGCCTCAAACATTATTTTTTAACCTATAAACATCTTCCCAGTGAAAAGAGTGTTTGTGAAATAACGCATGTTTATGGTCGAGAAGAAGCCCATGAAGTGATTAGACGGTCAATGGAAGATTATAAAAATTACTTTGATTGTGACAAATAAGTTTTAAGCGTTTGCTGCGGAAGGTGAGAATGAATAGTGCGTTGAAAAATCCTCAAAAGCATTAATTGGCAACGGTTTGATTTTTGATGAAACTTGAACAGTCAATAGAACCGTAAAAGCTTGCTGTAAAGGTTTACAGGATGATTATTTCAAAGCATAAGTTGACTAAGTAACCCACTTAGTTGAATATTTAATAAATAGGGGGTAGTAACACCGGTATACTTCCTATATTAAAGAGACCGTTTTATGGCCTTTTTCTAACCGAATAATAAAGACGACCGGTCGTTTATTATAGCAACACAACTACAATAACATTTGAGGGGAAGTACGATGAATTTTAAACTCACTACGCTTAGCGCGGCTTTAATATTAAGCTTTGCTAGCCTTTCTGCCAATGCTGATGAAACGTGTGCGTCACCGTATTCGGCTAAAATTACCGGCCAGGAAGATTTTGTTTACATTTGGACTTTAGGTGAAGAAGGTTTGGGTGACGAACAAGATAAGCTGGTGACGGTCGATGTTAATCCTAAGTCCGCTAAATACGGCAAGGTTATCGGTAGCTTGTCAGTAGGTGGTCGTAATGAAGCGCACCATTCGGACTTTACAGATGATCGTAAATTTCTATGGGCCGGTGGACTGGATACCAACAAGATATTCATCTTCGATGTAGCAACTGATCCAGCCAAACCAGCACTGACCAAAACCATTACCGACTTTGTTGCTAAAAGTGGCGGTGTGGTGGGTCCACACAGCCTGTATGCCTTACCTGGACGCATGATTATTACCGGCTTATCCAATAATAAAGATCATGGCGGTCGGACGGCTCTGGTTGAATACAGTAATGCGGGCGATTATATCGCCACTTACTGGCTACCGACTGACAGTAACCTTGAAGGCGCCATTAAAACAGGAAAATATGCCGACGGTTATAACTACGATGTCCGAGTATTACCCCGTAAAAACGTAATGTTAACCTCTTCATTTACCGGTTGGTCGAATTATATGATGGATTTCGGCAAGATGTTGGGCGATCCCGAAGCCATGAAACGTTTTGGTAACACGGTCGTGCAATGGGACTTGAATACGCGTCAACCTAAGAAAGTATTTGATGTACCCGGAGCACCACTCGAAATTCGCTGTGCTTGGGATGAAAAGCATAACTATTGCTTTACCAGTTCTGCACTCACTTCAAAAATCTGGCTGATTTATCAGGATGACAAGAATGAATGGCAAGCAAAAGATGTTGCTGATATTGGTGAACCTGCCAAAATACCCTTACCTGTAGACATCTCTATCTCCAGTGATGACAAAACCTTATGGGTCAACACGTTTATGGATGGCAAAACACGCCGCTTTGATATCAGTGATCCATTTCACCCCAAACAAGTGTTTGAACAAAAAATCGGTGCTCAAGTTAATATGGTCTCGTCCAGTTGGGATGGTAAAAGATTGTATTACACCTCTTCACTCTTGGCTAACTGGGATAAAAAAGGCGCTGATAATGAGCAGTTCTTTAAAGCCTATAGCTGGGATGGTAGTAAGCTAACTGAAAAGTTCTCAATTGATTTTACGAAAGAAAAGTTGGGCAGAGCTCATCAAATGCGCTTTGGCGCGTACTCTTTGTATGGCAAATAAGCTAAATTGTAAGTTCTGATTAACGTTTAAATACCCTCTTCTTCACTTTATAAGGTGCCAGAAGAGGGTCTATCAGCGCGACACCCTCCTCTAATAGGGTAATAAAACATCATGAAAACGCCTTATTTCTTCAGTCTTTTCTTAATTCTGATAGCCACTGCAGCGCTTGCAGAACAACCCAAACCCTTGGCTATAGGTTACTCCGAACTCCCTTTTAAATCAGCAGCACCAGGCAGTTATCGCTTACCCGTAATAGGTTCTGCAGCTGACGGTGACGTTTTAACCAGCGAAAACCAGCCTAAGCAACTCCATCAGTTGATGGGCAGTAAGATCGTGTTACTGAGTTTTATTTATGCCACCTGCAGTGATGTTAATGGCTGCCCGTTAGCAACCCAGGTGCTACACAAGATTAGCCAACAATTGCAAAAGCAACCGGAGTTGGCAGACAAATTACGCTTGCTAACCTTAAGTTTTAATCCCACTCATGACACGCCTGACAGGATGCGCGAATACGGCGAGAGTTTTAAAACAGGCCATTTTGACTGGCAGTTTCTGACTACCCGTGATGAAACCGCCTTACAACCCATACTTAATGCCTATCAACAAAATGTACAGAAGATAGTTGATGATAAAGGTCAGTTTACCGGCACCTATTCCCATTTACTGCGGGTGTATTTGATTGATACCGATAAAAACATTCGCAACATCTATAGTGTAGACTTTTTACATGCGGACACGGTCATTAATGATATTAAAACGCTATTAATGGGCGCACAACAAGCCGTCGAATCGACTCCGGCTAAAGCTGAGGGATTATATGAAGCCGGTGACAATAAACAAAATTATCAGAACATAGATTATCAAACCCGTTCGATAGCTTTGTCTCAGCGTCAAGGTAAAGCCATTGACCTGATTAAATTTGCCAATACCCCGCCGTTAGGTTTGCCTAAACTACCTCAACCTAAAGACAATCCCCTAACCCCCGCCAAGATTGCTTTGGGACGTAAGTTATTTTACGACAGGCGCCTGTCTTTAAATAACACCTTTTCTTGTGCGATGTGTCATATACCTGAACAGGGCTTTAGTAATAATGAAATGACCACGGCGGTCGGTATAGAAGGGCGTAGTGTAAGACGTAATAGCCCAACACTGTACAATGTCGGTTACGCACAACTTTTATTTCATGATGGCCGCGAAAACAGCTTAGAACAACAAGTGTGGGGGCCTCTACTGGCACATAATGAAATGGCTAATCCATCTATTGGCTATGTCGTGGATAAAATTAAAACCAGTCCCGATTATAAGCACTTATTTGAGCAAGCTTATAATAAAGACCCGACAATGGAAACCATTGGGCAAGCCATAGCCAGTTATGAGCGCACCCTTAATTCCGCTGATTCAGCGTTTGACAGAGGGTACTACGGAAAGCAATCTCACGTTGTAAACGAGGACATTAAACGGGGCTTTGCTTTATTTACAGGTAAAGCGGGGTGTAGTCTTTGTCATACGATTGATAAGACCTCGGCACTCTTCACTGATCAAAAACGCCATAATACTGGTATCGGTTATGCGGCTTCTATGCTGAAAGACCCTGAACACCAAAAGGTACAAGTAGCACCCGGTGTCTTTGTTGATGTCCCTAAACAAAACTTAACGGGCTTGAATACCGAAAAGCCCAATGACTTAGGGTATTACGAAATCAGTCAAGATCCCAAAGATCGGTGGTCTTACAAAACGCCTAGCCTACGCAATATTGCGCTGACCTCACCGTATATGCATAACGGTTCTTTGGCGACCTTAGAAGCCGTGGTGCATTTTTACAATCAGGGTGGAATTGCCAACGAAAATCGGTCACCGCTCTTAAAGCCATTGAATTTATCCGAATCAGAACTGGCTGATCTGGTCTCTTTTTTAAAAGCGCTGACAGGCAATAATGTTAAAGAGTTGGTCTCGGATGGGTTTGCCGCACCTGTAGGCGACTATCGATAGTAATAACTAACGGTTATTGGCTATTTTGACCGAGATAATTTAAAGTCGTTTTCCGTTGTTATTATCCCTCTATTTCTGATCAGGCTGCGCTGGAATAGTGCGGTGAGCATTATTATAAGCTTCAAATCTTGTAATGGTTTGTGAAAGTGATTTGCCGAAGTTAGCTGTAGCCGCAAGTAAACCTTTTATTGATTCTTCTATTACAATACCGTCCATACTATAACTGGTAGAGGTTTCACTACGTTCATCGGAGCCATTAGCTTTGAACATCAAGGAGTTATCTTCAATATGAATCACTTTTCCATCTATAATAGTCGCGGTTTTAATCTCAACTGCTGGAATTAAGAAGGAACCAAAAACTGTAAGGTCAGCAAGCCTTCCCATTCCAGATTGCAACGTCCTTTGATCCTGCTGGTAAGAAACTAAAACGATAATATCAACACCATACAGCGATTTAATACGCTCAAGAAGCGATGTTTTTGTTTTTATATCATCATTGGCAACAACAAAAACGGATCTAACGAACTTGGGATTAGCGAGTAGCTGCTCCTTTAATTTATCGGCAGCCATGTGGAGCGTGGTATCAGGTAGATGTTGATATCCCGTGCCGTGAACAAAAACGATTCCAACCGATGCGGGCAATGTAAGCTGCTTTTTTGCAGCAATCTGATGAGAATCCTTTACCTCACTGATTACATCCGACAGGGGAACAGAAGAAGAACTTTGAATAAAATTGGTACTTGAACAGCCTGATAGATTAACCAGACTAAAGGCCATAAAAAAGGTAAAAATTATAAAATTGGAAGATATCACTTTAGACTTTAATACACAACTGTTGTCATTTCTATCAAACATAAGCCTTTCCCTTAAGAACCTGTAACCGTGTTTAGGGACAAGCAAGGAACCATTCCCACTCAATAATCCCCAACACTGTAACAGTATATAACCTAATCGCTTTTACAGGCAAAAGTATAGTTAATTCGCCAGTGCGTTAAAAGCTGATATCGATTCTAAACCGAAAGCCTCTGCTACAGCAGGATAGGTTATCAATCCTTTATAAGTATTCAGTCCATGTTGCAATGCCTTATTTTTACGCACAGCATCCAATCCTTCATTGGCTAACTGCAACGCATAAACAGCGGTTTGATTATTCAGGGCAAAAGTACTGGTACGTGGCACAGCGCCCGGCATATTAGCCACACAATAATGCACAACACCATCAATTTCATAGGTTGGATGACTGTGTGTTGTCGCGCGTGTCGTTTCTACACAGCCACCTTGGTCAACAGCGACATCGACGATAACCGAGCCATTACGCATAGTCGGCAGCATACTTCTTGTGACCAGCCAAGGCGCTCGCCCGCCAGGGATTAATACCGCTCCAATCACTAAATCCGCTTCGTAAATGACATCTTCAATATTATATTCATCGCTGATTCGGGTTTGTAGTTGTCCGCGATAAATATCATCCAGATACTTTAAACGATCATGACTTATATCCAGTACGGTAACTTGCGCACCCAAGCCAACCGCCACACGAGCCGCATTTGTACCGACAATACCTGCGCCTAAAATAACCACATTGGCAGGTGCAACACCGGGAACTCCGCCCATTAATACACCTCGACCTCCGTGTGATTTTTGTAAATAGGTAGCGCCCACTTGAGTTGCCATTCGCCCCGCGACTTCACTCATGGGCGTCAATAACGGTAACTGCCCTGATTCTGTTTGCACCGTTTCGTAGGCAATACCGGTTGCACCACTCGCTAATAAAGCATCTGTCAGGGGTTTATCAGAGGCTAAATGTAAATAAGTAAACAGTATTAAATCTGAACGCAAATAGTGATACTCTGAAGCAATGGGTTCTTTTACTTTAACCACCATTTGCTGAACCCAGGCTTCTTCAGCAGAAAGGACAATCTCTGCCCCTGCAGCAACATATTCATCATCATAAAGAGCACTGCCAATGCCTGCACCCATTTGAACAAATACCTGATGCCCCCGTTTTGTTAAAGCCTTAACCGCACCCGGGGTCAAGCCAACACGATTTTCGTTATCTTTAATTTCTTTAGGTAGACCGATTCGCATATTTAACTCCAGATTGTCATTATCTAATGTTGTTCCGGCAACAGTGCCTCGTTTTAACTAGGTATCACTTATATGAGTAGAGCTTAACATGATTAATCAACGGGTTAAACATTATATTTTGACAGTCTTCGTCCCTATTAACTAATAGCCAACACTCAAGCTAGTATAACCAGGGTTTGGATTGCTTAAATAATCAAACGCAATTGACTGATAATAATCGCCCTCAACTAGCTTGAAGCCAGAGTTTCGTGCTAATAAGTCCGATTTTTTTCCATCAACCTGTTGCAAAATACTCGTGCTGCCAAAGGCTGAGAGCTTTGACGTCAAACGGGCTAACTTTTCAAATAAGGCATCATCATAATGCTCATTTTCCATATTTCGAGCGGATAGGCTAATGTAATTGGGGGATACTTTTTCTATCAAATTGAATGATTGACTGTCTGGCGCAAGATAATCAAATTTAAGTGCGGTTTGATAGCCTCTGCGATGATAATTATCTAAGCCATTAATCAGCCCTTGATAATAAGGTGCATATTGACTATTAACGGACAAAACGATAACAACGTTCTTTGTTTCTAGACCACATTGGGTAATAACTTCTTCAAAGTAAGCGCCATGATCCTGTTTAACGCCGAGTATATGCCTAGGATCAACTTCTAAAAATAACGTTCCTTCAAGGTGTATCAAAGCCAAATAGTTTAGCATGTGTACAGTACGCGATAAGCGATCAAAATTAATGATCGACTCAAAGTCAGCAGACGGTAAACTCTTATTAGCTAATAATAGTTCAATCTCATTGGCATATAAATGCTGGGTTTTATTGTGAGCCACTGTAATCTGAGCCAGATGTCCCGCAATTGATGTAGGCATCAAGGTTTGTCGTAGGGGCGTTAGTGAACTACCGATTCGAATGGGTCCAAAAAGCCCGCTAACGGTACCTTCTTCAAGAATAAAAGGCCGAAAACTGGAGCGATGCTCTCTTCCAAGCCGATCATTAAAATATTCAACTAAATGTTGTAATGGCATAAACAATATTCCAGGTTTAATTATGACTTAATGACATAAAATACGTTCTTATTGAGCAATAATTAGTTATGATTACTTCCTACCACTAATAAAAAAAGCGGGCCTTATAGCCCGCCACAAAAACATCCCTGTCGATAGGAGACGAGACACAAAAAATCCTTTATGAAAAAATCTAACGTAAATAACAGTTCTTTTCAGGCTGGTTGATAGCATAATGTAGTTTTTTAAATAGATAAAACGATATAAATAGATGCTTATATCTGATGAATAGATACATAATTACACTCATTGTTAATGGGTTAGTGACTAGATCAATGCCATACTTACTCCAAAATCTTTTAATTCTCGGAACATTGGGATACTAATGTTAAATAATCGCTTTATTAATCAATTAATAAGCAGTTTTTTTGATTTATCGCCCATATTTGCGGTCATACTTATTTTTCAGGTTCTTATTATTCGCCAACCATTGCCGAATGCTGTCCAATTAATTACTGGCACATTCTTTGTCATTTTGGGTCTTACACTATTTATTCAAGGTTTAGAACTCAGCCTGTTTCCACTCGGTGAGTCAATGGCTTACGCTTTTGCTCGTAAAGGCAGTTTATTATGGTTATTGGCATTTGCTTTTTGCTTAGGATTTGCGGTCGCCATTGCTGAGCCTGCGATATCAGTTGTGGCTAAAAAGGCAGCCCTTATTGCCAGTGTTCAACACGCCATTGAACAAACGGATACGGCTAAAAATTATTATGCGCTCGGTCTTCGTATTACCGTGGCTCTATCAGTCGGTTTTGCGCTTTTAATTGGCGTATTTAGAATTATTCGAGGTTGGCCCGTCTATTACCCTATTTTCTTTGCATATAGTTGCATCATTCTAATAACGCCTTTTGCACCGCCCCATATTGTTGGCATCGCTTATGATTCTGGGAGCTTTGCTACTTCGACGATTACGGTGCCTTTAGTGACTGCGCTGGGTGTCGGCCTAGCCACGGCAATCAAAGGTAGAAACCCGATGACTGATGGCTTTGGAATGGTTGTTTTAGCATCATTAATGCCTGTTATATTTGTGATGCTGTATGGAATACTGATATGATTGAATGGCTATCTCAGTTTCGTCTGGAGTTTCTTGATACTTTCCAGGATTTTTTCCCTATTGCTATTGTTCTTATTGGTTTTCAATTATTTATTATTCGCAAACCACTAGCCAATCCCCGTAAAATCCTGATCGGCTTTATTTTTGTTTTGCTGGGTATTGTGTTCTTTCTGGAAGGTTTAAATATGGCTTTATTCCCACTAGGAAAATTGATGATTTCTCAACTAACGATGCCTGACTTTTTAGGTGTTCATGCTCTCGAAGTGACGACACACTGGAAAGTATATACCTGGATCTACGTTTTTGCGGCAAGCATCGGTTTTGCCGCCGCGTTAGCTGAGCCCTCTTTACTGGCTATTGCCACTAAAGCTGAACAAATTTCAGGGGGGACGGTTAGAGCACTGGGGTTACGGTTAGCGGTTGCCATAGGACTTGGTTCTGGCTTGGCTTTAGGTGTTTTCCGGATCATTACCGGCACAGAACTTTATTTTTTTATTATCAGTGGCTTTATAATTGCCATTGTACAAACTGCATTTGTTCACAAATCAATCATTGGCGTTGCCTTTGACTCTGGCACAGTAACAACAACGATGGTTACTGTGCCTTTAGTGACTGCATTAGGTGAAGGCTTGGCTCAAGCCATTCCGGGCCGAAATCCACTGCTGGATGGTTTTGGTTTACTTGCATTTGCCAGCTTATTTCCTATCATTGCCGTTTTGAGTTACGCTCTTATTGCGCAATGGATTAATAATCGATCACTCTCATCAAAACCCTGAGGAAAGTTATGCATTTTAAATTAATTATTGCCTTTGTCGAAGACGATAAAACCGATATCGTACTGAATGCCGCACGCCAAAGCGGTGCTAAAGGCGCCACTGTTATTAATCATGCCCGTGGCGAAGGCTTGGTTCAATCTAAAACGTTTTTTGGACTAACTTTAGAGTCACCCAGAGATGTTTTGTTATTCCTGGTAGAAGAACATCTCAGTCGACACATCTTAGAGAAGATCGCTAAAGTTGCAGAATTCGATAATCAACCGGGTACTGGCATTGCGTTTCAAATTGATGTTGAAGACGCCATTGGTGTAATGCGTCAGGTTGAAGAACTAACCCATGAAATTGGGGATAAAATATGACTGCTATACATGGCCTGATACGTGTAAAAGATGTCATGAAAACCGACTTCGGCACCATTGACGGCATTGCTACAGTAGCCGATGCTTTAATAAAAATGAAGACGCTCAAAACCGCCGTGCTCATTGTCAACAAACGCAATGAAAACGATGAATACGGCATGGTCACCTCGGGTGATATAGCGCGACATGTACTTGCAAGAGACCGCGCTCCTGATAGAGTTAATGTCTACGAAATTATGAGTAAGCCGGTTATTTCTGTTCATCCAGACATGGATATCCGCTATTGCTCCCGTCTTTTTGCTAACTATAACCTGGTCAGAGCACCGGTTCTGGAAAATAAAAAGGTCATCGGTGTGGTGAGTCCAAACGCCTTAGTGCTTGATGGCTTGTACAAAACCTTTCAATAAATAGCATCTAATCGAAAATAGAAGTACAATTTACATCTACAGAATAAAGATATTGAACGAGGATGTCCCGGTTATCAATGTTGTAATTCTGTGTTAACCGTAAGTATTTATTTTAGGAGTTTTTCAAAATGGCAACAGGCACTGTAAAGTGGTTTAACAACACTAAAGGTTTTGGTTTTATAGCACCTTCTGATGGCGGCGAAGATGTCTTCGTTCATCACTCAGTTATTCAGGGAGAAGGCTTTAAAACCTTAACTGAAAATCAAACCGTGACTTTTGACATCGAAAAGGGACCAAAAGGTTTAACTGCTGTTAATGTTATTCCAAAATAAGCGATAACTCTTTAATCGCCAGAAAAGCTCTTGTTATTTTACAAGAGCTTTTTTCGTTTTATCCTTTTCTACACAGATTTAAAACTATTTTAAGGGTCTATTTTTAGCGTCCTTATTGATATGTCCGGACACCAGTAGAACAAATTCTATAAAACCCCATACGGCACCAAAGCCGCCCGTTGCGACAGTGAAAGCCAACTGACCAAGACCTATCCAATAGAAGCCCAGGTAGAATCGATGAATCCCTGCAAAACCTAATAACAAAGCCAAAGCAGAAGCCACATATTTATATTTAACGGCTGTAGGAGGTTTTAGGTAAGCCCCTACCAGGTTGATCTTATCTGCATTAGTTCCGTCTATTTCAAAATTGACATCATCACCGGTATCCGGGGGCACTTGAGCAACCCAGTTATCTAAATGAAACGGGTAACTTTTTTCTTCACTGAGTATGACTCCTGTTTGAGTGATTGGGTCATAACTTTCAATATATCCAATCATTTATAGTCCTTATACAGACTATGCTTCTGCAGTGGTGGGATCAATCACGCCTTTAATTTGAGAAATACGATTAGCCGGAAATCCACCTTGTTCCGCATGTGCTTTAACAGTCGCTTCATCAGGCGCTATATATACACAATAAATCTTATCGTCTGTTACGTAGCTTTCAACCCACTGAATTTTTGGACCCATGTCACTTAAGATACCGCATGATTTTTGCGATATACCTTGTAAATCTTGTGCTGTTAAAGAGCCTGCACCTGGAATTTCACGTTCTATAATGTATTTTGGCATGTTAGTATCTCCTGAGTTAATATGAATTTAATTGGTTATTATTGTAGTATGCGTGGAAATCATTTTAAGCTTTTCTAAGGGCTTTGCCCTATAAAATCCACTCATCGAAGAATAATATGACTGCTTGTCTTAGTTTGTCAAAGAGTATTTAACGACGGTGGTAACCAAAAACTAATGGAAGTTAGTAAATGCCAGATTATGACCCGCCACAACCGTTACTCCGGTTAATTCAATCGCTGTAAACACCCCGGCGGTATCTTTTATTTCCCAGACCACATTACTGGTCGTGGTGGCGCCGGTTTCAATCAGTAACTCGAGGCCAGTGCCTGGGGCAATAGCATATTTTCCGACGGCTTGTACATCTGAAAATAAAGCGGCTGCCGTTGCGTCTGTTAATGCCGTTCCAGCATCGGCATGTGCAAACACTAGCCCCGAAGAGTTAGCGGCTAATGCCGTATTGTTGGTGGCCAGCGCAGTGTCATTTTTTAAAGTAAGGCCGGCTAGCGCATTACCGGTTGCCGTTACATTGAGTTTGTCTGCCACGGTGCCGGTTGAACTGCCAAAACCGGTTATGTTTTCCAGCGCATTCGCTACTAAATAAATGGTATCGGCACGGGTGTGGGTTCCCAGAACCAGGGTATCTGTGCCCCCCCCTGCCCCATTGATGGTTAAGCCACCGGCGGCATTGCCGTTAATGGTGTCATTATTGATAGAACCGGTTAGGCTGGTGGTACCGGTGCCGGTGGCGTTGAGTGTCCAGCCATCAGCGCCGGTTGCCGCCTTCACGTTGATATTAAAGCCATTTGAATTCACGATGACATTTGCTGCAGTTGCTGCTGCATTCGAGTTGGTAGCGTTTGCATTCCAGGTCGCTGCCAAGGTTGCATTGACTGACCCGCCTGCGGCTATCTTAACTATGTCCGCCCCCCATTACCCAAGTCGGTAATGGTATCCGTACCGGTTACGTTAAAGGTATCAACCCCCGCGCCGCCGGTCAGCGTGGCATAGCTATTAACGGTGTCAGTTATCTTATCGGCTGCTGTGGTTCCGGTCACGGTTAGGTTAGGTTATACCCGACATTCCGCATCCACCTGAGGTAAAAATTGATTTAAACTGACACCCTTGAATTATAGATTTTGGAGATAATCCATGATGTCAGAATCCCCTTATAGCAGTTCCAATTTAGATCACTTGGGTCTCGTAGCCGGTATGATTGACGAATTAGGTCTGCCTGAATTAATCGATACACAGTCAGTTCATCCGATGGCTTTATCCATGATTGCCGCTCTTTTACAGGCTGATCCCAGACTTTTTTTTAAGCCAATCCAGTTCCATATTCAATTGCCCGATTTTTGCGTACAACCGATCAGGATTGCTTTGCTCATTAGTCGGTTTCGGTCCTCGTTTACCTTCAAATAGGCTACCGGCATTATCCATCAACTCCTTTTTCCATTGATTCACTTGTGTTGGATGTACACTGAATTCCTGTGCAATCTCGTTGATGGTTTTCAAACCCTTAATCGCCGTTAATGCAACCTTGGCTTTTTGTGCCCCAGTAAATACCTTACGTTTGCTTTCACTCATTTTCTGACCTTTTTTCATGACAGGGTATATCTTAATCTATTGTCCTGATTTTGGGATCCACTATAGTTACATCGTATACCTATTTTGCTTATTGTGCATAAACTCTAGTAATAGTGCTAGTCATATTAAAGCCGGGTATTTTATGAATAACGGCTTTAACCGCACTCACTGTTATTAATCGTGTACATTCAAATTGTCTGGGGGTGTCTTTGTGCCTTGGACACCAGAGAAAATCCTGATGGTCAAAACGCACTCGCACATCGTTCCAGCAACTATTGCACGTGTGGTAATTAATCACTCGATAAGGTGTATCAAATTCGGTAGTGGGGTGAGTAAAGCCACTGACCAACACTACGGGCGCCTCCATAGCCCAAGCCAACCAAGACAAGCCACTACTCAGTCCAATGAAAAAGTCGGCATGCTTCAGCCAGCGAGCTCTCTCCAATAACGGACGATCACCGGTCTGGTCTTCTGCGCCATGGGGGATGTGGTTCCAGACGATACCAAAGCCATGCACCGGTTTCTGATCTAGGCAAATCACCCGATAGCCTTGAGCCTTTAAAAAGCTGACCAGCTCCCGCCAGCCGCCCGGATTGTTCCAGTACTTGCACTGAGTGGTACTTTGCGTGGCAATACAGACATAAGGTTCTGCAATAGGTCGGCTGTCATCGCTCAGCTTGATAAGCGGTCGCCGTTCTGTAGAGTCTACGCCAAGAATATAACCGGCAGTACGATGCAGACCGACTAACCGGAAATCGCAAGGCTGAAAGATAGTGGCATCATCATCAAAAAACAGACCGATTCGGTAGGTTGCATAATAACGCTCTGGTTTGACTTGTGCTTGCGTCAAAAAGGTGATGTCAGGATAGGCGTCTTTAAACAACGGAATCAGCTGTTCGGCCATAACAATGCTCAGCCGACAGTTATGCAAAGCTTGGAATTTAACGGCATAAGGCAACCAGCCGATGGTGTCGCCAAGCGTTCCTACCGGGAGTTGCACCAGAACTTCGTGGCCCTCTGCCGCATATTCATGACTGAATACCGGTTGTCCATCGACCCAGACCTCAATGCGATAGCGGACGAAATAACGTTTGGTACTATTAATACGGCCATTGGCCAGGTTCGTTTCAAAGACGATATTGCCGGTATCGATATCGGATAGCCTGACCCGCCATTGTCCCTCGGGCAAAACTACCCGACAACCATCGTTAAAATCATATTTGATTTCCAATGGCCCCAACTGAGTCGGTAACTCGGATGAGGGGGCAAAGTTTTGCTTTTTGGCTGGGTTGATAGCTGGCAAGGCTGGCGTGTTTTCCGATACCTCTGAAGGAGCAACGTCCTGATGACCGGATTCTTGCGGCGATGTAATAGCAGATTGCATGTTTCGGCTCTAATTTAAGTAGTCTAAGCCCGCTATCACACTAACTAAAGAATGACTTAGACTTTAATAAAAAATACGCATGTTATTGTGATTATTACATTGCCATTTCCAGGCAACATTATGATGAGTGTGTCGTTTAATTTTAGCCAAACTCTAACATATTTTTTAAAAACCGCCAATAGACAATCAGTGATATTTTAACAAACGGTTACGTATTGACGTGTAGAGCCAATAGGGATTAAGTTGAAATATATAGTAAGCAATACAAGACCCATTATATTGAATGTCGATTTTTAATATGATAAGCCCATCAATTTACAATCTATTGACCACAACACCTTTTAAACTTTTTGCCACTACCGCAGGGGCAACTTTCGTTACGACCCGTTTTTTTCGATGAGTTTAGTGCCGAAGGAAGCAGCGGAGGCAAGTCATATTTGCCTAATGTTTTTCGTAGATAGTTGTAAAGCCCAACAAACTCCTCATTAAAATCAGGAAAAGACATTAATAACTTCCTGCTTGGCATCCGTATTAATGCTTTTTGCATGACCTCCCAAGCTTCAGTTTCCTGCTGATTATTGTTAAGTGTTATAGCTAAAGCAAGACTTACATCGACTGCATTAGGTTCAATTTGATGAGCCTTACGAAAGGCAGCAAGTGTCTCTTTGGGACGATTGAGATGGGATAGTAAATTGCCCAAACTAAGCCACTGTTGAACATCGTTTGGATGTTTAGCCAAATAGTTGCGTTTTAAAGCCAAGCCCTTTGCAAGCGGCATATCATAGCCGTCACTGGTATAATTGATAATTTTAAATTGATCATTTTCTTCACTCCCCGCTTTTGCGCTAAGTTGATGTCCAAGCAATTTCACACCTAGCATCATCGTCGCCATGGGCGTCAATTCAAATTCAACATCCTGTCCGCAGGAGACACAAGGAAATTCATCGTTTAATAAAAATCCTGCTTCTGGATCAGAAGACATAATAACGCCTTTTACTTGATATCGATTAACGTCTTTACATAATGGACATGCCAAATCCAGAAAAAGTTGATCTTGATTAGGAAT